>JAQUYH010000025.1 GCA_028691955.1 Bacilli bacterium | reverse complement strand
CTCCGCTCGCGCCGATTTCCAAATCGGTGTGCTGCGAAGCAGAAAAAACAAGCAGTGAAAAGAAAAATATCGCTACGCGATTCACCCCCTGGAATAACGCATAGCGTTAAAATCCATGATTTTATTCCATAGGGCACACGGGTTACAAACCCGCGCGAGCGGTAACACTCGACTCTTTTTGAGTCTTTGATAAAACTTTTCGCTGCCGGCAAGTTTTCTATCGAGATTTTTCCGGCTGGTATATTCTCTATTGGTATTTTCAATATTGGATTATATTCTATTGGGCTCTTTATTCTTGACTGAAAGAAAAGATATGTGAAAATGTTAAGGAAAGAGGTTGAGTAAACCTCTTGTTAGTTATAACTGAATTTTAAAAACAGATATTGAATATACTTAGATGGAAATAATATCATTAACTAACAGGTGTGAGGTATTGTTAAATTGATTATCTTTGATGGAAAAACATACTTTTTTTAAAATAAAAGGAGAAACTGCTTTGTTTATTCGCGCATTTGGCAATAAGAGAGTCATAGAGTTTCAAGTTTCATATTATAAAAAACTTTGAATTGACAATTCAAGACATTTTTACATAGATAGATAAATTAGTTTAGAAATTAGACGTTGACTAATGCAAAAAGAATGAATTGAGCGTATTCCCTATTATCGTTTACACCACTATTAGGCTTTAAAGGTATTTTATGGGGGGAGCGTGATGAAAAAACTAAAGAGTAATAATTGACAAGTAATTAACAAAAAACACAATATGGATAATCTAAGTAATAAAATTGAAGCAAATGACAAGTCAATCTCAGATGTATTGAGTGATATAAAGTACACTGTAGATTACTTTCAACGAGAGTTTAAATGGGAAGAACGACACATTGAACAATTAGTTTCAGACCTAACTTCTGCTTTTCTGAATGAATATGAAGACAATCATGAACGTAAGGATGTAGAAAAATACAACTCCTATTACCTAGGACCATTTGTTGTAAATAAAAAAAGCGGTAATAGAAGTATTATTGATGGGCAACAACGGTTAACCTCTATAACTTTACTTTTAATTTATCTCAACAATCTTCAAAAGCAATTGGGATTAACCGAAAAAATAGAATCCCTAATTTTCTCTGAAAAATATGGAGAAAAATCGTTTAATATACAAGTAGACGAACGTATCTCATGTATGGATGAGCTTTTCAGAAAAGGTGAGTATGAAGTAAAAGATACCGATGATGAGTCTACCATTAATATGACAGCTAGGTATAATGATATTGAAAAAGCATTTCCAGAAGAAATAAAGAATCATGTTTTGCCATTTTTTATTGACTGGCTTAAGTATAATGTGATTTTAGTAGAGATTGTTGCCTACTCAGATGAAAATGCTTACACTATATTCGAAACAATGAATGACCGTGGGTTAAATCTAACACCTACAGAAATGCTTAAAGGTTTTATATTATCCCGATTCAGTGACAACAAGAAACGTCAAAAAGCTAATGAACTTTGGAAAAAATCAATGCAAGAACTTCATAAATATGATAAAGATGAAGATCTCCGATTTGTCCAAGCTTGGTTTCGCGCACAATATGCAGATACTATACGTCCAGGAAAAGCAGGTTCTAAAAATGAAGATTTTGAAAAGATTGGCACAAGATTTCACAGCTGGTTTCGAGATAATTTAGATAAAGCAGGCATTTTACAAGAAAACTCAGAAGACTTCCAAAGCTTTATTGATTATGATTTTAAATTTTTCTTGCATGCTTATCTGAAGATAATGGAAGCAGAAAGAGAATTTAAAAACCCTTTTCAACACATTTATTATATTAGCAGATGGGGTATTGCTAATTCACTGAGTTACCCATTACTTCTTGCTCCATTAAAAATAGAAGACAACCCATATCAAATACAACAAAAAATGAATGCTGTAGCTCGCTACATCGAAACATTTGTTGTGAAACGTTCTATCAACTTTAGAAAATTTGCTTCAAGTTCAATCCGATATACCATGTATACCTTGGTAAAAGAAATTCGCAGAAAAGACATTGATGAGCTCAATAATATATTAGAGCATAAACTTGCAAGTATGGACGAAAATTGGGATGGGATTAATAAATTCAGACTTCATGGGCAAAATCGAATCTTTGTAAAGTTTTTATTATCAAGAATAACAGCACACATTGAGCAAAAAACAGGATTGAACTCCTCCTTTGAAAAGTATTATCACAACCCTGGTGGAAAACCCTTTGAAGTAGAACATATTTGGGCTGATAAATTTGAAGAACATAGAGATGAGTTTGAACAAGAATCCGATTTTCAAGAATACAGGAATCGATTAGGTGCGTTAGTTTTATTACCTAGAGGAACTAATCAATCATACGGAGACAAGCCATATAAAAATAAATTAGGACACTATATAAAGGAGAATTTGCTAGTGCAAAGTTTAAGCAACTTGACCTATCAAAACAATCCCAACTTTCTCAATATGAAGAACCACTTAAATTTGCCATTCAAGCCTCATCTAGATTTCAAAAAAGAAGATATAATTGAACGACAATCTCTGTATCAAGCAATTTGTGAATCTATTTGGGGGAAATAAATGGTTTCTAAATAGAGATAATCTATAAATAGTGAAAAATAATAGTCACTCCGATTATTATTTTTTCACTTCCTATATAAATTA
>JAQUYH010000009.1 GCA_028691955.1 Bacilli bacterium | reverse complement strand
CAAATCCAATTTTAAAGAAAATTTTCTTAGAAGCACTCATTATAGCGTCTATTTTTTTAGTATCATTATTAACATAAGGCTTAAATAAAGCTACATTAATAGCTAAAGAAAATCCTCCTTCAACAATCAATAACAAATTAATAATTTGATTAGCAGTAGCAACTACGCCGTTAAAATCAGAGCCATAATTTGTTAAAATTAAATTAGTTGAAACTAAAGATAAAATACTAATGATTCCTGTTTGTAAAATCATCGTAATGGCATTTAATAAGCTACTTTTTGTTTTATCTGTTTTCATTTTTTATCACATTCCTCAATAAATTTATGAGCAACTTCATCTGCTTTTAAATAGCCTTTTGTTGCCTCTTCAAATGATTTAACTACATATTTATTTTCTATAACAAATTTTTTAAGTTCTAATAAATCAACTTCATCAACACATACATTATAAACTAAAGGATAGTTTTTAAGCATATTCATACTAGTATCCAATTTATTAGTATAAAAGTTTATTATAGGTTTTCCTAAAGAAATCAATTCAAAAACCTTACTTGGTGTTTGATTAATCATAGTATTTCCTATATTTAAAATAATATTAGTATTAGCTAAAGCTTTATCACATTCTTCTTTGCTACTCTTAAAATACAAATTAACTTTATCTTTATATTTTTCTAAACATTTAATTATTTCTATCTCACTACTATAATACAAGTTAATTTTAATATCTATGTCTAAACTAAGTAATATATCTAACATTTTAAAAGGTTCTCTTAAATTTTTATACAAAGTTCCAGCAAAAGTTAAACTAATACTATCTTCCTTTTTACTTGTAACATCTATTTGACTTTTTTTAATTAAAGCATAAGGTAATACAACATATCTATTTTTAAGTTCAACTAATTCTGTTTTAATATTCTCATTATATGATTCTTCTGTAATAAAAATCTTATCAGCTTTTTTTAAATATTCTAATTCAACTTTTAATCTATTATCTTTTTGTTCTTTATTCAAAGTATAATTATAAGTATATGGATCAAACTGATAAGCAATCCACTTTCTTTTTCCTTTTAACGCATAAGCAATTTTATGTGATGTAAAGGGAAAAGAACAAGAAATTATAGTATCAACTCCATCAATTATTTTACCACCTTGCTTAATCATAGCTTTTTTATCATAAAATCCATCTTCTATACTTTTATTCTTCTTAATAAATAATAAATGAAAATATATTTTATAAAATAAGTACTTTAAACTTTTCTTCTTAAAAGAATCTCTTTTATTTAAAACTTCTAAATATTTGTCTTCTACTCTATATACTTTAACTCCATCAATAACATCAAAATCTCTTAAATTTAAAGGAAACTTTCTTGTTAATACATTTACTTCAATATTCTCTTTTAACATTTCATCTATAATAGGCTTTAAACAATTTGTAATTGCGCTTCCTACAGGATAATATTCATGAACTATAAATAATGCTTTTTTCATAAATCACCTATTTCTTATAACATTGTATCATTTTTTATATTATGAAACAATAAAAGTAGAAAATTAATTCTACTTTTATGTTGTTAATAATTCTTCTAGCATTATTTTTTTTAAATTATCAATATCTGTAAAAAATAAGTTATTTCCCTCTTCTTTCATAGACATCATATATTTAAAATCATCAAGAACTTCTTCTTTTAAAGATTCAATAACCTTAAGTGGCTTTCCATTAATTATATGAGGATGATCTATATATTTTTCCAAAATAGGAAAAGCATTTTGTAATAAAATAGCCGAATATTTACCAGCAATTTTTCTTATTAATATAGTTTTACAATCACCATATTTTGATACCTTTTTATTTACGATTTTCTGGTATTTTTCAACTTTACTACTTAATGGAATAAACCACAAAACATCTTCATCTTTAATAGTAAAGTATGTTGGTCTAGAATGTCCAGCTTCATGATTAGCCATTAGTGATGTATCATTAACTTTTAAAAAATAAGAGTCTTTTATATGATAAATAAATCCTGTTCTTATTTCCATTATGATATCTCCTTTTAAATAATTTTATCATACAAAAAAAGAAAACTCTACCTATTCGGCAAAGTTTTCATCATTTTCGTCTAGAATAATTTGTTGCTCGCACCATCTAGAAGCGATTAACATTTCTCATTCGGAATAATTTATTGTTCGCACCATCCGAGAGCGATTAACATTTACTATAATAATATCCGCAAATATATTGATATTATCTCAACTGCATATTTAATATATCACATTTTAAACCAAAAGTAAATATCATTGCTGATTTTATTTTAATTCTACTTTTATCTGCTTCTTCCTCCAAAATTATGTGGATCATATGGATCACCTGGTTGCATTCCTGCTTGCATATCATCTTCTCTTGGCAAAACATCAATTTTACCAGTCTCACCACCAACAATGGTATAATCAAATTCTGGAGTAACTTCTTTTTCCCTACTATTTATTATTGCTGATGATTGATGTACTTGAATCATCAAGTTAATTCTTTTTAATTTTTTTTCCAAATCAGTTAATTCCGTTTCGTAGACTTTTTTTTGATAAAGGTCGTCATCTAATTTATATTTCTTTATTTTATGCTTTTCTTCCCTTATTTTTTTTATATAAAAAGCTGTCGGACCTACAATAACAGAAGCACCACCTGAAATAATCCCAATTTCTGTTAATATAGATGATGCCCAATTTGACAAAGCAAAAGCCCCAATTTCAACAATAGTAGCTCCTACTAATATAATAGTAGCCACTAAAATTGTCTGTTCAATCAAAGATATTGTAGAATATTTTATTCCCGTTTTAAAAAAATCATCTTTTTTATTTATCTGATATTTATCAGTACCAAGTTTTTCTTTTAAAAAAGTAATTCTTCTTGATATTTCTATTTGCTTGTTTAATAATTGCATATATTCCAAATTATTATTTTTCAAAAATATCACTTTCCTTTATTTTATTATTATATTCTATGATGACCATTATTAGAATTGCTATATCCTTGCCTAATTTGCTTAGGAGGTGAATTATAAAGAGCCATATTTCCCCCATATAGGTCTGATTGGTATACCGTTAAGCCAGGCATTTCACTACATCTTTGTTTTTTAGGTGCATCTTCATATGTCACTACAACCTGCTGTCTTGGTTGACTTTTGTTATAATCTACAGGATTTATATGTCTAATCTGTCTATCAATTTCTCTTAATTCAAGACTTAATTTATTAATTTCACTACTAATTGCCAAATAATCTGTATTGCTATTATTTTGCAATCTCCTATTATTTTTTCTATCATAACTACCCATTTTCCAAATAGATTCACCTAAAGATAAAGGAACGGATATTCCTAATCCAGCAGCTACAGAACCAATCAATAGTGGTACAACATTAGTAATAAGTATGCTACCAGCGAAAAAGAAAACAAAAGATAATATAACAGTTCTCGCACCAATTTTTAATATTGTTTCTTTCATTACTTTTTTGTTATTATTCACTCTTTTTTCATAAACATTTTGTTCGCTTGTTCTTCTATGTGTTACTTGACTTAAATTTCTTAACTTTTCCTCTTCTATTCTTAATTGTTCAATTTGTTTTTGAATAGATGATTTAGCTCGTTGAAGATAATCTAAAGACTTCCCTTCATACCTTGAGTCATACATATATACACACATCCTTTAATAATTATATACAATTAAATTATATCACATCTTCTAATTTTTTTATCAATTAGTTTATAGTTATGATATAATTAGTTAGGTGATATTATGGCAAAAAAAACTAAAATTAAATTTCCTAAATTGTTTGTAACATTTCTATCATTGATAGCCCTTGCTACAAACTTTTATTTAATACATACAATATATTTACTAAATGGTATAGAAAATAAAGGTCGATATTTATTTATTGCTCTTTTAATAACCTTTGATGCATTAATTATAACTGAGTGGTTAAAGTTTATAAAAAAGAAAGTTAAAAATAAAAAACATACTATTTTTTATACTTTATTAGTTCTTTATATAATTGTTAATATGGCAATAGGCTTTGCTATTAATAGACTATATTCAACAATAGATAGTGTGAATAAAGACTACACTACCTATTCTACTAGTTTAGTAACCCTTTCCACCTCAGGAATTACTAATATTGATGATTTAAATAATAAAAAAGTTGGTATCGTAAGTGATACTGAATCTATTGATGGCTATATCATCAGCAAAGAAATAATAGATAAAAATAATTTAACTTTAGATTTAGTAGAATATGATAGCTTCACTGCTCTATTAAACGCTTTATACAATAAAGAAATAGAAGCTATATTTGTTACAAGTAATTACTCATCAATGTATATAACTATTGATAAATTTGCTAATATTGATTCTGAAACAAAAGTATTAACAACTCAAACAAAAAAAGTAAAAAAAGAAGAAATAACTTCTACTAAAAGTTTAGCTGAACCTTTCTCTATATTACTTATGGGTGTTGACTCTGAAGTAGATGGATTAGATAATACAGCAGCTTCTAATGGTGACTCGTTAATTGTTGTAACCTTTAACCCAAATACTTCTAATATAACAATGGTAAGTATTCCAAGAGACAGCTATGTACCTATTGCTTGTTTTACAAACCAAATAGAAAATAAAATAACTCATGCTGCTTGGCAAGGTACATCATGTATGATAAATACAATTCAAAATTATTTTGATATTCCAATTGATTATTACGTTAAAATAAACTTTAAAGGTGTTGTTGGATTAGTAGATGCTCTAGGTGGTATTGAAGTAAACGTTCCACAAGCCCTATGCACAAATGATAGTAGTAGAGAAAGCGAAGTATGTATTAGTGCAGGATTACAAACTTTAAATGGTGAACAAGCTCTAGTTTTAGCAAGAAATAGACACGATTTAGCTAACGGTGACCTAGATAGAGAGCAAAATCAACAATTAATAATAGAATCTATTTTAAACAAATTAAAAGATATAAATAGTATTGATCAAATAACTAGTGTCCTTAATACAATATCTAACAATATTGATACTAATTTTACTACAAATCAAATATTATCTTTTTATAATATAGCTAAAGATATGTTAGTTACACATAATAACGAAATTAATATCCAGTCTTTATTATTACAAGGTAATGGTCAAATGATATATGATGAAAACATGAATTTAGTTTTATGGGATTATATCTTAAATGAAGATAGTGTTACTGCTGTAACTAATGCCATGAAAAACAATTTAAATATTACGCAAGACTATATTAAGACATTTACTTATTCAATTGATTATCCATATGAATATGTTGCAGTAGGATCTGAATATACAGCTTATACTTACTTCCCTACTTTACCTAATTTCACAGTTTATAGCCAAAGTTACGCTAATAGTTGGTTATCTAAAAATGGATTTAACTATGACTATGTAGAAAAAGATAGTTCAAAGCCTGTAGGAACTATTATTGATCAATCAATAGTAGCTTTAAAAAGACTAGATAAAATTAGTAATAGAAGTATTACATTATATATATCAAATGGTAGTTTAGCTACTACTAGTGATACTACGGATGATGAGACAACTAATGATGAGAGCAATGATACAACAGAATAAAAAAAGAATTATTTTAAAATATTGAACTAGTCAACAAACAGTAGACACGTTTAAAAAACTTTAGAATCCCAATTTGGTTTTATACTGAATCGGGATTTTATATTTATCTTTAAAATCTTTATCAAAATTGTCTGTATACATTTCTAATAGAGTTTTATAATATTTTATTTTTATTGCTTTTGCTCTAACGATTTGCTTTTCTTCAAGTCTTTTATAAAATGATATTACATCCCCTACTCTAATTATTTTTTTCATCGTTTACCCGATATTCTATATCCTTTTGATCATTTTTTATAATATTAAATGGAGTTTAATTTAAATGCATGTCTATATTCATAGAATAGTCGCTTCTAATTAGTTTATCTATCAAAAAGGTATAATTATATACTACAGGTCTTTTGTATTCATATACCCACATTTCTACAAAATTCAGAGTTACTTCAATAACTATTTCATTTTCTAGGTTTGTATGTTTTTTAAGTAAATTTTTATGTTGTGTTTTAAATTCTATTAAGTTCATATTATTCATATACTTCTATTTATAATATATCATATATACATTTTTTTGAAAAAAAAATCTATAAATTATAGACTTTTAAGTTTTAATTTGTTGTTATTTAGTAAACTCAGTATATGATTTTTCAAAATCTATTTTCTCATAATCATGATGAGGTTTTCTTTTTTCTTCGGGTGGCAATTTCATATAGTCTCCATAGATTGTCTTTAGCCACATATCATAATTTTCTGGAACATATACTCTCATATCCTCAAAGTCTACTAGTTTTCCATTTCCAATCCATTCATATTTAAATATTGCTTTATCTAAAGAATATACAGAAGCGTAATTTCTAAGATATTTACACCTATTTTTTCTATCTTTAACAAAAATATTTTCTTTTTTTATAATAGTTTTTAAATTTGTTTTCTTGCTATGTGGTATTAAAAGCGAAATAAATTTTTTTAGTTTTCTTTTCTTAGTATCAACAGAATAATTTCTATATAATTTTAAAATATAATAATTTATTAATTTATTAAAAATAAAATTTCTTGCTTTTTTATTAATGTCATAATTATCAATTGGAAAAATATCTATATATATTCCATGATTAATATCAGAATTTTTAACAGTCTTTTCAATAAAAGTGGTTTCATTATCTCTAATTTTTGCAAAATTATTTAAGTATCCATTATCAGTAATAAAAGTTTGTAAAAAATATTGTTTTTTTAAATGTTTCGGAGCTGCAGCTAAAAGTTTCTCATAATCTTCTCTTAGCATAAAAACATCTATGTCATCATCCCAAGGGATGAATCCTTTGTGCCTTATTGCTCCCAGCATTGTCCCACCATCTAAATAATATTTTACTCCGATCAGTTCACAAACTCTCGCAAATTCCTTTAATATTTTCAATTCATGTTTTTGCATTTTTTTTAAAATTTCATCATTCATTTTTTAAACTTCTTCTTTTTAAATTTATAAAATAATTTGGTAAAAAAATAGATTTTAAAATCATTTTTGATAATATTCTTGTTTTCTTTAAAAAGGCAAATGAAACTATATTAGATAAAACTTGACTTATTAAAGTTGCTACTGCAGCACCCATTATCCCATATATAGGAATAAGAAATAAATTTAATATTATATTACTTGAAGCCCCGATGACTGAATATAACAAACTATATTTTTGATTATTATCACATGACATCCAAATATAATGAATATTGCCTAAAACACCAAACCATGTTCCAAATATAAGAATTTTTAAAGGATTAACAGCATCTATAAATTCACTTCCATATAATATTATAACAATTATTTTAGAAAATATTATTATAAAAATTAAAAATATAAAACAAATAAATGAAACTATATAATATAGTCTTTGTAAATTATTGTAATATTTTATTTCTCCTTCTTTTTTCTTTTCTATAATTATAGGTCTATATGAACTAATTAAAGCCAAGGGAACAAAAGTCCAAAGATCTGTTATTCTAACAGCTGCTGAATATATTCCAAGTTGTGATTTATCAGCAATCATTTTTCCTATCATTACCTGATCTATTCTTAAATATATAATAACCATTATAGAAGAAAGAGCAAAATACCAAGACGATGATAAAAGTTTTTTAGCATAACTTTTATCAAAATACCAAGGTTTAAATTTTTTTGATTTTGTTATTTTTTTATATGAAATAAATAAAATTAAAACATAAATTATAGATTCAATTAAATAAGAAAAGGCATACATTTTTAAATTTAAGCTAAAATATACTACCAATAATTTTAAAATCATTAAAATACTCATAGATAATATTTTAGAAATAGCTTCAAATTTTGAGTTAAGTGTTACTTGAGTATAATAAGTTATTATATTAAAAATATTAAATAACATACAACCAGATAAAATAGTACCAACAATAAATGTCAATTGGTCTTGGTAACATAACCAATATAAAACAAGTTGACACGCAATAAACAATATTACCGCAAATATAAGTCTTAAAATCAAAACTGTTCCCATTATTTTTGAATGGTCCTCTGGTTTAATTGCTAAATCTTTTATAGCAATATGATTCATTCCAAAAGATGCTATTCCGGAAAACAAAGAAGTTATAGATAAAGCATAATTAAATATTCCATAATTTGTTGCTCCAAGATATCTTGCAACTACTGCAGTTACAAATAAACCAGTTACTAAAGAGAATATATTTTGAAGCATTAACCAGCTACTGTTCATAAATGCTTTTTTAAATAAATCATTATTTTTAAATGCAATTATCTTTTTTTTGATATTATTTAACATTTTATTCTCCTTTAATTATTTGGTCATAAATATTTAACATTTGTTTAGCATTTTTTTCTCTATCGTGTGTTATTAAAGCATGTTTTCTAGCTTCTTTACCCAATTCTAAAGCATACTTATCATTATCAAATACTTTTGATATATACATAGCTAACATTGCCGGCTCTGTAAAAGGGTATAGCAATCCTTCTTTTTTATCAATTAGCATATCACTAGTGCCTCCAACATTAGAAGCTACACAAGGCATACCCAATAACATTGCTTCCCCAAGAGAATTTGGACTATTTTCTATTAAAGAAGCTTGTACAAAAACATTACTTTTTAAAAGTCTTTCTACAACTTGATCTTCAGATAATAATCCAGTAAAAATAATATTCTTTTTCAAATTATAATAATTTATTTTTTGCTTAATAATTTTAGAATATCCAGAAATTTTTAATTTTTGCTTTAATGTTTCACTTAACAAAATATTATTACCAGCTACGTATACTTTTACATCTGGATAATCTTTTTTTAAAATTGTTAAAGCTTCTAAAAACAAATGAAATCCTTTTATTGGATAAGAAGCTTGACTTATAAAAATAGAATGTTTTTCAATTTCTTCATGATTCCAAGTCTTTTTATAAAAACTATTCCTTAGACTTTCATTACAGAAATAATATTTTATATTATTAGATATTGCATATGTATTTGAATAATCCCAAGAGGTTCTTCCAATAATATTATTTGCCTTTGTTATTATTTCTTTTTCATATTTTCCTCTTTTAATACTTTTTTTCTTTTGTATAAATATATTATCAAATTTTATAACATCTCTCAAAGAAATATTTCGAATAATTTCTTTGCATTTTAGTCCAATTAAATAATAGTTTGAATAAACTGATAACATACCTTGAATTGAAACAACTGGTTTAATTTTTATATTATTTAATAATGGCAATGCCATCGGATACTCGGTTCCATGAATATGAATAATATCAGGATTAAATGAGCCTATAATATCTTGATAAAATTTATTTAAATTATTATCAAGTTTTAATTTATTTTTAGTTGGTAAGATATAATATGAAACATTCTTATTTTCAATTTTTGTGTATTTTATTTTATCAGATACTGTTATTATTATCATTTGAATATTTTCTGTTTTTACTAATTCTTCAAATAGCGAATTAAGCCATCCTCCAAATACTTGTTTTGGCAAATTTAAAGCTTCTGATGGGTATGGAAAAATTGTATTAACTATCCAAACTATTTTCATTTTTGTCCTCCTCATATAATAATTCAAAACTTTTTAAAACAAAAGGAATTAGTAAAAATGTAAAAAATATAATAGTAGCAAATAAAGAGTTATTTATAAAAGAAAAAATCAAAAACAAGAAACACGATATAAACAAAATATTTTTTATTTCCTTACTATTAATACAAGAAATCAAATTTTTTATTAAAATTATAAATAAGGAATATAAAATTATTCCTCCTATAATACCAAATTTTGCCAATTCATCCAGTCCTGTTGAATGCTTCCCTACATTTATAATAAATTTTTCATCACCTTTAAATCCAACTCCTACTATTGGACTTGATTTAAAAGAATCAATAGATATATCATAAACCTCAAATCTAGCCTTTATATCTGTTGTTTCGTCAATACGATTATTCAATAATAAATATATATCATTTAAACGCATACTAATATTATAACTATTTATATTTTTTGAAAGATTTTCACACAAACTTGACAGAGGATTTATCAATAATAGTAGTAATATAATTCCAAAAAACAAAAATAATAAAAGTCTCTTTATATTGTATATCTTAAATATATACATAATAACCCCTAATACCAATAATATAATTCCAATTAAAAACTCTGTTACTAATATTGTGACAATTGAGGATAATATTAAAGCAAAATAAAAATATTTGTGTTTTGAAGGTCCTTTAAAAAATAAATATATTAAAGGAATTTGTAAAAAAACTAATCCGTAAATATAAGAATAACTTGCTATTCCGTATAAATTCATGCCTATATCAGTTCCAGTAGATAAAATTCTAGATAAATTATAGTAATTTATATTACAATATATTGTGTACAAATTAATAATTAAAATTAAAAAACCTGAAAAAACCACAATAAAATGAATAATCCTTTTATCACTTTTTTTCAAATGATAAAGTCCTATAAGAATCGTAATTATGATCCTTACATAAGTTGTAAAATAAAGGCATAATAAATCTGCTCTTCCAATTATCCAATATATACAATAAGAAATAATCCATATAATAATCATTATAAATGGAATGTTTTTAAAAGAAAAGAAATTTATAAAAAATTTTTTATCCATAAAATAAGTAGATAATAGCCAAAGTATAAAAGAAAAGAAAAATATATATTTGTTTGAACTGTTCGGAACAATTGTTATAAATGAAATAATCATTAAAGAAAAGGCTTGAAATAAAAATAAAGATTTATTATTTTGATTATCTTCCTTTAATATATTAACTATTTTTTTTGTTTGAGTAATGCTATTTTTTTTATTTAAAACAAATTCTTTTGCTTTTTTTCCTTTTTCAAATAATTTATCTTTAGAAATGTTTAAAATTTCTAAAATTTTATTATAAAAGCCATCAACTGTTTCTTCATTAAAGTAATACAAAAAATCATCATATTCTTTTGGAATACCAGTCAATTTTGTAGTTAAAACGGGAGTACCTGATGCCATATATTCAATTGTTTTTGAAGGAAATGAATACTTAGTGTATTCCTCATTTGTAAATCTAGGATTTACAAGAATATCAGCCTTTTTTTCCATCTTTAATACTTCTTCATTAGTTACAGAACCATAATAAATTATATTTTTATTTTTTAATAATCTAATATATGATTCAAGTTCACCAAATCCAAATATCCATAACTTTGCTTTATTGTTTTCTATTTTGTTAAAAGCTTCAATAAAAGTTTTTAAACCATATTTTTCCTTTAAACCACCGGCATACATAAAAATCATTTCTTTATTTAATGATTTCTTTTTATTATCTAATATTTTATTTAAATCAATTATGCCTTCCATAATAATATAAGGCTTATTATTTATATTAACTATTTTGTTCATTTCTTCTGTCAAAAGGACAAAAAAGTCATAATTTTTCCAACAATAATTTGAAATTTTACAAGAAATTTTTTTTATTGGATTTCTTTTTGATTTTGGTAATACTTTAGATGAAGTATAGTCGTATATATCTGCAACAATAGTTCCTATTTTAATATTAAAAACATTTGCCAAGAAAATTGCCACTGGAGAAATTGATATATAGGCAGAATCTATTAATACACTTTTTTCATTTCTAACATTTTTAAAAAGCCAAAATATAAAAATAAAAATAAATTGTAATATAACTAAAATCTTTTTCAAAATTTTCAAATTAAGAAAAAACGGATAATAATATTTGACGTTTTTTTCTTCCTCTTTTTGAAACGTAAATAATCTTTTTTTTGTTTTCTTTGTTGAAGTTGGCAATCCAGAAAAAACTATAGTATTACAATTGTTTTCTATTAAACCTCTCAAAATTGCTGAATGAAATTTTTGATTTGAAGGATATATTATTTCATTATTAAGATCACAAAGTTCCTTGTATTTTTTATTTGAACAAACTGTTGAAATATAAAATATGCTCATAATATTCCTCCTATTTATATAATAATAAATGATTTGATATCATTATATCTTTATCATATTTTTTGTTATTAATAATTGGTTCCTTCAAATTTTTAGAAATGTATTCAAATACTTCTTTAGAAATTTCATTTTCAGTTTTGTTTAAAGCATTCTTTATTAAGCAATCTGTTTTATCTATTATTTCTTTTGGCGCGGTTGTGTCAAAAACTATAACAGAGGTGCCACAATATTTTGCTTCAATAGTAACTTTTGAAAAAGTTTCCTCATGTGATGGATTAAATAATACAGTAGAAATAGAATAAATATTTACTAAATCATTAATGTTATCTGTTCTTATAACTCCAACTATATTTTTAGGTAATTCATCTAATTGTTTATTATTTACGCCAACTAAAACTATAGTATATTCCGAAGATAAAACATTATTTAAATTGAGAAAGTAATTTAACCCTTTATTATACCAATTATTAGCTACTCCTAATATTATTTTTTGACCTTTTGGAATATTGTATTTA
The DNA here is from genome assembly GCA_028691955.1 of Bacilli bacterium. Taxonomy (GTDB): domain Bacteria; phylum Bacillota_I; class Bacilli_A; order RF39; family UBA660; genus JALELF01. Next base: position 42,242 of record JAQUYH010000009.1, on the reverse strand, counting down.
TCATATATCCTTTCATCATAAGTTGGTTTAAATATATTTGTATCTATACCATTATTTATAACTTTTATTTCATATTCTCCTAAAAAAGATTTTTCAACCAAACTTTTCAACCAATTTGATGGTGTTACAATTATCAAGTTTTCTATATTTGAAAACATTTCTTTCTTTAATAAAAACTGTTTTTTAGAATTATCAATAAACAAACTTTTAGGATATGATTTAATTTGGGGACAATTACCACAACAGTTTTTCCACTTGTTACATTTTGCTACTGTAAAATGTGCACAATGCCCAGTAAAAGCCCAGCAATCATGTAAAGTCCAAATAATTTTACCCTTGTAATCACTTTTTAAATATTTAAATAAAACTTTGAAATTCAAATAATAACCATGTATATTATGTAAATGAATAACATCTGGATCTATATTTTTTATTTGTTTTATCATTTTTTTAGTTGCGAAATAAGATCCATGTCCATGTAAATTAAATAATCTAGTCAAAAAAACATGGTAATAAACACTTAATTTATTGCCTATTTTTATACAATTTACATCTTTATTTGGATTTCCTCTACCATAAAAACAATATGCTTCAAAGCCTTCTTCTGTAGCCTTTTTAGCTATATCGCACATTATTCTCCCAGTAGAGCCATTACATACAACATTAATTTGAACTAATTTCTTCTTCATTTCTTCCAAACTCTTTCATTAACAATATTATAATAACTTTGAATAATTTTGACAACCTTTAAAGAAACATCATCACGATAATCCTTTACAGGATTTTCTCTACCCTCAACATAAGAAGCAACAGCAAGTTCTATAGAATTAATAATATCCTTTTCATTAATCCCACCAAGTACAATACTTCCAGCATCAAGTGCTTCAGGTCTTTCGGTACTAGTTCTTAAAGAAACACCAGGAAAATTTAAAATAGCTGATTCTTCAGGAATAGTTCCACTATCAGACAAAACACAATAAGCATGTTTTTGCAAACAAACATAATCGAAGAATCCTAAAGGTTCTAAATTAACAATTAAATCATTAAACTTAATATTCTTCTCTTTAATTCTTTTTAAAGTTCTAGGATGAGTAGAAAAAATAATCTTTTTCTTATATTTTGAAGCTACCTTATTTAAACTATCAACTAAACTCATAAAATGAGCATCTATATCAATATTCTCTTCCCTATGAGCACTTACTACAAAATAATCTTTTTCTTTTAAATCAAGTCTCTTTAATACATCAGATGAATCAATAGACTTCATATTAGAATAAAGTACTTCCTTCATAGGAGAACCAGTTACATATAAGAAATCATTCTTAATTCCTTCGTTAATTAAATATCTTCTAGCATTTTCTGTATAAGCCATATTAATATCACTTATATGATCAACTATTCTTCTATTAATTTCTTCTGGGACATTAAAATCAAAACATCTATTACCAGCTTCCATATGAAAGATCGGTACCTTTAATCTCTTAGCAGAATAAGCAGCTAAGCAACTATTGGTGTCTCCCAAGACTAATAGAGCATCAGGCTTTACTTCTGAAATAACTTCATAACTTTTAGAAATAATATTTCCTACCGTTTCACCTAAATGCTTACCTGGAGAATCCAAATAATAATCAGGTTTTCTTAAACCAAACTCATCAAAAAATATTTGATTTAAAGTATAATCATAATTTTGTCCAGTATGAACCAAAACTAAATTAAAATATTTGTCAATTGCTTTAATAACAGCAGAAAGTCTTATAATTTCAGGCCTTGTTCCAACAACAACCATAACTTTTAACTTATCCATTATTCCCCTACTTTCTTAAAATATGTATCTGGATGATCAGCATCAAATAACTCATTGCACCAAATAGCTAAAATCATTTCATCATCGCCAATATTTTCAATATTATGAGTATATCCTACAGGAATAGTAACAGCTTTAATATCATCTTCATCTACTACAATAGAATACTTATCATCATTTATGATACTAGAGAAATTTATTCTTGCTTTTCCTTTTACAACAATAAATCTTTCCAATTTAGTATGGTGATAATGATTACCTCTTACAATACCAGGCTTGCTATAAGAAAGAGAAAATTGCCCATTAGTATTAGTTCTAACTAACTCAACAAATGATCCCCGCTCATCCGTTTTTTTATCAAGCGAAACGGCTAGCTTTTCTTTAGATAAATAGCTTACATAAGTTGAATATAATTTCTTAACAAAATCATTTCCTGTAGCAGGAACCAATATAGAACTGTCACACTTCTTAAACTCTTCCAACTTATCAACTATAAAGCCTAAAGAAACATTATATCTAGGATTTATATAACAATACTCATCAATTATCTCACTAGGTTTAGCTCCATATAAAATATTAATAAACTCTTCTACAATATCATCAACATAAATATAGTTAATTTCCACACTACGATCATTTACAACAATATCTAAATCATTTGCCCTGTTGTAGCAAAAAGTCGCTATAACAGAGTTATAATTAGGCCTACACCACTTACCAAACACATTATGAAGTCTAAAAATATAAAAATTATTTAAATTATCTTTAATATAATCTTCAGCCAACTTCTTACTTTTACCATAATCATTATCAATTTCAGCTTGAATACTAGAAGTAATTAAAATTGGTATACTTTTGTCTTTTACTAAATCAACTAATCTCTTAGTAAAATCAGTATTACCTTTATAAAAATCCTCTACATTAGTAGGCCTATTAATACCAGCCAAATGGAAAATAAAATCAATATCATTAATATTATTTTCAATCTTACTAAAATCATCATCTACATCAAAAGTAACAATAGATAAATCTTTTTCTTTTAAATGCGAAACTAAATTTTTACCAATAAAACCATTTGAACCAGTTACTAATACCTTCATAATTCACCTACTTAAATAAATCTAATTTTTTTAATAAATCTTCCATTCCTTTAACATCAAGTCTTTTAGTATTATGAGAATTATACTCCTCTATTTCATCTAACTTAGCATTTCCTTTAGAAACATACTGCTCATAATTTAAATCTCTATTATCAGCTGGAATTCTATAATAATCTTTTAAATCAATAGCCTTAACCATTTCCTCTTTAGTAACTAAAACCTCATATAATTTCTCACCATGTCTAGTTCCTATATTCTTGATTCCAACATTACTTTTCTTCAAATTTCTAACAGCTTGAGCTAAAACATCAATAGTAGCAGCAGGCGCTTTTTGAACAAACAAATCTCCTTGCTCACCATTCTGAAAAGCATAAATAACTAAATCAACAGCATCATCTAAAGTCATCATAAATCTAGTCATATCAGGATTAGTAATAGTTAAATCCTTACCATCTTCTATTTGCTCACAGAACAGTGGTATAACAGAACCACGACTAGCCATTACATTACCATATCTAGTTCTACAAATAACAGTAGAGCCATCACCTAAATTTCTTCCTTTAGCTACAGCCACTTTCTCCATCATAGCCTTACTCATACCCATAGCATTAATTGGATATGCAGCTTTATCAGTACTAAGTACAATAACCTTTTTAACCTTATGATTAATAGCAGCTTCTAACACATTATTAGTACCTAATACATTAGTTTTAACAGCTTCAATTGGAAAGAACTCGCATGATGGTACTTGCTTTAAAGCCGCCGCATGGAATACAAAATCAACTCCATCCATAGCATCTTCAATACTATTGTAATCTCTAACATCACCTATATAAAATTTGATTTTAGGATTGTTATATTTCTTTCTCATATCATCTTGTTTTTTCTCATCTCTTGAGAATATTCTAATTTCACTTAAATCAGAATCTAGAAATCTTTTCAAAACAGCATTTCCAAAAGACCCTGTTCCTCCTGTAATTAATAAAACCTTATCCTTAAACATTTTTCTTCTCCTCATGACTTTCTATTATTTTAACGGATTTTTCAACATTACATTCCTTTTCATAATAACTTCTTCCGTTTTTTCCCATTAAAATTCTTAACTTTTTATCACTTACTAATTTATCAAATTTATTCTTAAACGCTTTTATATTTCCATTTTCTACCCAAAATCCAGATTCACTTACCTCAAGCATTTTACCATAATCAGTATTAGAATCAATTGCTGCCATTATAGGTAATGAACTTTCAAAATAAGATAAAGTTTTAGATGGATAATTAGGAATAGTAAACCTACTATCTAAAAAAATCAAGCCAATATCACATGTTAGTGTTAACTTTTCATAATCACTTCTTGGAACAAAATCAAAAGTATAAACATTAGAATATCCTTTTTCCTTTATTTCACCAAATATTCGATTTTTTTCTGTTCCCCTACCAATAAGTATAAACTTAACTCTTTTTGAATATTTATACTCATTTAAAATATTCAGTAAAAAATCCAAACCCTGAGGCTTACCAAAGTTACCTCCAAATATAGCTACAACATCATCTTTATTAAGTCCATATTTTCCTCTTATTTTTTCTTTTTCCAGAGGATCTATAGTTGGAATTCTTCCAACTTTAACCGTATTTGGAAAAAGCTCCATTTTATCTGGTGATAAATACTTATTATGAGAAAGCAAATAATCAATATTCCCTTGTGACATGCATCCAATATAAGAACTAGTTTTATAAAGTTTTTTCTCTTGACTCCTAAAGTACCAATATATTGGATTAATTTTTGAATATAGCCCAATATCAACACCATTTTGAGGAAAAATATCTTTCATCATTAAATAAGATTTGCACTTATACTTTCTCATTGCCCAAGCAATTAATCTATTAAAAGTAACAGGTGGTGATTGAAATAAAATCAAATCAAAGCTTTCACCCGAAAAAAACTTTCTTATTCCTTTTTTTAAATGTCTACTAATATTTAAAAAAGTCCAAGTTTTTTCTACAAAGCCTACTTCATATAAATTACCACTTCTAACCCTTAAAACCGGAACTCCATATTCTTCAAAAAGTTCCGTTTTATCAATCTTCTTTTTTTCTTCTGAAACAACCACCTTAATAACATGATTACTATTATTAAGCTCTTGAGCTAAATCAGTATAAATATTTGAGCCTTTTTCCGGTCTTGGATAATCGGATGATATAAATAATATTTTCATATTTCTACCCCATTTCGACTAAACTTAATTTATTGTCCTCATGTACAAAATACAAAGTAAGACTTGTATCATAGCCTAAATCTTCATAATAACTAATACTAACTTCTACTTCGTAAGCATTCTTATCAGTTAAGCCATCATAATTATAAATAACATTTTTAATGCTTTCAACACTAACATCAGTTACAATTGGTAATTCTTGTTCTCTTTTGCCATATATATTACTTTCAATGTATTTATATATTGTATCTTCTGCTTTTTGTTTAAAATTAGAAACAATATCTGAATAAACAAACTCTAAACCACCTACATCACTATTATTCATTTTATTATCTAAAGTATAAAAATCAATAACAAATAATTTGGCAACTAATTCAGCATACTCTTCTTCATTAAAATTATTTTCATTTAATAAATTTTTTAATTCACTAAAATAATCACTATATATATTTGTATCATTACTACTTAAAGAATATCCATAATTAGTAATAGTTTCTTTTACTTCCGTATTTTGAGCTATAGCATTTTCTGATTTAAAAGTCTTTAAAACATAATCACCTAAAAAAAACAATAGTAAAGCAATTATTAAAAGTAAAATATATCTATCAAAATTATTCTTCATTACCTTCACCATTTCCTTATTAAGTATAACAGATTTTGAATATAATTGTAAATAAAAATAGGCATATTTATTCATATATGTCTATTTTTGTAAAAACATTACTTTATTTTTAAATTTATAATCTTCCATAGTAATACCTAACAATAGGCAAACTCTTTTAATCATTTCTTCAAATTGAACTTTATCTAAAGCATTGGGAGCTTTAGATAAAACTCTTTCTCTAACGCCACCTATAACTTCATTATATTTAAAAAACAAATAATTACTAGTATTACTAACATTATATCTTTTACTTGCAACAGAATTATTCCAAGCTTCCATTCTGCCATATTTTCAATAGCTATTTCTCTAGTAAAATCATCTAAATCAGATAAGCTATAAATTAATAACCCACAAATAGAAACAGCTATTCTTTTGGCTTCTTCTATAGGATTATTAATTAATAAAATTGCTAAAGGGTTTTGTCTAACCGCTATAATTTGCATTTCTTCTGTTGGCTTTTCTATAAAATAAATAAGTAATCCATTTTGTTTCAATGACAATTTTATTGAATTATCAGTTGATAATGGATAAAATCCGACTGGATTTCCTTCTTCATAAATAACAACATTCCCACCAAGCATTCTTGTAAATTGCTAAATATCTATACAGTTTAAATAATCTGTAACAGTAGCTGCCATACATTCTCCTTACTTATTTTTTACTTTTTCATCCGTTATAGGATCAATGCCAATAGCTTCACAAAAAGCTGATCTTTTATCAAAAATTTCAAGTGTTTCATCAATTGTTGGATTACCACTATAAACTAAGTCCATAAAATAAGACAAATACTTTGAAAAAGACTCATTAGTAAAAATATAATAATCTCCATCTGAATTTTCAAAATCTTCAAACATTTTCGCTTTTGCTAAGCTCTGCGCCGCTAACACTTTAGCCTCATCACCAGCATCTTTATAACAAAAAATTAAATAGCCACATACATTAACAACTGCTGTAATAGCTTTATCACACGGATTTTTAATTCCAAAAATCGCTAAAACATTTTGTTTAACAGCTTTTACTTGCATTTCATCCGTTGGCTTTTCTACATAATAAATAGCTAATCCATTTTGTGTTAAAGCTATATCTATGTCTTCATCAGTCACACCACCATTGATGCTTCCTAACAATAATCCATCCTGTTGTAACGCTAATTTTTTTAAAATCGCACAAGGATTTTGAACACTCTCTATTCGCTTTGGATCTTTTATAACCTCTACAATACTAGAATCTTTTTTATGAGCAAAAAGAACACTCAAAAGTTCTTGCGTTGTAAGAGTTACATTTTTTTTCATAATATTTCCCCCTTTTTGCTAGTTATTATATATACTAAAGCAAATAAAGTCAATAAAAAAGTAAACAGTTCTTTTTTCCTGTCTACTTTTAATATATCACTTCATATTATGTGCTTAAGCATTGTTTCTCAAATGCATTTCCTTTTGATAATCCTCTTCTGTTATTCCTAAAGTTCTATAAAAAGCTTTCTTTAGGTTTTCTAATTTATCAAGATCTTCATTAATGGGTTGATTAAATAAAACTCTACCTATTAAATCACCATTAATTCTAAGGCGAGACTTCCTAATTCTACAATCCACTTCATCAACAGTAAGTCTTAATCCTTCTTCACTAAATTCCTCATCTATTTTAGATTCCAAAATACTTTCTATAGCTATATTTTTTAAATTTTCTTCTAATTCTGGAAACATAAAAACCAAATATCCTAAAGCTTTAAAAGCAATTTTAAAGACTTCTTCACAAGGATGCTTAATGCCTATTATAGCCAATGGATTTTGTCTAACAGCTATTCTCTGCATTTCTTCTGTTGGTTTTTCTACATAATAAATACGCAAACCATTTTCTTTTAATGATTCAATAATTTCCTCATCTGCTACTCCTGGAGCAAATTCTTTTTCAATACCATTAGAAACTTTATCCATAAATCCCCCTATTTTTTTTCAAATCTTTTTTGTTCTTCTTCTGGTGTTATACCTAAAGTACTATAATATCTATTTCTTAAAAAAGCTAACTCTGTATCATATTCAGTATTTTGTGAGTTATCTAAAACATAAGCGGTAGCAATACCAACATATACATTATAAACATCATTATAATTTTCAACCATTTGAGTTAATTCCGAAGAAACTAAAGGTTTCGTATCCGTTTTTAACGCCACGGTTTGAATTAGTGCATATTTTTCTAATATTTGTTTACCAAGATTGCGGTCAGCATATTCACAAAAATCTTCACTGTCTTTGTCATAATTAGGAAAATATTTTGTAATACTCCTAACTGCCATATTATCAATAGCTATTCTTATAGCTGGATTAGCAGGATTACTAATTGTTTTAATCAGAACGCCATATGTAGCAACAGCTACTTCAATAGCCCTTTCGCAAGGATTCTTAATAGCTAGAATTGCCAAAGGATTTTGTGTAACGGCCATTATTTGCATTTCAACTGTTGGTTTTTCTACATAATAAATTGCTAAACCATTTTGTTCTAATGCTGCTTTAATTTCATCATCATTCACACTTTTTAATTTACTAAGCAATAAACCATTAAGTCTCAAAGCAACAATTCTAAAGATTGAAGGTAAAATATTAATATCAATCGTTTCATCAAATCCTCTTACTCTGCTTTCTAAATCGCTAACTATCGAGTTTTCAGGATGTAAACGTGCAGAAGCATCAGTTTCTTTAACTAAACGATAAATTTCTAAAGGCGTTAAATAAAGTTTTTCTTCTCTTCTTCCCATATATTCTCCTTTTTTACCGCTATTATATATTTTATCAAATTAAAAGTCAACGAAAAAAGAATAGTTCATCACTATCCTTTGATCTTAACTTCTAATTTATGAACCAATCCATCATCTTTTAAAGTAATAAATTCATCACTAATAGCCTTACCATCTAAAACCATTTCTACTTTACCACTACTTACACCATTAATAACAAATATTTCATAAACAGAAGATTCATATTTATATTTAATAGAATATTTACTCCATTTACTACAAATATTAGGTACAATTTTTAACTTATTACCTTCTTTTTTAAATCCAAGTATTTCTTCAATACCAATCTTATAAAACCAAGAAGCAGAACCAGTATACCAACTCCATCCACCTCTACCTACTAGATCAGGATTAGAATAAATGTCAGCTACAATCGCATAAGGCTCAACCTTATACTTTAATACATCTTCAAAAGTTTTAGTTCTGTTAATTGGATTAATCCAACTATAATATTCATAAGCTTTATCCGTGTCATGCTCTTTTAATAAAGAGAGGATATACCACAAACTAGCATGAGTATATTGTCCACCATTCTCACGAGTTCCTGGAATATAATCTTTAATATAACCTGGATAATTAATAGAATTTTCAAAAGGAGGCGTTAATAACTTCAAAATCTTATTCTCATTATCAACTAACTTATTAGAAACCTCTTCTAAGACTTTCTTCTTTCTATCAGTTGGAGCTACATCAGATAAAATACTCCAAGTTTGACTAAGTAAATCAATATTACATTCCATATTATTTCTAGATCCAATAGAGTCTCCATTGTCATAGAAAGCCCTTAAATACCAATCTCCATCCCATGCATAATTATTCAGATCATTCTTTAATGAAACCGCCTTATTGTTGCAAGTTACAGCAAACTCCTTATCATTTAAAGAAGTAGAAATATCACTCATCTTTTGAAGAATATCATATAAGAAGAAACCTACAAAAACACTTTCACCTTTTCCGCCTCTTCCAACATGGCTCATACCATCATTCCAGTCACCACATCCCATTAAAGGTAAATTATGTTGACCAAATCTATTTAAGGCTCTTGAAACACATAACTTCATGTGCTCATATATAGTCTTTTCTTCATTAATGTAAGAATAAGTTAAACCCATCTCACTACGTCCACCTAACTCTTCTCCTTTAACAAAGCAAGCATTTTCTTTTAATATACTATTATCACCTGTTATTCTAATATATTCATTAGTAACATAAATAAGCCATAAATAATCATCTGAGAAAGTCGTTCTACTACCAAACATAACATCTTCATGCCACCAGTGTAGAACAGATCCATCTAAAAATTGATGTTTAGCATGTTCAATAATCTGATTTCTAACCGCATTAGGATCATTATATATAATACCCATCATATCTTGTAATTGATCTCTAAAACCAATTGCTCCACCCGTTTGATAAAAGGCAGCTTTAGCCATGATTCTAGATGAATATACTTGATAAAGAGACCAACCATTAATCATATAATTAAAGCTTTTATCAGGAGTATCAACTAAAATAGAACCAAGCTTATCATCCCAGAAATTAGTAATTTCTCTATACTCTTCATCAATACTCTTTTCATCATCATTTAAAACACCCATTGTAAAAGAGAATTTCTTAGACTCTAACTTATTAAGCTCAAATGAAACGCCTATCGTTTTATAATATAAATCACTTTGATATCTTTCAATATCTAAACTAGATGTCATATAAGTTAAAATTTCTGAATATACATCACTTGCTTTATTTTGAATAACAAATATATTTCTATCCTTATCAAAGTCACCCATTATATATTTACTAGTATATTCTTCATTATTACCTAAAACCATCTTAACCAATAAATCAATATCTAATTCTTTTTTATAATCCGTTTTATTTTTAATATCAATTTTAAAGTATTTCTTTTTACTGTTCAAACCAACAAAATTAGTAATACATATTTTATAGTCTTTTGTTTCAGCAAACATTTCTGTATAACCAAAGCCATGTTTAACAATAGATGGCACAAATACTTTACCTGAAATAATAATCTTTTCACTAATGTTATCTCTTGTTATATCATTACTCCAAGAGCTAAACTTAAACATATTACTATTATTAACATAAGTAAATCCACCCGCTCCAGCACTTACTATACTACCAAAGTGATTACCAGCTAGTACATTAATCCAAGGCATAGGAGTAGAAACATTTTTAATTAAATATTCCTTACCATCATTAGTAAAACCACCAAAACTATTATCAAAATCTAATTTTTTAGTAAAATCATTTCTAATATTTTTAATATATTCAAAATTTCTAAAATCATCATAAGTTACAAAATCAAAAGAACTATCAATTTGATCTTCAAATGACCCTAAATATTTAGAAGTTAAACTAACCAAAGAAAATAATTTAATCTTCTCTTCTTCTAGAGTACTTAAATCTCTTTTGGCAATATTATAAATATTACCTAAAGTATTTTCAAAATAATTTAAATGATTAATTCTGTAAATAAACTTATTAATATATTTAACAATTGTCATATCTTCACTAGTTTGATTATTTAAAATAACAACATCTATATATATTGTTTTGGTTTTAAAAAACTCAAACATTTTTAAAAGTTCAGCAATTAAATATAAATCCGATGAATCATAAACCTCTACTAGTACTATTGGTAAATTACCAGAAATACCATACTTCCAAAGTGTTTTCTTATCCAAATTATCTATTTTACTTAAATCATTATAGAAATTAACTTTATTAAAATTCTTACTATAAATATACTTTAATACTTTATTATATATTCTCTTTTGATCCAAAGTAATATTAGAATAACTATCAATCATATGATTGTAAACAGCCGTATCATTAAACATGTTTTCTATTTTCTCTTTAGAATCATAAGAATTAACAATATCCAAAACCTGTATTTTTGACTTACCAAAGCCACATATCAAATATAACTCTATACTCTTAGAAGGCTCTAAAGTAACTGTTTTTCTAATACTTGAAATAGGATCAACTGAAGGAATAACACTCTCTGAAAACTTATAGTTTTTTGTTAGTGCATCAGGCCTTAAAATACTATTATTTCTTCCAATAAATCTAGTTCTATCATTTTCGAAATAAGTTTTAACACTACTTTTATCGATAAACATTTTATTAATAATAAAATAATTAGTATTATCTTTAGTTCTAGATTTTCTTTTAAATATTAAAGAATCATTCTCTACTTCACTAGTAATACTTAAAGCATTAAAAGTTCTATGAGCAATATCTTCTTCATTTCTACACATAATCATTTCAAAATAAGAAGTTAATTCTAAAATAACACTTTTTTTATTATTATTTTTAATAGTTATCTTTCTAACTTCAGCATTATCTTTTCTTGGAACAACAACTTCAGTAGTAGTAGCTATACCTTCATCATCTCTAATATACTTAACCTTATCGCCAGAAAAAATTACTTTATACTTTTCAGGTTCCTTATAAGTTGGCGCAAAAGTATTAGACCAAAAATGATTATTCTTCTTATTTTTAATATATAAAAACATACCATAATCTTGATCAGTAATATTTCTATACCTATTAATTTGAAGATTTTTATATTTGCTTATACCTCTACCTTTATCATCCATTAATACAGAATAAAAGCCATTACTTAAAACCGAATACTCATCGACTTCATTAATTTCATTAAATTCTCTAATATCATAATCTTCATTCTCAACATTATAGTCATATCGTCTATACTTAGTATCTTTTAAATTAATATAAACATCAAGTTGAACTTTTTCTTTTAAAAGCATTTCAACAGAATCAATTTCTTTGTTATTGTGAAAATAATTTCTTATAACATTTTTCTTCAAATAATTAGCTATAGAAGAAAGTATCATACCCTGATGATGAGCATAATATGCTTTAACTACAGCTTTATCATCATTATCATAAGATTCATAAAAACCATATTCACTATAAAGACCTAATTTAATAAACTTTTCTAAATTTTGATAAACAGAAGTTTCATCAAGACCAATAGCCATAATAGAACTATATGGCGATAAAACGATTGGACTATTTTGTTCCTCTTTAAACTTAAGAAAAGGTACACCAAAAGCTTTATACTTATAACTTTGTGAGTCATCTAATTCATTATAACCAGACTCACTAATTCCCCAAGGAAGACGTTTATCAATTTTTTTCATAAATCTTTTTTGAGCAAACAATGCAAAATGATAACTCTCATCTAATATCGTATGCTTAAAAGTATCCATAAATATTAAAGGCATAAAATATTCAAAAGCAGTACCATTCCAAGAAACAACACCTTTATACCTTTTATACTTTGTAAGTGTTTTATCTAAACAAAACCAATGTTTAAATGGTACATCACCTTTAGCTATCGCAACAAAAGAAGCTAAGCGAGATTCACTAGCAAAATTATTATAATTATAAGGAATTAATTTATCTTCTGTATAATCATAACCAATACTAAAAACATCCAAGTCAGAGTTATATAATTTAGAAAAATCAACTTCATCAATCAAACCTTTTATCTTTTTAACCAAAGTAGGATATTTTAATTTAGTTAAAAATGCTTTAACAACAAACAAAGCTGAAGTATAGTTTCCACTATCTACAGTAGATACAAAATAATTAGGTAATTTCTTTAAATCATAAATATTATACCAGTTAAACAAATGCCCATTCCATTTTTCAAGTCTCTCAACCGTATCAATTATATTACTAATATAGAAAACAGCTTTTTTCTCATCAATAAATCCTAACTCATAAGCACTCACTATACTAACTAAAGAAAAACCAATATTAGTAGGAGACGTTTTATAATCAAAATTTTCATATCTATTAATTTGATAATTATCTGGCACTAAATAATTATTGCTTTCATTTAAATTATCACTAAAATATTTCCATGTTTTTAAAGCCAATTCCTTAACATTTTCTTTTTCAAAGCCATTAAGTTCAGGCTTGTTATCAACAATACTTTTACTCATTCTATGCATAATTATAGGAGCAAGTATCCATAAAGAACTTGTTAAAATAGCTATTGGTAACGCTTGTTTATTAAAAAGAATTGATAGTATTACAAGTAAAAGAGCTGAAATATAATTAATTTTAAAAGCTTTAATATAAGTAATAAATTTATCATTCATTCTGCTTTCCAACTCTTCAGCAGTAACCCAGTTTAAAAGCTTTTTGTGACTTACAAACATTCTATATAATGCTTTCACACTACTATCAAAATAAGTAAAAACTTCATAAGGTAAAACAGAAAAAGTAACTACTGCCCTATCAACAGTTGCAATAAAACCTTTGAATAAAAACAAATAATATTTTAAGAAAGGATCCTTCTTACTTCTATAAAACAATTTAGAAATAAGATAGAAAAATGATGGTATAAATATAATAAACAAAGTAATTATAAAATAATATACAGCACATTCCCCACCAAAAGTAATTCCAAAAAACAAAAATAACATCAAAAAGAAATAAACCGTACTTCTTCTTAAATTATCAAAAATCTTCCATTTAGATAAAGCATTAATTTCATTTTTAATCTTTTTATTTTTAGCATCACGAACCTTAGGAAATAACCAAGATATTATCTGCCAATCCCCTCTATTCCACCTATGATGTCTAGCAGAATCTTTTAAATAACTAGAAGGATATTCATCAAATACCTCCAAATCATCAATAAGGCCTGCTCTTATATGCGTTCCTTCAAGTAAATCATGACTTAAAATCAAATTATCAGGAAATCTTCCATCTAAAACAGTATTAAATACTTCCAAATCATAGATACCCTTACCAGCAAAATTAGCTTCACCAAAAACATCCTGATATAATTCAAAAAATGCCGTTGTGTATATGTCTAATCCTCCAAGACCCGCAAATAACTGCGAATATTGACTCTTATTAGTAACTTCTACATCAATACTAATTCTTGGTTGCATAATACCATACCCACTAACAACAACCTTTTTATCACTTGATAAAACAGCTTGATTCATAGGATGAGCCATAGTTCCAACCATCTTAATAGCTGTATTTAAAACTATTTTAGTATCACAGTCCAAAGTAATAACATATTTAATTTTCTTATTAAATCTTTTAAATGTTTCACATCTAAAATACTTTTCAGTTTCCTCCTCACTTAACTGTCCTAATATTAATTTATTAAAATGATTAATAGCGCCTCTTTTTCTTTCTAACCCTAAAAACTCTCCTTCTCCTTCATTATAAAATCTATTTCTATAAATGAAGTAGAATAATCTCTCATTATACTTTTGATTAAGTTCTCTTACTTTCTTAAGACCAGCTTTAACTATAACTTCATCTAAGGGGATATCTTTTTCTTTCGCACTAGTACAGTCCCCCAATAAAGTGAAATACAAATTCTTACTTTTATTAGAAAGATAATAAGCTTCCAAATGATCAAACATTTTATTAACTTTATCCTCACTATTTAAAATAGTTGGAATAATAACCATTGTAGAATATTCCAAAGGAATAATATTATCTTCAAACTTAATTTTGTTTAAAGTATTAGGTCTTATAAAATGCATAAGCACTTGATTTATAATTTCTATTGAAACAATACTCATTGGTATTAATAACAAGAAAAAAGTAAAACCATGTAAAAGTAGTGAAAAACCATAAGAAGCACTTATTGTAAAAAGCAAGCAAAAGAATATATAAATATAAGTTCTTAATTTAATGTTTTTCTTTTTAAATAAATTAAAACCAATATGTCTATTTTCCTCATCAGACTTTTTAACTAAATCCATAGCATACTTGTACTGTGTAACCTTTTTCCTTTTAGCATTCTTAAATACTTTTCTTCTGTATTCTACTTTATTGTTTTCGTACATATTTTCATATATATTTACTTTCTCACTACAAAGGACTCTTTCAACATGGCTAGTTTCCGTTAAAAAGTTATGAAACTCTACTCTAATAATACCCTTTAAAAAATTAAAAATATTAGACATTAAAATGCTATCTTCAGTATACTTCTTATGAGCATTGTCAATCATATCTTTCATTGATAAATTTTTTTCATCAAATATTTTATTTAATTTAATAAACTCATCTTCAGAAACACTTCCAAGTCTTCTAAGTAAATGGTTTAATTGTTCAACATAATAATCATTATTTAATAGTTCTTCATCTATTTTCAAATAATTAGATAACTTGAAATTTCTTCTATTAGAATTCTTTATAATTTTATTATACTTATTAACCATTTTCATTTTTATTTCTAATCTTTCATTTAAACGCATTGAAAGATCACGAAGCTGTTTAATTAAAACAATTTTAAACATAACAAAAATATAGCTAAGTTCAGAATAAGAAAAATAGTCATTATTTTTTTCTTGAAACTTATAAATATCACTATATATCTTTTTAGAATTAAAAGCATATCCAGTTTTTTCTAAAATCTCTTCAACCAAATGAATTAAGAAATTTTTTCTTTTTCTTTTAATCTTTTCAAGCTCATTAAAACTTAATTCATCAATAATACATTTTCTATTTTCTAAAAGAATAAAATAATTATCTACTAACCACTCATTAATACTATCAATAGACTTATTTTTTTTGATCATAAAAATAAGCTTTGCTCTATACTTTTCTATCTTTCTAACATCATTTTTATAGTTATGATCTACCCTCACTATATCACCATCCACAATTATATTAATTATACTATAAAACACCAAAATAAAAAAGGCTATATTAGCCTTTTGTTATATAAAAAATATTATACCACCTATTACAACTAAAGATAAACCAATTATCTTATTTAAAGGCATCTTTTCTTTTAAAATAGTTACTGATAAAATTGACACAAAAATATACTCACTAGTTCCAAGTAATACTCCATACATTAAAGGTAATCCCTTATAAGCAAATACCGTAATTAAAGTCGCGCAAAAAAATACAAAATAAGCTAGCATCGTTTTAAAATTTAAATATTCTTTAATTATACTATCCTTTTTAACTAAAGCCGCTTGTTTAAGCATTATTTGCGCAATAGACGAAATAATAATTCCAAATAAATAAATTCCCGCATAAAATAAACTATTCATTAGTAGCCACCATACTAATACCTACTAAAACAATAACAGAGCCTATTATCATATTAATAGTAATGCCTTCACTAAAAATAAAGTATCCAAATACCATTCCCCATATAACAGTAATGCCTTTATTTATAAAAGCAAAAGATAAAGAAAATTTCTTTAGTATTTGTTGCCACATTACAGCATATACCCCTAAAATTAAAATAGATATACCATAATATAATATAAACTTAAAAGATAAAAATATTTCATTACTTGCTAACTTAGAAAAAACGCTAGTCAAAGAAAAGAAAAAAAGTAGAATATGTAAAGAAAACAAATCCTTAAACTTTCTCATCACTATCTCCTACATTAATGCTTTCTTTAACAACATACTGTGGGGCCCTATTAATACTAATATAGATTCTTCCAACATATTCGCCAATTAAACCTAACATCATTAAAATAAGCCCACCAATAAATAAAATAGCTGCCATTAAAGAACTATAACCTACTACCGTAATAGAATTAGTAAATTTCTCTATTACAATATAAATGCCATAAATAAAACCTATAAAAGCACATATAAAACCTATATAAGTAGACAACCTAAGAGGTTTAACACTAAAAGAAGTAAAACCATTAATCCACATTTTAAGCATTTTCTTAAAAGTAAAATTACTTTTACCTATGCTTCTTTTTCTCTCTTCTACAGTAACATTTACAATATCATTAGTTACTCTTAAAATTAAGCCTTCAACATAAGGATATGGTTTATCATACTTAATAATCTCTTTTACAACATAACTTTTTATAATAGAAAAATTATTAAAATATAACTTTTTAGGTTTACCTATTAAAACTTCAGCCATTTTTTTATTAACAAAACTTCCAAAATTTTTAAAAGCACTCTGCTTCTTAACAGGATACTTCGCCATAACAACATCATGTTTTAAAGCACAATCAAACATTGTCCAAAATTCATTCATTGGACATTGTCCATCGTCATCTAGTAAAGTTACAAAGTCTCCCTTTGCAATAGATAATCCCGCCATTAAAGCTCCAGGCTTATTCATATTCTTAGAAAGATTTAAAGCTTTAATTTTATCATTTTTATGAGCTATCTTACTAATTACCTCCCATACATTATCGTACGATTGATCATTAACTAAAATAATTTCATAATCATATTCTTTCTTTTCTTTTACTTTGCTAATAATTTCTTCTACTACTCCACCAATAGTAAGCTCACTACCGTAGCACGGAATCACAAAACTAATTTTTTTCATAAATCACCTCAACAACATAATAATATTATACATAATAAATGGAACAATTATAAACAATCTTAACCAAATTAAACCCCTAACATTAATATCATCCTTAATTTGAATTAAACTATCTTTAAATCTAGGATGATTTATTACCAATATAATTATAAATACCCCAACTAATATAGAAGATGCTACACTAGATAAAACACCATAAAAAGGAATACTATTAGCCACCATATAAACACTATAATCATTAAAGTTAGTTATATTAAGCATGCTAGCTAATAGTCCTCCATTTAAGGAATTAACATTAGAAAAGAAATAGTTTTGATTATGATTTATCATTAAAAATATAGAAGTTAAAGATAAAACAGTCTCAAGTATTATATTAAGATTCCACCTTTTACTTAAAGAAAATAAAATATAAATAAAAGGCATTAATAAAATCATTCGATAAAATTCATAAGTTGAAAACATAAATATCATAGAATAACTTGCAACAATTAAATAAATAATATAATGTATCTTTTCTTTTTCATCTTTTACTTTAGTAATATAAGACATAAAATAGATAAAAAGTAATCCCAAAATAAACATAGATAAAGTATTACCATTATTAACTACAACAAAGCCATTTACAAAATCATTAATCATCCAATAAAAGGGATTAGCCTCACTTGATACACTATACATTGGCATAAAGTGAAATACTAAGAAACTTGCTATAGTTGGAATTAAACCAATAAATAATTTATAAAATATTTTAGATATTTTCTTTTCTGTTAGCAATATAATTGCAATATAAGGGAAAAAGAAGAAATATTTAATTGATATAGCAAAGCTAGATAAAATTAAAAAATATTTTTCTTTTTTTTCTATCAAAAAATATAAACCCATTACTGATAACAAAGAAATCATTATGTCTGTTTGACCAGCATAAAATATACCAATCAAAGTATATATAAAACTAAGGGATAAAAATATAACCCATTTAGCTTTAGACAAATCATTAGTTAATTTCATTACTATTTTATAAGTAAAATATAAAGTAAATACCAAACAAGCTACTAAAAACATATTGGAATATATTAAAGATATAGGATTAAATAATATTGGATTATTAAAGAACCTCTGCATTATCCATATAGGAATATTCCATATAGCCCAAGGAATTAAATTATATACTGTTCCGGACACATATTGATGTGGAGCATTATAAATATTAAGAGCTGTATAAGAAAAATAATCTTGAATTTTAAAATCATATACCACGTCTAAAATATTAGTAGACCAAATAGTTAAACTCTTCAAGTCATTATAAGCATAAGTAATTAACATAATAAAGCAAACTAAAATAACAAAACCATACTCTATTTTAGTAGGATTTTCACTGTTATAAAAAGATATAAATTTTTCTTTAATTTTATTCATCTATATTATCCCTTCTACTAAACACGCAACCACAATAATCTTGTCTATATAAATCATATTCCTTAGATAAAACAATACTTCTTTTATATCCTTCTTTTTTCTTAAAATCAGAATACAAATATTTAACACCATACTTTTTTTCTAAAGATCTACCGATTTCATTCATAACAAAAGCATTCTTATAAGGGCTTACTGTTAAAGTTGTACAAAAATAATCAAAATTTTTTTCTTTAGCTAATTTAGCCGTTTCTTCTAATCTCATTAAGTAGCACTTATGACATCTTTCTCCACCCTCTACATTATCCTCTAAACCCTTTATATAATTTAGAAAATAACTAGAGTCATATTCTCCTTCAATCAAAGACACTTTATTAGCAAAAGGCATTTCATTAATAACTTTAATTTGGTTTTGAAGTCTTTTTTCAAATTCATCTTTAG
Source organism: Bacilli bacterium (assembly GCA_028691955.1). Lineage (GTDB taxonomy): Bacteria > Bacillota_I > Bacilli_A > RF39 > UBA660 > JALELF01. The sequence goes on along the minus strand of JAQUYH010000009.1, from coordinate 22,455 downwards.
TATCAATATTAGGATTATAATAAAATACCGTAATACTAAAATATTTCGACAAATATTCTAAAACATAACTACTACATGGTCCACAACAAGAATGAAGTAATAAGGTTGGAATTTTATCTAAACTTAATATAGCTTTATCTAATTCATTTTGATAATTCATAATAAATACCTCTTCAATTATTTTAACACAAAACAAATAAAAAAATTAGAGTAAAAACTCTAATATAAACAAAATTATAATTAAAAATCTTTATTCTACGATAATAAAAAGCTCTTTTGACTTTTAGACAAAGCACTAAATATATCATTATAATTTTTTTTAAAATTTTTACTTATTTCATTTGCTATTCCCAATTGAAAGAACAAACCATTTTTAACTAACACATTACGTATGATGCCATCAATTGTATCAGGATTTATAATATTCATGAATTCTTGCATTCTAAAAAGCGCATAATCAGAAAACTTACTATCCAATAATTGGCGCATAACATTTTCATTTTCTTCTATTCCTCCAAATAAATTAAATATACAACAATTAGAATCAGAAAATGCAGCATTATTATCAAATATAGGAATCAATCCAAATTGTTCGTAATCAAAAAATATATCCCAATTTAAAGTATGACGATCTGGATTAACAATCAAAAGATCAAATAAAATCATATCAATTATATTGAATAACATATCATTTTTCTGTTTTTCAAAATTTTGATAATAAATAAATCTAAAATTTAAAGCTAATTCTACATCATAAACTCCCGGATATCTTTTACTTTCAATAACATTTTCTGGTATATCACTAATAAACTTTCTGCCACTTTTAGTAACAGTATTAGGTTTTCTAAAATCAGGTGAAAGTAATCCTTTTTTATATCTAAAATAATTAACATGATTAAGATTTAGTAATGTAGCTATATAATCTGCTAAAAGTTCACGTATCATTGCATCAATACTTGAAGCTTTCATAATATATCTCTTCCCAAACATATCTTCACATAATGTTACTCTATTTTCAAAACTATATGCATCATTAATCATTGTTAATTTCATAGAATCTCCTTTAATTAAACTATTATAACAAAACATCAAAAAAAAACAAGTAAAACTTTACTTGCTTCTTTTGCATTCATATGAATCTATACAATCTTTTATAGATACATAACCATTAACAAAACTATCAAAGATTCCTGATATATCATCTTTAGAAAAATAAGTAATATTTTCCTTTAGTAATGCCCTTAATATTGAAGAAAAACATTCACAATCTACAATTTTTAAAAAAGAAGCCATTCTTTCCTTTAAATCTGGATAAGCTTTAATCAACATCTTTAAGACCTCTGCATTTTCGAAAAAACTACTATCTAACGTATGAATATCAGTTTTATTAAAAGATTCAAATCCATGATCATTATCAAAAATAGGGATCATTCTAAACTTTTTTGAATTATATTCAATTATAACATTATTTAAATGTCTATCCCAATTTCCAATAATCATATCAAACAAAATCATATTAAGAAAATCATTTTTAAATTTTTCAAAATACTTTTGAAAATTAGGAATAAGATAAAATTGTTTTTGAATTGTCATAAAATATATTTCAATAGCATTAGTATCAAAATCATCGCGCCTATCTGTATAACTTATTACAAGATCATTAAGCGATAAATAATCATAGCCTCGTTTAAAAAAACTTTTGGAAAGAAGTCCATAAATTCCATTATAACAAGCAAGCTTATACTCTATGTGCTCAAGACCTAATTTATCTGCTATCTTAGCTGCTAAAAGCTCTCTTAAGCATGATAACTTATTCTTAGACTTAAAAAAATATTTTTGAAAAATAAAATTTTGAAGAAAAAAGCGACTATCATCGCCAGGTATAACCGTTTTACACCTTTTTTCATTATATAATTTATACATACTACTTGTCTCTTAATTCTACTCCTAATTTATTAGTAACTTCACTAATAATCTTATTAAATACGTCCATTACTTCAACATCAGTTAATGTTTTACTATCATCTTGAAAAGTAATAGTATAAGCAATAGACTTCATATCCGTTCCAACATTATCTCCTTCATAAACATCAAAAACATCAATATTAGTAACTAATCTTCCACCTACTCTTCTTAAAATATCATAAACATCACTGCTTGCAATATTTTTATTCATAACAAACGCTAAGTCTTTAGTTATAGATGGATATTTTGAAACTTCTTTATGTTTAATCGGTTTAACATTCTTGCTCATTAATTTACTCAAAGATAATTCAGATACAAAAACATCACTTACACGAGGGTCAGTTTTGCCTAGAAATCCAATAGGTTCTCTATCTAATAAAACTTCCGCACATATTCCTTTATGCATATCATTTATTTCTTTTTTAATAAATGAATACCTGTTTTTAAAACCTAAATAATCAAGCAAATTAGATACTATACCTTTCAAAGTATAAAAATCAGCTTCTATTTTATTATTTTGCCAATTATTAACTATATAATTACCTTTCATTAAAATAGCAATCTTTACTTCCTCATCCATTTCATTACTATAAACATTAGATATTTCATAAATCATTACATCTTTCATACCCCTAGTTTTATTGAAGTTATAAACATTTAATAAAGCTGGCAATATAGATTGTCTTATTATTTTTTTATCTTCACTCATTGGTTTTAATAAATTAATATTTTCGCCAAAATTATAATTAAATAAATTATTTGTTCCCTCTAAAGTATAAGTGCGACATTCATTTAACCCTAAACTTCTAAGACGTTTACTAACTTGTTTTCTAACTAAAGTATTACCGATATAACTTCCTGGTTTAGTAGGACTAACTGGCAAAATATTTTCAATTTTATCATAGCCATAAAGTCTTCCAATCTCTTCAACCATATCAGCTTTATTAGTTTCAATATCCATTCTTCTATTAGGTATTGTTACAACATAATTATCATTTTCCATAACATAATCAAACTGCAAATTATTTAAAGATACTTTGACATCATCATCAGTTAAATTCATTCCTAATAATGAATTAATATCATTTAAACTAAGACTTACCTTCTTACTTTCAGTATTTACTTTAGAATAACATACTTCACCTTTAAGAACTTGACCACTTGCATATTTATTAAGTAAATAACAAGCTCTTTTTAAAGCCAAATTAGTATATTCATAATTTAATACTTTCTCAAGTCTTAAAGAAGCTTCACTTCTTAAATCTAAATTAATAGAAGTATATCTAATATTATATGGATTAAATATAGCTGATTCAATTAATATATTTCTAGTATTACCTGTAACACTACTATCTAGTCCACCCATCACACCAGCAATAGCTACTATTTTATCATTTGATGTAATAACAATATCTTTAGAGTTTAAAATGCGTTCCTTTTTATCCAAAGTATAAGTCTTTTCATTATCATAAGCCATTCTTACTTTAATATTATTACTTAACTTATCATAATCAAAGAAGTGCAAAGGTTGACCATATTCAAGCATTATATAATTAGATATATCTACAACATTGTTAATTGGGCGCATGCCAGCACTCTTTAGTCTATTTTGAATGAACATTGGGCTTTCCTTTATAACAACATCCTTTACTACTTTAGTGTCATACATATAACAATTATCAGTTACAACACTTAAATCTAAATTCATTTCTTCATCTATTTCAGTATAACCTACTTCTGGCATTCTTACTTTCTTACCCGTAACAGAAGCAACTTCATAAGCAAATCCCAAATGACTTAAACAATCATTTCTATTAGGATTTAAATCTAGCGTGTAAACAGTATCATCTAATCCCAAATATTCTAAAGCATATCCGCCAACAGGCGCACTATCATCTAATATAGCTATACCTTTATTATAATTTTCATCTGTTTTTTCTTCTATGCCAAGCTCAAATAAAGCACATACCATTCCGTTAGAAATTTGTCCTCTAATTGTACTTTGTTTGATTTCAAAATCACCTGGTAAGATAGCTCCTACTTTAGCTACAATAACCTTTTTATTAACTAAAACATTACTTGCTCCACATACAATATCTAATACTTCATCTCCCACATCTACTTTAAGTAAGTGCAGATGATCAGAATCAGGATGATTATTAACTTCTGTTATAAGCCCAACAACTAAATTATTAATTTCAAAAGACTCTACTTTTTCAATATTAACTCCAGCTACTGTTACCTTATTAGCTAAAGAGCGTAGATCTTCATCAATATCAACATAATCTTTAATCCAATTAGTACTTATTTTCATTATTACACATCCCTTCTATCATATATATTAGAATTTCTTAAATCATTTGTATAAAAAGTTCTAATGTCCGTTATACCATACTTAAGCATTGCAAGTCTCTCCGCTCCAAATCCAAAAGCAAAACCTGTAAATATCTCTGGATCATAACCACAATTTTTAAGTACATTAGGGTGAACCATACCAGCTCCACCAACTGTTATCCAGCCAGTTCCCTTACAAATATTACAACCATTTCCGCCACAATTAAAACAACTAATATCAAGTTCTACTGAAGGCTCAGTAAATGGATAAAAACTAGGTCTAAATCTAGTATCTCTATCACTTCCAAACAACTTTTTAGCAATAACATCAAAAGTAGCTTTTAAATTCGCTAAAGAAACATTCTTATCAACTAATAATCCTTCAATTTGAGTAAATTGATGAGAATGAGTAGCATCATCATCATCTCTTCTATATGTCTTACCGGGACAAATAATACGAATAGGTGTTTTTTCAAGATTAGCAAGCATTGTTCTTACTTGAACAGGAGAAGTTTGACTTCTAAGTAAAATCTCTTCACCTTTAACATAGAAAGTATCTTGAGCATCTCTTGCTGGATGACCTTGAGGTAAATTTAAAAGTTCAAAATTATATAAATCCTTTTCAACTTCAGGCCCCTCAACAACATCATAGCCCATACTCATCATTAACTCTTCTACCTCTTCAATTAATTTTTCTAAAATATTAGGACTACCTACGCTCATTTTAGTAGCAGGCAAACTTATATCAATAGATTCCTCTTCTAATTTTTTATCAATCATATCATTTTCTAAACTAATCTTTTTTTCATCAATTAAAGTAGTAATTTCATTTTTTAAATCATTTACTAATTTACCAAATTCTTTTTTATCTTCAATAGATAAACTACCCATTTGACTTAAAAGAGATGAAACAGGTCCTTTTTTGCCTAAATATTCCACTCTTAAATCATTAAGTTCCTTTAAAGAATTCACACTCATTTTACTATTTAATTCTTCTTTTATTTTAGCTATTTCTTCCAACATATTTCCTCCTATAAAAAAACAGTAAACATCCACAAGGGACGAATTACTGTAAAATCCGCGGTACCACCCAAATTCCATCAAATATGGCTCTTTAAAATTTAACGCATTTAATACGTAACAATTAAGTTAAGCTCAAAGTATTGAAATTCATTATTTATAACATCTTAGAATTAATTTCAGCAAAATAATTCCTCTCTAAAAGCTTATAAATAACTACTTAGCTACTCGTCATCACTACTACTAGAAATTTTAGCATTTTCTCCTTTTTTTGTCAATTGATTACCAAATAATCTATGAAAATTAGCAATAGGATCATCAACCATATCATCTACTGACAACTTATTTAAATATAAAAGTCTAATAATTTCATCAGTACCTGTTTTTAAAGATAAAACTTCACTAACCACTTCTGATAATCTAAGTAAAATAGGTTTATATTTATCAAGTGAAGAACAAATACAATTCATTTCATCTACTGGCTCAACAAAAGACAAACAAGCTATTTTATTAATTATGCCATTTAAATATGACGATTCAAAATGATCATGATCTATTCTTTCAAACACTATATTGCCATCAATAATAATACCTATTTTACTAAGAAGCAGAAATAAAAAATTAGCTTTTTTTCTTTCACTCGTACTAGAAAAATCAGGTATTGATTTATAAAACCAATAATAAATAAAACAAACTTTAGACATACGTTCTTCAAAAGAAATAGGTTTTACCCCTGAAAGGCGCTTTAAATATGCACTCAAACGATATTCAAGTCTATCTTTAGTATGCTCATCACCATTTATAGAATCTCTAACGGCTTCATGATCTTGATATAAAATAGCAATATTATCACCTTTTAATTTATAATATGTTAATCTACCAAAACCATATTTAACCTCTTCAATCTGAGTTTCTTTTTTTATTTGTATAGATATTGTTTGCTCACCAAAATTTCTAAATATTGTTCTAATAATTGAAACAGCATCAATCAAGGATAAGTCCTTACCTTCTAATGCTTGTTTCAATATATCATCATACTTTTTTTGTATAGAACTATCAAAATCAGTACAGAAAAAAATACAATAATAATTTCTTACTTCATCACTACAACTATACACTAATTTTCGGCATTCTTTTAAAAAGCGTAAATTACTAGCCATAATACCCCCTAACTACAAGTATTATCTTCACTTTCTGGAGCATATACTACACCAAAGAAAATAATATCATTACTATCTTTTTCTTTAATTAAATATACAAAAGGTTTGTTAAAAGTAACACTAATTGTTTTGTAATATTCAGGAGATTCAATTGTCTTTAAATCCAAACTAACATAAGTTGCTGCTGCTGCTTTAGTCCCCATCTCATTTAATTCTATTTTAGTCTTATGAATAGCATCTTCAACAAACAAAGTACTAACGCCACCTGTCATCAAACTAAAGTCAGCTAAATTAACATCAAACATACTGTTAAGACCTAAATGAGACAAAACTGTTTTAAACTTAGCCATATTATAATCATACGAATATTTTGGCAAAGATAAATCAATATGAATACTGCTAGAAGAGCTCACTTCACTATCCATTAAAGTTTTAAATTCATTCTCATCAAATTGGTTTACATAATCAAACACATTATCATTAGGAAGTATTGCAACATATTCTAAATCAACCCCATCATAAGTAGCATAGGGTTTAATTATTCCAACTGCTTTATCACTTTCAATATAAGATAAATCACCATCTCTATCAGGTTCATACATCATTGATACTTCTATATTATTTCCATCAACTTTAGTAAAATCTTCATCTTTTGTGAAATTACAATTAAAAGATTCCTTCCAATTAACATCAAGTGCGATAGCATTAACAATTCCCATAACAAAATCATTTGATATTTCATCTACTAAATTAGGTATCATCCCATAAGTTTTATCATCAACCCAATTGTTTATCACATCAGGGTTTTGCATATCATCAAATATAGCATCACTATTATAGTTATTTTCTATTTTATCTATATAACTATTACTAATTAAATCTTTAAAAGCATTATTAATAAATAAAGCATTAGCTATACTTATTTTATCATTAACATTTATATTCTTAATAAACGTTTGACTCTTTAAAGCATTATTAAGTTCATCGTATGTAACACCACTAGCCCCATCTCTTAAAACAGATAAAACATTACCAACTGATAATGGGCTTATTAAATAATTAACATTTTCTTCTGTTTCTCTATTAACCTCTTCAATCAAGTTATAGTAAAAACCTTTATCCTTTACTTCTTCTTCCGGAGTAAAGCTGCCTCTTTTATAAAAATATATAATCAGCATAAAAGAAACTATAACAATTATAATTGAAATTACAATAATAAAATTACAATGCTTTTTAATCCATTCCATATCCATCACTCTTCTTAAAAATATTATAGCATAAAAAAAGCAAAACAAAAATTATTGTTTTACATAAACTTTTGAAACTACATCATCTGATACTAAATCAACATTAGGCAAAAAACTATTTTGTAAAAATTTATCTATATTTGACTCTTCTAATCTTCTTATTGCTGAACCATCGAATAGGTTTGCTTGGACTTTTGTTTCATTAAAATTTAAACCTGAGAATAAAATCTTCTCACTTAACATATATCCATTTGCAGCATCTACAATCCATGGAATCATTTCTACCTTTATCCAAACAGAGTCTCCTTTATCATAAATCAAACCATTCGTTAAACACTGTTTATTACCTAAATTAGTATTAAACGGAACACAAATATATTTACTACCATTATACTCATATATAGATAAAGGAACTGATGCCAAAATACCTTTACCTTCTGGAATATAAAATGTTTTTCCCTTATAAATTAAATTACTAGAAAGATAACGATAATTTAATTCTTTACTTATGGTCTCATCTACAGCTGACATTGGATAAGACTCATAATAGACAAAAGTTTCTTTCCCTTTTAACTTTTCTTTTTCTAAATCATTTAATAAAATAGCCGGTCTTACACCAACAGTCGTTTCAAAACACTGCGGTATACTCTTAACAAATCCATTTTCATCAATCACAACAGAATAACCGTAAGAGTCAACTGCAAAATAAGTTCCTAGCAAAAGACTATTATTTACCTCAGCAAAAGGACTTGCTCCATATCCTTTACCACCTAAAGTACGAGCAAAATCTGTTATATAAGCTTTACTTAAATTATAACCATTCTTTGATAAAATAACATTAGTACGTTCTAACATTTCAACACTTGCAATCGTTAATTTTGCCATAAATCCCCCTTAAAAATAATAAATCTATAATATCATATCTTCTTTTTAAATACAAATAACTTACTAAACACATAATTTAACACTTGAACTATTACTTGTACTATTAATTTAGATATACGATCATTTATAGATAGCATACTAACTAATATAAACATACTACCTATTTCAATGCCTAAAGAAAGAATTCTATATTTAACAAAATTAAAAAACTCTATTAAACTTTTTTCTTTATTTTTGAATACATAATACTTATTAATAAAATAAGCAAATGTCACCGCACATATCCAAGAAATAACATTAGATACTTGATAATCTACATTAATATTTCTAAGTAAATTATAAACAAGTAAACTAACAATAGTAGTACAAACTCCAGCTATCACATATTTAATAATTTCTTCATATTTCATCATTATTTTTTTAATCATAAATGCCCCTTTAAAACAATTCTTCTTTTATATTAGAATTAGTTAAAACTTTAACTAAATAGTCTACTTCTTCCTTAGTATTATAAAAATACAAGCTAATACGACAAGTATTTTTAACGCCAAGTTCTTCCTTCAATATCTTCGCGCAATGATTTCCTGCTCTTACACATATACGATATTTATTTAAATAAATAGCCAAATCTTGAGCAAAAATATCCTTATAATTAAAAGCAATCACACCGCTATCACTATTAGAATTATATATAACAATATTTTCAATTTCTTTTAATTTATTAACTGCATATTCTCTAAGTTCCAGTTCATAATTATAGATATTAGAAATTCCAATAGAATTCAAATATTTAATTATTCTACCAAAAGCAATAACGCCTTCAATATTAGGTGTTCCTGCTTCAAACTTATTAGGTGTTTCTCTAAACTCATAAGAGCCATCAATATCAAAGAAATTATTCATTCCTCCACCTACAATAATAGGTGTCGTTTTATCTAGTAAATCCTTTTTTCCATAAAGAATCCCCACTCCAGTAGGTCCACACATCTTATGAGCTGAAAAAGCCATAAAATCAATATCAGCATCCACTACATCTACTTTAATATGAGGAACGCTTTGCGCTCCATCAACTAATACTAAGATATTATTTTGATGAGCTAAGTTAGTTATTGATTTAATATCACGAACATCTCCTATTACATTAGTAACATGAGCTATACTAATAACTTTAGTATTACTATTAATAGACTTTCTAACATTGTCTAAAGTTACTTTATGATCATTATCTAACTCTATAAAATTAACTTTAATTCCAATTTCCTTTTGAAGTAAAAACCAAGGCAAAACATTAGAAGCGTGTTCAGATTTAGTTAATAAAACTTCGTCACCTTTAACTAAATAATTTTTAAAAAATCCAAAAACAATTTTATTAATAGAATCCGTTGTTCCACTTGTATAAACTATTTCTTTTTCACTAGAAGCTCCAATAAAATCTTTTACTAAAGTTCTAACCTCTTCATAATTAGTATCAACTATTAAACTATTATCATAGTCTCCTCTATGAGCACTAGCTGTATAAGTATTATAATATTCATGAATTGGCTCCATAATTACCTTAGGTTTTAAAGTAGTAGCTCCATTATCAAAATAAATCAAATTACCATCTAACATACTAAAATCTTCTCTATGCATAGCGTCACCTCCAATATTTATTTATTATCTTTTCAATCATACCTTTTTTGCCTTTAAATACTTCAATATTACTTAATAAAAATCCCTTAATAAGTAAATAAGTAGCCTCATCTTCACTTATTCCTCTACTCATTAAATAAAATAATTCTTCATTACTAAACCCACCAATTAAAGACGAATGATTAGCTATAACATCGTATTCCTCAATTAACAAATTAGGTTTTATAATACATTCATTATCATTTAAAGTAATAATTCTAGACTCTTCATTTATCTCACAGCCTGTAATATATTTTAAAACTTCACCAGTTATATTAAAAGATAATTTTCCTTCTTCTTTAGATACACCATTTAAATATAAATCACTTTTAGATTTAATACCTTTATGATTTACTAAATAATCATACTCTTCTAAAGTAGTAACAATTGTTTTAAAATTATATTCTAATTTAGCTTTTTCATTTAAATTAAATATACTTCTTTCTTTAATTAAAGATGTATTATTAAACTTAAAAACAAACATTTTTGCTTTTTCTTCTAAATTATAAACATACTGAATTTTAAGTCTTTCACCTTTTTTAATTTCAAACAACTTAAAATCAACATTCTTTTTAACATTAATCTCAACATTAATTTTAGAATCACTTACATCTAATTCTATATAAAGTTTTGTTTTTTTTAAAACATCTACTGTTATTTTTTTAATACACTCATTATCATAAGTCTTTATATATAAACTATCATTAAAATCACTTGTTATATTATCTTTAATTACTAGCTTATTCATCTATTGCCTCGTCAAAATAATTATAACCTTTTTCTTCTATAAGAGAGACTAACTCAGATCCACCGCTTTTTACAATTCTTCCCTTTTTAATTATATGAACATGAGTAGGTTTAATATAATCTAGTAATCTTTGATAATGCGTTATTAACAAAATAGACGGTTTATATAATTCAAAATAATTCATAACCGAAGTTCCAACAATTTTTAAACTATCAACATCAAGCCCTGAATCAATTTCATCTAACATAACAAAATTAGGCTTTAACATATACATTTGAAGTATCTCATTTTTCTTACGCTCACCACCAGAAAATCCCTGATTAATACCTCTATGTATCATTTCCTTATCCATATCAAGCTTTTCCACATTTTGATTCAACTCTTTAATAAAACTCATTAATTTAAATGTTTCTTTTTCTTTACTAGAAATAGCCGTTCTTAAAAAATCAGCATTACTAACTCCTTCTATTTCTAAAGGCATTTGCATTCCTAAAAACATTCCTAAATTAGCTCTTTCGTTAACTTTTAAATTATTAATTAATACGTCATCAAAAAGTATTTCTCCACTAATTATTTTATAATTATCGTCACCCATAATAACCTTAGCTAAAGTTGATTTACCAACTCCATTAGGCCCCATAATAGCGTGAATTTCGCCACTTTTAATAGTTAAATTAAAACCGTCTAATATAATTTTATTATCTATACTAACTTTTAAATCATTTATTTTTAAAATGTGCATACAATCATCCCCATAAGTATTTTAACAGATTTTCATTTTAATTAAAAGGTATAGTTTATATATTTAAAATTTTATTGTATAATTAATATCAGGAGGCATATATGAATTGCATATTTTGTAAAATAATTAATAATGAAATACCTTGTTTTAAAATCTACGAAGATGAGTTCTTTTTAGGATTTTTAGACATTAATCCTGACGTTAATGGACATACACTACTTATTCCCAAAAAACATATCTTAGATATCAATGAAATGGATAAAAATACTTTTAGTAAAATGCTTATAGCTATTAAAAGTGTTAAAAATATTTTAGAAGAGAAACTTAATATTGATGGTTTAACACTAGTCCAAAACAATGGAATAATTCAAGAAGTAAAACATTTTCACGTTCACTTAAAACCAGTATACAAGTGTTCTTTAGAAAAGCTACAAGCAGAAGAAATTTATAACATAATAAAAGATGGTAAATAACCATCTTTTTAATTACAGCTTATTTTTAAATGTCTATGATCAATACCCAATCTTTTTGCCCTATTTTTTCTTTCCGTTTCAGTTCCCCTAGTTTCTATATTATGACACGCTGCCAAAAAATAGCTAACTAATATATCATCATCAATATCAGGATTTTTCATTAATATTCTATCCCTTATATGAAAGCAAGTTGATAAATCAAGGCTCACTCTTTGATTATATACTCTCGATAAGGCAACTCCACTCTTAAGTTTACTTAAAAAAATATCATCTAAACAATTAACTATTCCATGACAATCAACACATATTCCTTGACCATAATCAATATATAAACCGCATTTAACACAAAATTTTTTTTCATTGTCTATTGTTGCAAACTTATCAACATCAACAAGCCATAAATGATCACATTCTAATAAAGAAACTAATTTTTCTTCTTTCCTTTTTCTACGTTTTTCTTGTGCTTTATTAAATAAAGCAGATATTAATAAAAAAACATTTTTACTACTCATGATTCCCCCTACTACTACTTAAGCAATAAATTCCCTTATTATCTTTTACCTAAACCAAGTCTTTTTTCTCTACTAGCTGGCACTTTATTATTCATACTATGATAATAAGCTGCTTCTATATAATGTTGCAAATCATCATCAATAATTCCAGGAAATTTACTAATAAGTTTACAATATATAGCAAAAACCAAATCAAAATTAAGTTCAGCTTTACCATCAACCCTAAGACAATGCTCATGAATTTTAATATCATTAAATAATTGTTTAATTTGACTACTATCAATTGGTAAAACATGGTGACTAAGCCCATCATTGCTAATACCGCATTTCAAACATTCAATTCGCCCTTTATTTCTGCCATCTAAAACAAATAAGTGACTACATTTAACGCTATCAATCTTACAAATTTCTTGATTTATAAAATCCAAACACATTCCAAATGACAAAAGTTCTATTCTTATTTTATCAAGTTCAACTTCTGAAATACTATCATTTAAAACAAGCTTAGTTCTTTCTTCAATCCAACATGTCAAAAGCCCTTTCCTTCTTAAAAGAGTCTCAATATTATCCCCCATACTACAAGATTACCCTCCTATAATTGATTATATAATTAAATTTATTTTATTTCAACAAAAAAAGACATAAAATTATTTTTTTATGTCCATAACAATCGGTAAAATAAGTGGTTTTCTTCCAGTCTTATCAAAAATATAAGGGTATAAATCACTTATAATATTGTTTTTTAAATCTACATAATTATTCCATTTTAAATTAGTTACAGATTTAACTGTTAAATTCTCTAAATCATTTATTAATATTTGGTTTTCATTTACTAATACAAAGCCTCTAGTCATTATATTAGGCTTACCATGCATCTTATGATTAGCATCCATATTTACTATAGCAACTACTATACCATCATTAGCCATTACTTTTCTATCTTTCATAACAGCTCCAGATACTTCACCAATTCTATTACCATCTACGTAAACATCACCTGCTTGTACATTACCTTCTCTAGTAACAACCCCATTATGCATAGAAAGCACTTCGCCATTTGATAAAACAAAAGTGTTATCTTTTGGAATACCACAAAGAACTCCTATATCAGCATGTTTTTTAAGCATACGATATTCACCGTGAAAAGGCATAAAATACTTAGGATTGATTAATCTTAACATTAATTTAAGCTCTTCTTCACTCGCATGACCTGACGTATGAATATCTTTAAGTAAAGTATTAGTATAAACCTCTACTCCCCTTAAATATAACTTATTAATAGTTTTAGAAACACTTAAAGCATTTCCTGGAATTGTTGAAGATGAAAATATTACTAAATCATCATCTTGTAACTTAATTTGTCTATCACTTCCATTAGCTATTCTAGATAAAGCCGCTAAAGGTTCTCCTTGACTTCCTGTACACAAAATGCAAATTTGATCATCAGTTAATTTTTTAGCTTCCTCATTAGTAATAAAAATTTCTTTATTAGTAATATATCCGCCTTCAATAGAAATCTCTATATTGTTGACCATACTTCTTCCAAAAGTTAAAATCTTACGATTATTTCTTTTACAAGTATCAACAATATGTTTAAGTCTATAAATATTAGATGCAAAAGTAGCAATAATAATTCTACCTTTATGTTTCATAAATATATTAGATAAAGCCGCATCTACTTTAGATTCACTCATCGAAAATCCAGAATTCAAAGCATTAGTACTATCACTTAATAATAAAGTAACTCCTCTACTTCCAATTTCAGCCATTTTATGAATATCAGCTACAGGGCCAATAGGCGTTAAATCAAACTTAAAGTCCCCCGTAGTTACTATCACACCATTAGGTGTTGTTATACATATTCCATGCGAATCAGGAATAGAATGTGTTGTTCTAAAAAATTCCACCTTCATATGATGAAACTTTAAAACCGTACTTTCATCATATATAACTAACTTACTATATTTAACATTACGGTCAGCTAGTTTTCTTCTAATCAAGCCTACAGCTTGTCTTGGAGCATATATAAAAGGTATATCTACTGTTTGAAGTAAATACGGAATCCCTCCTATATGGTCTTCATGTCCATGTGTGATAACCAAAGCTTTAATCTTGCTTTGATTTTGCTTTAAAAAAGTATAATCAGGTATAACATAATCAATACCAAGTAAATCACTTTCAGGAAATATAACACCTGCATCCGTTATAATAATTTCGTCTTTATGCATTACACAATACATATTTTTACCGACTTCACATAACCCACCAAGAGCAAATATCTTGGTGTCATCATTATTTTTCAAAAAAATTCTCCTTTCTTTTTAATTTTGAATTTAACTATACAAGTATAAACTATTTTTATCATTTTGTCTACTCTATTTGTAAGTTTTCTTGCAAACATCTGTTTTATATAGTATACTTAACTAAGGTGAAAAGTATGAGCTATATAAAAGGAACATTTAAAAGAGCAATATATAAGACAGATAAAGGCTATACTGTAGGCATATTAAAGATTTCAGAAACCGATAATGATATATTAAAAGATATGGAATCCAAAACAATAACATTTACAGGCTACTTCTGTGATTTAAATGAAGAAGATATGTATATCCTAAAAGGAGAACTAATTAATCATCCAAAATATGGATATCAATATAGCGTAAATGAATATAAAAAAATACTACCAAGTGATGAAGACGGAATTATTGAATTTCTAAGTAGTGATTTATTTAAAGGCGTTGGTAAAGCCATAGCAAAAAAAATAGTTAAAATATTAGGAGAAAATGCTTTAAATGAAATATTAGAAAATCAAAATTGTCTATATCGAATCCCCAAACTAAGTGAAGACAAAATGAAACTAATTTATAATACCTTAAATAAATACACTGAAAGCCATGAAACCATTATTTACTTAACAGATATGGGTTTTACTTTAAAAGATGCTTTAACTATATACAACAAATATAAAGATAATACTATAGATAAAGTAAAAACAAACATCTATGATTTAGTAGAAGAAGCCGAAATTAGTTTTAACAAAATAGATTCAATAGCTAAAACTCTAGACTTTGATTTATTAGATTCTAGAAGAATAAAAGCCTTAATTATATATCTTTTTAATAAACTAATATACGAAACAGGAAACACATACTTAGAATATGAAGACATTTATAATACAACTTGTAAATATTTAAACCATGAGTTTGAATTTGATGAATTTAATAACTATTTATATTCTTTAATCAATGAAAAGAAACTATACAATGATGATTCTAAATATTACCTATATTATATGTATGAAAATCAAAAAGAAATCGTTTCTAAAATAGGAAGACTTCTTCATAATGATCAAATAAAATATAAAAACCTAGATTTCTATATTAAAGACTTAGAAGAAAAACTTAATATTAATTATAATGACAAACAAATAGAAGCCATCAAAAAAGCATTAACAGAAAACTTATTAATCATAACAGGAGGACCTGGAACTGGTAAAACAACCATCATTAAAGCAATTACATCTTTATATCAAATAATAAATAATATAGGAGCTAAAGAAGTAACAGAAGAAATTGCTCTACTCGCTCCAACAGGTAGAGCTAGTAAAAGGATGAGTGAAGCAACTAACTTACCTAGTTACACTATCCATAGATACTTAAAGTGGAATAAAGAAAACAATAGTTTTGCCATTAATGAATACAATAAAGCTATGCACAAATTGATTATAGTTGATGAAGTAAGTATGATAGATATCAATTTATTAAGCAGTTTACTAGCTGGTTTAAATAGTAATGTAAAGCTTATTTTAGTTGGTGACTATAATCAGCTACCAAGTGTTGGTCCAGGACAAATATTAAAAGACTTAATTGAATCAAATAAAATAAATACTGTTGTTTTAGATTTATTATATAGGCAAGATGAAAACTCTTATATAAACATTTTAGCTAAAGAAATAAAAGATAACAATTTATCCGATAATTTTTTAAAAAAGCATAATGATTATAACTTTTTAGAATGCACTAATCTTGAATTAAGAGAGACCATTAAAGCTTTAGCTATTAAATTAAAAGAAAAAAAATATAAAAACATTCAATTTTTAGCTCCTATGTATAAAGGAGAAAACGGTATTGATAATCTAAATATTATTTTACAAAATATATTTAATCCCAGTGAGAATAATAAAAAAGAATATGTTTATGGCGATGTTACATTTAGAGTAAACGATAAAGTACTACAACTTGAAAATATGCCTGATGACAACGTCTTTAATGGCGATATAGGAGTAGTTAAAGATATTTACTATAAAGAAAAAAAGATATTTTTAGATATTGATTTTGAAACAAACGTTATAACATATGAGCCAAAAGACTTAAATAAAATCAAACATGGTTTTATTATAAGTATTCATAAATCACAAGGTAGTGAATTTGATAATGTTATTATTCCTATTACTAGCGCTTATAATAGAATGCTTTATAGAAAACTAATATATACAGGAATTACTAGAGCTAAAAAGAAACTATTCTTAGTTGGAAGTAAAAGTGCTTTTATTCATAGCATTGAAAATAATAGCGAAATGATTAGAAAAACCGATTTAAAAAATAAAATCATTAATACAAACTAAAAAAGAACAACTGTTCTTTTTTTAATCCAATACTTTTCCTATCAAATCACCATTATTATTAATACCATTTACAAATTGACTAGCTGGCATTTTAGTCTTACCTTCTAATTGAATTAAAGTAAGTACTACTTCGCCATTAGACACCTTAACTCCAATACCGTCATCATATATATTAGTAATTTGTCCGTCAAACTTCTCAGGAAAATAATTATTAGTAACACGACATTCCCAAACTTTAAGAACTTTTCCTTCAAATAAACAATATGCTCCAGGCCATGAATTAAGTCCTCTTACTTGGTTATAAATCTCTCTTGCCGTTTTAGAAAAATCTAATTTTTCATCTTCTCTTTTAATATTAAATGCATATGTAACTAATGATGAATCTTGCTTAATTCTCTCATTAGTCTCGTCAATTATACTAGGTAGAGTTTTAATTAATAAACTAGCCCCTAAATTACTTAACTTATCATGCATAGAAGAAGCCGTATCATTTTCTAAAATAGGCATTTCTTCTTGCGCGATAATATCTCCAGCATCCATTTTTTCATTCATATACATAATAGTAATACCTGTTTTAGAGTGCCCTTCTATAATAGCTCTATGAATAGGAGCTCCACCTCTTAACTTAGGTAACAAAGAAGCATGTACATTAATACATCCCAGTCTAGGTAAATTAAGAATTGAACTAGGAACAATTTGACCATAAGCGCAAGTCACAATTATATCAATATCAAGTCCTTTAATATCTTCTAAAATATCCCCTACTTTTAAAGGTTGAAAAACCAATATATTATTAGCACTAGCTATCTTTTTAACAGGAGGACTAGCTAACTTACCATCACGTCCAAAAGGTTTATCTGGTTGCGTAATAACGCCTCTAACATCATAATTATTAATCAATTCTTCTAAAATAGGAACAGCAAACTCAGGTGTTCCCATAAAAACAACTTTAATTTTTTTATTTACTTTTATATCTTCTATATTCATTTTTATCACCATATCCATAATAT
Source organism: Bacilli bacterium (assembly GCA_028691955.1). Taxonomy (GTDB): domain Bacteria; phylum Bacillota_I; class Bacilli_A; order RF39; family UBA660; genus JALELF01. The sequence goes on along the minus strand of JAQUYH010000009.1, from coordinate 4,064 downwards.
CACAAACAATTAAATTTTAACAGGGTTAATATCAATATCAACATTTACTTTATTATTAGCTTTATACTTATTATAAACATATAATAAATCACTATCTATATCCTTAAAACTTCTATACTTTATTATAATTTGTATATTATAAACGTTATTTACCTTAAGCATACTAGCACTTGTTGGCCCTAATAATTGAATATTGCTCTTACCATCAAAATAACTTTTAACTTTATTAGCTTCTACACTAACTAAATCATAATCTTTTCCTTTAAACTTGATCAAAGCTAAATTCAAAAACGGAGGATATTTTAATTTTTTTCTAATATTCATTTCATAATTATAAAAAGATTCATAATCATTACTTGCAGCAAATCTAATACTATAGTGATCAGTATTAAAACTTTGAATAAAAGCAACACCCTCCTTATCACTTCTACCCGTTCTACCACACACCTGATTAAGTAACTGAAAAGTCCTCTCAGAACTCCTAAAATCAGGAATATTCAAACTAGCATCACCATTTATCACACCAACTAAAGTAACATTATCAAAATCCAACCCTTTAGCTATCATCTGTGTTCCAATTAAAATATCATATTTTTTATCTCTAAAATCATTAATTATTTTCTCATGCATACCCTTTTTACTAGTAGAGTCAACATCCATTCTTACAACAGAAGAATTAGGAAATAACTTTTTAATTTCTTCTTCCAACTTTTGTGTTCCAATTCCATACATATTTATATTTTTACTATTGCATTCTGGGCAGACTGTTAAAACTCTTGCTCCATAGCCACAATAGTGACATCTCATTGTATTAGAAGACTTATGATAAATCAAAGGAATATCACAATTAGGGCACTTATCAACATAACCACAATCATGACAAGTAGTTATAGTATTGTATCCTCTTCTATTTAAAAGTAAAATTACTTGTTCCTTTTTATCTAACCTATCACTAATAGAACTTAATAGCTCTTTAGATATCAATTTATTACCTTTTTTAGATTCCTTTTGCATATCAACAATATGAACCTTAGGACTAGTATTATTAACTCTATTTCTTAAAGTCAAAAGTTCATATTTATTTAGTCTAGCCTTCGTAAAAGATTCAATACTAGGTGTAGCACTTCCCATAATAACAGGAATATCGTGTTTTTTTGCTCTATATAAAGCAACATCAATAGCATTATATGTAGGATTATTTTCCTGCTTATAAGTTTGAGAATGCTCTTCATCAATAATAATAATTCCTAAATTATTTAAAGGAGCAAATACAGCACTTCTTGCTCCTATTACTATCTTAACTTCCCTTCTTAAAATCTTACGATATTCATCATATCTTTCACCATCACTAAGTCTAGAATGCATTATAGCAATATTACTTTTAAACCTAGCTTTAAATACACCTGTAAGTTGCGGCGTTAAACTAATCTCAGGAACAAGTATTAAAGCTTCTTTACCACTATTTAAAACCTCACTTATAATATGCATATATACTTCTGTTTTACCACTACCCGTTACTCCATATAATAAATATGGTTTATAACAACACAAATTATCTTTGACTAAATTTACGATCTTATTTTGTTCATCATTTAAAACAACGTCTTTATCTTGATAACAATTATCATCACATAATCTATAAACTTCTTCATCAATTTCTTTTATAACACCAGTTTCTTTTAATTTTTTATAAGCATACAATGAAACATTTTGTGCTTCTTTTTTTAGAACTCTACCATTTTTAACTAAATCAAATATCTCTTTTTGCTTTCCTGTTACATTATTATCTTCTTTATTTAAAACAACATAAGTAACGTATTTCTTATTTGCTTTATAATTACTTTTAGCTTTATACGCTTTTGGTAACATTGTTTCATAAATAGACATTAAGCTTGAAAAAGTTCTTTTAGCTAAAAGCGAACCAAGTTCTAACATTTCATCATTTAATATTGGAATATCATCAATTAATTCTTTTATATCTTTGATTTCATAATCTAACTCTTGATCATCTTCTATTTTTAAAATAAAGCCTTCTAACTCTTTAGAACCAAATGGTATTAATACACGCTGTCCAACACTTACTAAATCCTCCATTTCTAAAGGAACTTTATAAGTAAACGTTTTGTCCAGTTTTTTAGATTTGATTTCTGTTAAAACTTGTACTTGCATATTATCACCTATTTAATTATATAATAAAAACATTCGTTTGTAAACGAATATAGTTCTTGATAAATAATAAGTAATATATTATAATTAAATAAAATTATATAAATAGAAAGGGTATTTATAATTAGCGCCAGACCTTTAAATAGGTGACGAGGATAATAGTTATCGAGAATTCGGCGGATACTGTTACGGACTTAGTGTAGACGACAAATATATAAAAAAAAGCAAAATTAACATTGCAACAAAAAGTATATTAACACATATTTTTATAATGGAGGAAAATATGTGCGGAATAACTGGCTACATAGGCCACAAAAAAGCTATCCCTGTTTTGATAGACTCTCTTTCTAATCTAGAATATAGAGGATATGATTCAGCAGGTATAGCATACATTGAAAATAATAAAACTAAAATAACAAAATCAGTGGGAAAAATAATTGATTTAAAAAATAAAATAAAAGATAGTAATTCGCTTATTGGTATTGGACATACTAGATGGGCTACTCATGGAAAACCTAGTATAGTAAACTCTCACCCACATAAAGTTGGAAAAGTTACTATTGTTCATAATGGTATAATTGAAAACTATGAACTTTTAAAGCAAAATTTAATTAAAGATGGTTACACATTTAAGTCGGATACAGATACTGAAGTAATAGCTGCTTTAATTGATAATTTCTATAAAGAAACAAATAACGAAATAATTTCTTTAAAAAAAGCTCAAGAACTTTTGACAGGTTCTTATGCTTTAGGTATTCTCTTTGAAAATGAAAACAATATATACTGTATGAAAAAAGACAGTCCTTTAGTTTTAGGAATAGGAAAAGCAGAGACTTTCTTAGCTTCTGATATATGTGCCTTCATCAAAAATACCAATCAATACATTATCTTAAAAAACCATGATATTGGTGTTTTAAAACAAGATGAAATTACTATTTATGACAATCAGCTAAATAAAGTAAATAGGCAAATAGAAGAGTGCAATTACAAATTAAATACCATTGATAAAAAAGGGTTTGATCATTATATGTTAAAAGAAATACACGAACAACCCGGAATAATTAGAAATATATTTAATAACGCTTCTTTACTAAAAACAATTAATAAAATACCTTTCAAAAAATATAAACAATTTGATATAGTAGCATGCGGTAGTGCTTATCATACAGGTCTTATTGCTAAATCATTGATAGAAGAATTTGCAGATATTACTGTTAATGTAGAAATAGCTAGTGAATATAGATATAAGAAGTTACTAAATACTAAAAACAAATTAGTAATATTTATTTCGCAATCTGGCGAAACTGCAGATACCTTAGCTTGCCTAAATCTAGTAAAAGAAAATAAAATAGATTCCTTAGCTATAGTTAATGTTTTTAATAGCTCAATAGCAAGAGGAGCTGATACAGTTTTATATACTAATGCTGGACCTGAGATAGCCGTTGCCACAACTAAAGCCTATTCTGCACAAATTGCAATATTAATACTATTGACCATTAAATTAGGTAAAGTAAAAATAGAAAAAGAAGCAATCAAAGAACTTCCTTTGTTAATGGAAAAACTAATCAATTTTGATTATAAAGCTATAGCTAAAATACTATACAAAAATGAAGATATTTTCTTTATTGGAAGAAAAATAGACTTTGCTCTAGCTATGGAAGGATCCCTTAAACTAAAAGAAATATCTTATATTCATAGTGAAGCCTACCCAGCTGGTGAATTAAAACATGGAACGATATCTCTAATAGAAAAAAATATGCCTGTTATTGGCATATTAACTGATGAATCAATTTTAGAAAAAACGATTAGCAACTTAAAAGAAACAGAAGCAAGAGGAGCTAATATCATAACAATAAGTAATAGAAAAGAAAATATTTTTAATTATAGTATACATATTC
>JAQUYH010000024.1 GCA_028691955.1 Bacilli bacterium | reverse complement strand
GAGTTAGCATTCATGCAACAAAAAAACCTTCTCAAACTAAAGAGAATTGATTATTTTTGAAAGAAAACAAAATGGCTAAAGAATCTGAAATCATATTCTATCAAAGCGAGGACGGAAATGTTAAAATAGAAGTTCTCTTCAGAGGTGAAACGTTTTGGATGACACAAAAGAAACTTGGAGAACTATTTGATGTCCAAAGACCTGCAATTACAAAACACCTGAAAAACATATTTCAAAGCGGAGAATTAGAAGAAAAATCAGTTAGTTCCATTTTGGAACATACTGCCGAGGATGGGAAAAAATACAAGACAACATTTTATAACCTTGATGCAATAATTGCTGTTGGTTACAGAGTAAATTCCAGTAGAGCAACTAAATTTAGAATATGGGCAACTAAAACGCTCAAAGAATTTATAATAAAAGGATTTGTAATTGACGATGAACGATTAAAGCAAGGTAAACACTTTGGAAAAGACTACTTCGACGAATTACTTGAACGGATTCGAGAAATTCGAGCCAGCGAAAGAAGATTTTACCAAAAAATTACTGATATATATGCACTTTCAATTGATTATGATAAATCAGACCATATAACCAAAGATTTTTTTGCCTCAGTCCAAAACAAATTACATTGGGCAATATCAGGTAAAACAGCTGCCGAAATAATCTACACATCAGCTGATGCTACAAAGCTTTATATGGGCTTAACTAATTGGAAACGTGCTCCTGAAGGGAAAATTTTGAAATCCGACGTAACTATTGCTAAAAACTATCTCAATCAGCAACATATTAAAGAACTGAATAGAATTGTATCAGCATACCTTGACTTAGCAGAAAATAGAGCAGAAAGACAAATCCCAACGAATATGGAAGACTGGTCTGTCTTCCTCAATCAATTCCTTGAATTATCAGATTATCCAATATTGAAAGACAAAGGACAAATAAGTGCTTTAAAAGCAAAGCTTAAAGCAGAACAAGAGTATGAGAAATACAGAGTTATTCAAGATAAAAATTACATCTCAGATTTTGATAAAGAAATAAAACGAATCAAAGGAAAAGAGGAAGACAAAGAATAAAGCACGAAATGCTAACATGTGGTATAAAAAATTGCTGAGACAGTAGGTTATTCAAGGTTTGTAGCCCGCTTCAACTTTCTTGTAACTTGACAGGAAATCGCCCGCAATCGGCAACTTTTCATACTGTTAAACGTTAGTGCTTATGGCAAGAGACCACAAACTTGAAATCATCTGATTAAAAGAAAAAAAGCAAAAGTAGTCATCATTGATTCATAAAAAATCGTTACTTTTGAATTATGAAAACATTACAGGAAATAAAATCAACTCTGAGTAATCATAAACAACGCCTTTTTTCGTGATTATCCTCTAAAATCTATGGCAATTTTTGGTTCGTATTCTCGTAGAGAACAGAATGATAATAGCGATTTAGATATTATCGTTGAGTTTAAGGATAAAATTGGTATTCGATTTATAGATTTGGCTGACGAGATTGAGGACTTGGTTGGATTTAAGGTTGACTTAGTATCTAAAAATGGAATTAAAGAAAAATATTTGAAAGCAATTGATTCAGATTTAATTTATGTTTAAATGTGACACAACATCAGATAAAATCTTGGACAAGTACTTCGGTTACTTGAAGAATTTGGACAACAACACTAAAAAGAAATTGATTATAAAGCTGACAAAGTCAATCGAAACAAAATCTATAAAGTCGTTTGATATCAAAACATTTTTTGGTACTTGGGACGACGAAAGAACTTCTGATGAAATAATTGATGAAATCAAAGCTTCCTGAGCTGAAAAGACAAACAGAGCGAGTTTAGAATGAAATATTTATTGGACACAAATATCTGCATACATCTTTTTCGTGGGAAGTTTAATCTGATAAAGAAATTTCAAGAAATAAACCTTGACGACTGCGCTATTTTGTGAAAGAATTCGAACGAATCTTAGACATTGAAATAGAAAATTGGGTTGAACGTTAAAACACTATTTGCAACATTCTGTGAATTTCATGACTGGTGAGGGAATATTGTCTACGGAACACGTATTGCCCCGATGTCCCTTGATTATTATTGAAAATGTAGTACAATGGCTAAAAAGGAGATTGTAGAGATGTTGAAAAAATATATTTTTGTTTTACGTTCAGAGGGGATAATCATAGATAAAGCATATTTGTATGGTAGCTATTTGTCAAATACAGCTACCGATGAAAGCGATATTGATGTTATGATTGTGGTTGAAAAAGAGGATGACTATTTGACTGGAAAAATCTGGAGTTTAACTAAAAAAGTTAATTCAAAAATTGAACCTTATCTTGTGGGAAAATTGAGGTTCAATAATAATGAGGATTCTCCTTTGATTGATTTAGTAAAAAGGACGGGGTTGGAAATAGCATAAAAAATTACCTCATGGCTGGATTACGAAATTTGTGTTTTGTACTCATTATCTATTAGTTAGATAATAAAAGATAGTAACTATTAGGTGGTCAATGGCACGGATGGATATCCGCGCCAGCCCGGGGAGTCGAAATGCAGTGCTTGCCGTTTTTTTGCAAGACTATCTAATTTTTTTGTTCTTCCTTTGCTTTATATGCAATAGCATAAAATCTGATTTGTTTGATAACAGAAAGCAAACCGTTGGAACGGGTTGGAGATAGATGTTCCGTAAGTCCAACTTCTTTTAAAAAGCGCAGATCGGCTCCAATAATTT
>JAQUYH010000023.1 GCA_028691955.1 Bacilli bacterium | reverse complement strand
CAAGGCGAAGGTGCTTTGGTAGGAGATGTTTCTGCAACAATAGACGATTGGATAACAGGTCCATCGGAAGATATTATTGCCAATGAAGATTTAACTCCGAGAGGAGGGTCAGAAGAAGATCCGTTTACGGTTGATGAAGCTCGTAATGCATTGGGCAGAACGCAAGTGTGGGTAAAAGGATTTATTGTGGGGTATTATTCTCCCAGTAATTTGAATGGTTTTAAGAATGCTGCTGATACTTCAGCTGTAGCTTCTAATATTGCTCTCGCATTTTCATCAACTGAAACTTTAAAGGAAAATACATTTCCTATCCAGTTAAGTACGACTCCAACTGCAGCAGCTGCGGTGAGGAGTAATCTCAATTTAAAAGACAATCCTGATAATTTCCAGAAAGAAGTATCCTTAAAAGGAGATATTGCAACATACTTTGGAACCATTGGACTTATAAACGTCAGAGAGGCCATTCTTGAGGGAGTTCGATATCCAGATTAATGATAATTCCATTATTGAACCTTATCTGAAAACTCTCAGTTGCTGACTATTGATCTTTTTCACTCCTTTTCACTACGAGGAAAAAGTCTAATAATCACCACTCAGCCAAAGTCCCCTTCGAAGGGATTTAGAAGGGGCAGTTGAGTTGACTTATCAAAGTAGACTTATTATTGCAATGAGCAAAATTAAAAAACCCAACTTTCACGGTTGGGTTTTTCAATTCAGAACAAGCTGTTCTTACAAATCTTATGAAAAAGCAAAATTAAATTTCTGCATCTATTGCATCTATTTTTTTGACAATCAGTTCCAATTCAGCTTTAATCCTTTCAATTTTGGAGTTCATGTCATCCACCAAAACACTTCCTTTTTTTGATGAGCTCGATAGGAATCCTATATTATTCTCATAGGTTTGTAGTTCCGATTTCATTCGTTCAAATTGACGCATCAATTTATCGCGTTCGTGAAGGACCTTTCCGCGCGAATGTTCCGATTTTGTCATTTCCGAAATATTGGTTTTAAATGTTTCCAATTTTCGTTCCGATTTATCGATATTCAATCGCGCATACTGCGCATCGGTTGCATCCAGAAACTCTTTGTATGCTTTGTTTTTGTCTTTGTAGGGTACAAATCCAATAGAGTGCCACTCTTCCATTAAATCTTTTATGTGACTCAATGCATCTTCTTTAGAAAGTTCGCTGTCTATGTTTTTAATTTTTTCAGTTACTTCTCTTTTGAGCTTTAAGTTTTCAACTTCAGTTTCACGAATTGATTTGGAATGAATTTTCTTTTGCTCAAAATAATGGTCGCATGCACTAATAAAGCGTTTCCAAACGCTTGCTGAGTTTCTTCGCGGAACCATTCCAATTTCTTTCCACTCGCGTTGAATGGCTATCATTTTTGGAGTAGTTTCTTTCCAATCGGTGCTATCTTTCATCTCTTCGGCACGTTCACACAATGCGATTTTCTTTTTTAAATTTTCTTCCAACTCACCACGAATCGATTGGTAATATTCATTTTTGTTTTTGAAAAATAGATCGCAAGCTGCGCGGTAGCGTCTGAAGATTTTTGCATTAACTTTTCGAGGAGCATAGCCAATTTCTCTCCATACTGCTTGCAAGTTGAGCACTTCGCGCATTTTTGTATCCCAATCCCGAGTGTTTTTTAATGCAGAGAAATCAATTGCCTCCAACTCTTCGCAAATAGCAATTTTCTTTTCATAGTTCTCATTCTCTTTCTCTTTAAGAGTTTCAATATGTGCTTGATATTTCTTGTTGATAATGGCGGAGATCTCTTTGAAACGTTGCCAAATGAGTTCACGATCTTTTCTCGCAACCGGTCCAATATCTCTCCAATCTTTGTGAAGTTTTTGCAACTGATGAAAAGCAGATACCACATCCTGTTCATCGTTTAGCCTTTCAGCCGATTCGCACAACCCGAGCTTTTGTTCAAGGTTCTTTTTGAAATCATAATCTCTGAATTCATTGTGAAGACGAACGCGATCGTAGAATGTTTCTACATGCTGTTGGTACGATTTCCAAAGCTCATGTTCTTTGGAATGTGGAACGCTTCTTATACTATTCCATTCTTTTTGCAGCGTTTTAAACTCCTGGTATACTTTATTGAAATCTTCCTGACTATCTGTTAATTCTTTAATTTCTTCGATGATGGCTAATTTACGCTCCAAATTTTTCTCTTTTACTTTGGATTCATTGGTAGCAATCTGCTTTCTTTTTTCAGATAAAGTTTGTAAAAGATTCTTTCCTTCGGTATGCAAATCAGATTCTTTTAGAACAAAATCCTCTTCTGCTCCTCCTGCTTTCAAAAACTCTTCTTTTTGAGAATCTATCTCTTTTTTGCATTCATTTAAAAAAAGATATTGCGCTTTATCTAATTCTTTGCGTGAGAAAGTTTCCTTTTTTAACAGTTTGCGGAGGTTCTCCACAATTTGTTCAAATGTCAATATTTCAGGAGTTTTACTTACTAAAGTTTTTCCTTCTTTTTTCTCGACTTTTTTCTTTTCAGGTTTTTCTACACTCTTTTCGTCAGGTGTAGAATCTTCCGGTTTTTCTTCTGTTTCCGATTCCATTGTTTCAATTTCAGGTTTCTTATCGTCAGAAGAAGATGGTTCAGTCTGCTCTTTTTCCTTTAACTCGTCAGATTCACTAATTTCTTTAATAGATTCATCAACTTTTCCTGCTTCAAGTCTCTCAACTCTTTTTTCTTCAGGTGTAGCTTCTTCAGGTTTTTCCTCTGTTTC
>JAQUYH010000008.1 GCA_028691955.1 Bacilli bacterium | reverse complement strand
TTTTTCTAATAGTTATTTTTTTACTACATCGAAGTGAGCAATATGTCCGTTAATATCTGTTTCTTCTTGTAAATCTTCTTTTTTAATAATATTTAAAGCTAATGTTTCAGCTTTTATATATTCATCAAATGAAGCAAATGTTTTTTCAATATCACTGTCACCGTTATAAAATATATCAATTCTATCAGCTACATCAAAGTCTTTGTTTTTTCTCATTTGTTGTATTTTAGATACTATTTCTCTAGCATTACCTTCTAATATTAATTCTTCTGTTAAATCGGTATTTAAAATAATAAAATCATTATTTTCCATTCCAACATTAAATCCTTCTTTAGAAGATATTCTAATCTCAACCATATCTTTAGTTAAGGTATATTCCTCATTATCTAAGATTACTTTAATTTCTTCATTATTATTTAATTTATTTATTTCTTCTAAAGGTAAGTTTTCTAAAGTACTAGCTAATAGTTTTATTTTAGGACCAAATACTTTTCCTACTTCCTTATAATTAGGTATAACTTTAAAATTCATATATTCATTTAAGTTATCAGCAAATATTACTTCTTTGATATTTAATTCTTCACTAATTAGCGGTACTAAATCTTCAATTAATTCTTTATTTTTTCCATCAATTAATGCTTCTTTTAGTGGTTGCCTTACTTTTATCTTAGATTCTTCTCTTGCATTTCTTCCAATACTAATTAAATGTCTTACTAAATCCATTTTATTTTCAATATGTTCATCTATTAAATCTTCATTATATTTTGGGAAGTCAGCTAAATGAACAGAATCTTTTTTAGTAAGCTTTCCATAGATTTCTTCTGATACAAAAGGAGCGATAGGTGCGATCATTTTAGATAGACTTACTAATACTTCATAAGTTGTTTTATAAACAGCTTTTTTGCTGTTATCTAAAGTACTACCCCAGAATCTTTTTCTATTACGTCTAATGTACCAGTTTGATAGATCTTCTGAAACAAAATCAGTTATAGCTCTAACTACTTTGTTTAAATCATATTCTTCATATGATTCTGTTACATATTTTAATAGTTTATTGTATTTTGATATTAACCATTTATCAATTTCTTCTAATTCATCATATGTAACATTACATTCTTCTATATTTATATCATCTGTATTGGCATATAAAGCAAAGAAATTATATGAGTTTTTAAGTGGATTAAAGAATTTAGAGTGAACTTCTTTTAATCCATTAACATCAAATTTAAGTGGTGTCCATACTGGTGAGACATAAGGTAAGTACCACCTTACAGTATCAGCTCCATACTCTTTCATGGTTGTAAATGGTTCTACTATATTACCTTTACTTTTACTCATTTTCTTTCCTTCAGAGTCAAGTAATAAGTCATTTACTAAAACGTTTTTATAAGGACTTACTCCTTTTACAAATGTTGATATAACAAGTAATGAGTAAAACCAACCTCTTGTTTGATCAATTCCTTCGCAAATAAAATCAGCTGGAAATTGAGTTTCAAACAATTCTTGGTTTTCAAATGGATAGTGATATTGGCTAAATGGCATACTTCCTGAATCAAACCAACAATCTATGACGTCTGTTGTTCTTGTCATTTCCTTACCACATTTTGGACATTTTAAGTGTATATCATCAACGTATGGTCTATGTAGTTCTATAGTTTCGTCGATATTTTCTATAGCTTTTTCTACTAGCTCTTTTCTTGAACCTATCATTTCTTGATGCCCGCATGAACAAGTCCATAGTGGTAATGGTGTACCCCAATATCTATTTCTAGATATTGCCCAATCATTTAAATTTTCTAACCAATTGCCAAATCTCTTTTCACCAACATAAGCTGGAAACCAATTAACAGTTTTATTAGCTTCAATAATTTTATCTTTTATTTTTGTAACTTCTAAATATTTACTTGGTTTTGAATAGTAGATAAGTGGTGTGCCACATCTCCAACAATGTGGATAATTATGTGTTATTCTTTGTTTTTTAAATAATTTGCCATTTTCTTTTAAGTATTTTATTACTTCTATATCGGCATCAAATACCAACATTCCTTTAAATGGACCTTCTGCATATTTACCATCTTCTCCTACTGGATTCAAGTAAGGTAAGTTGTATCTTTTTCCTACGTTAGCATCGTCTTGTCCAAATGATGGTGCTATATGAACGATACCTGTTCCATCTTCCATAGTAACATAATCATCGCATGTAACATAGAAAGCTTTTTTGTCAACTGTTAAGAATGGTAATAGTTGCTCATATTCCATATATTCTAAATCTTTACCAACATATTTTTCTAATACTGTATATTCATCACCTAATACTTGATTAGCTAAAGAAGATGCTAATATAAATTTGTTCCCTTTGCTTTCTACTTTTATGTATTCAGCGTTTGGATTAACACATAGTGCGACATTTGATAAAAGGGTCCAAGGTGTGGTTGTCCAAACTAAGAAATAAACATCCTCGTCTTTTTTCCTCATTGGTACTATTACAGTATCTACTGGTATTTCTTTATAACCTTGAGCTACTTCATGACTAGCTAATCCTGTACCACATCTAGGACAGTATGGTAAAATTTTTACTCCTTCATAGAATAATCCTTCATCAAAGAACTTTTTAAGTATCCACCATTCTGTTTCTATATAGCTATTATCATAGGTTACATATGGGTGCTTTAAATCAATAAATTGTCCCATTTTATCTGTTAAATCAGAAAAAGCTTTTTCGTTTTTCCAAACTATTTCGCGGCATTTTTCATTAAACTCTTTTATACCATATTTTTCTATATCGCCTTTTCCTTTAAAACCTAAAGATTTTTCTACTTCTACTTCTACTGGTAAGCCATGGGTATCCCACCCTACTTTTCTAAGTACTTTAAAGCCTTTCATGGTTTCATATTTGCAGAACGTATCTTTTAAAAATTTAGCCATCATATGGTGAAGTCCAGGAAAACCATTAGCAGTTGCTGGGCCATCATAAAATACAAAGTTTTTGCTATTTTTTCTATTTTCTATAGTTTTATTTAAAATGTCTTCTTCTTTCCATTTTGAAAGAATATCATTTTCTACTTCTTCTACTTTTCTATTATCTAACATTTCAAATCTTTTCATATGTATGTTCCTTTCGTTTTTGTGTTATATTTTAACACTTAATTTTTTTTATTTCAATAATTATAAATAAAAACATTATGCATAAGGACGAATAGTATTCCGTGGTACCACCTTATTTCATAATGTTTTAATTATCTTATAGTGCTTTTAACGCAAGCGTTCGTTTCTACTTTTAATAGAAAACATCAAAAGTGATTTATATGTTAATTATTAATTAGTTTTCATCAACCACTAACTTTCTACATAATAAGTTAACATATCGTCTTTATCATTTGTTATAAATCTATTTTGTCTATATCTTCTACTACATCTAGTTGAGTTTCTATTACTCCTTTTAGACGTTTTTTAAATACTATTAAATTTCTTCTTAATGTGTCTGTTTCGCTTTGAACTCGCTCATTTTTAATTAAAGCATCGTTTATTATTCTGTTAGCGTTGTTTCTAGCTTCTGTTGTGATAGATTCTGCTTCATCGCGAGCAACTACTCTCATTTGATCGGCTGTTTTTTGGGCCATCATAATGGCTTTATTCAAAGTTTCTTCCATTTGTCTATATTGATTTAATCTTTCTTGTAATCTTTTGTTTTCGGCTTCTAGGTTTTGGATATTAGCGCTACTATTTAGCAAAGTAGCTTTTTCTTTTTTTAAGGTAGATATGGTTTCATTTTTTGTGTTTATTTCGTTTACCATTTGCTCAAAACGAGCAATTAGTTTATCAAAGAAATTATTAACTTCTTCTTTACTATATCCATTTTCTACTATACTAAATTTATCCATATTATCCACCTCTATGTGTTTAGATTACCATTCAATATTTATGTCGTCGTTATCGTGAATTCCTTTGCCTTCTTTTTCTTCGGTGATTTTTCCTTGTACTGCTACGTTATTTGGTGTGCATAAGAAAATACCACCACCTATTTTTTGTAAGTCTCCTCCAATAGCATAGATAGTTCCTGAAATGAAATCAACTATTCTTTTTGCTTGGTCTGATGTTACTCTTTTTAGGTTAACAACTACTGTATTTCTTTTCTTTAAATGATCGGCTATTTGTTGGCTCTCAGAGTAAGCTCGTGGTTCCATTAAGATCATTTTGTTACCACCTTCAGCCATTAGTTCGTCTGTTTTTATTTCGTAAAATTCATCTCCGTTATTGCTGAAAACATCATTTTCTTCATTTTGAGAGAAGAATTTTTTTAAATTTAGTCCCATTTTTATTCCTCCATTACCTTTGCACTTTACTATAAATTATTCTATCACACAACATTTAGAATGTCAAAGTATATTTATAAAACTTTCTTTAAGAATTGTCCCGTATAACTTTCTTTTACTTTAACTATTTCTTCAGGTGTTCCAAGAGCTACAATGTTACCACCTTTATCTCCACCTTCTGGTCCTAAATCTATAATATAATCAGCTACTTTTATGACGTCTAAATTATGTTCGATAACGATTACAGTATCACCATTATCAACAATTCTCTCAAGTATTACTAAAAGCTTTTTAATATCATCTGTATGAAGTCCTGTAGTAGGTTCATCTAATATAAATAAACTCTTTCCGGTTGGTTTCTTTTGAAGCTCTTTAGCTAATTTAATTCTAGCAGCTTCTCCACCTGATAGTGTTGGAGCACTTTGACCTAATTTAATATAGGATAGTCCTACATCCATTAACATTTGTAATTTGCTTTTTACTTTTGGAATATTTTCAAAGAACTCTAATGCTTCTTCTACACGCATTTCTAAAACATCATAAATATTTTTTCCTTTATATTTTATATCTAATGTCTCATGGTTATAACGAGTTCCATTACATACCTCACAAGGTACGTATACGTCTGGTAAGAAGTGCATTTCTATTTTTTTAACACCATCTCCCCAGCAAGCTTCACATCTTCCGCCTTTTACGTTAAATGAGAATCTTCCTTTACTATATCCTCTTATTTTAGCTTCCTTAGTGTTGGCAAACACATCTCTTATATCATCAAACACACCTACGTAAGTTGCTGGGTTACTTCTTGGAGTTCTGCCAATTGGAGATTGTGAGATATCTATTATCTTATCTATATTATCTATTCCTTTAATGGTTTTATATTTTCCCGGCTTATCTTTATTTTTATATAAGTTATTAGCTATTGCTTTATATAAAATTTCATTAACTAATGAACTTTTTCCGGAACCTGATACTCCCGTTACACAAGTAAGTGTTCCAAGTGGAAGTTTAACATCTATATTTTTTAAATTATTTTCTGTAGCTCCTTTTATTTCTAAATACTTTTTATTACCTTTTCTTCTTTTTAAAGGAACTTCTATTTTTAATTCTCCTGTTAAATACTTACCAGTTAAACTATTGGGATTTTTCATTACTTCTTCTGGAGTTCCTTTAGCTACAACTTCCCCACCGTGCAGGCCGGCGCCTGGGCCAATGTCTACTAAGTAATCAGCTTGCATCATTGTATCGGTATCATGCTCTACTACAATTAAAGTATTCCCTAAATCTCTCATTTCTAACATAGAGTTTATTAATCTTTGATTATCTCTTTGGTGAAGTCCAATACTAGGTTCATCTAAGACATACAAAACACCTGTTAGTCTTGAACCTATTTGGGTTGCTAATCTAATTCTTTGCGATTCTCCACCTGATAATGTTGAAGCAGTTCGATCAAGTGTTAAATAGTCTAATCCGACATTAACTAAAAATGATAGTCTGGAATTTATTTCTTTAATTATTAAATTACTTATTTCTTTTTCGGTTTCAGTTAGCTTTAATTCTTCAAAGAATTTTTTCATGTTACCAATACTTAATTCTGTAACTTCATATATATTCTTTTTGTTTATTAAAACAGATAATACTTCATCAGATAATCTAGCTCCATGACATTTTGGACAAACAAGTTCTGTCATATATTGCTCTATCCATTCTCTTATCCAATTACTTTTAGTTTCTATGTATCTTCTTTCTAGGTTATTAATTATTCCTTCGTAATAGTCTTTAGTAGTTCTAGTGCTTCCTGTTTTAGATACATAATTAAATTCTAACTTCTCATTTGTTCCATATAATAAAATATCTAATTTTTCTTTTTTGATATTTTTAATTGGTGTATCCATATCTATATTGTAATGTTTACAAACAGTATCTATTTGTGTATATATAATGTTTCCTTCATCTTCCAAATTAATAGCTTTGATAGCACCTTCTCTTAATGATTTTGTTTTATCGGGTATTACTAAATCGACATCTACTTTATATTTTATGCCTAATCCTTTGCACTCGTCGCATGCTCCATATGGGGCATTAAAGGAAAACATTCTAGGTTCTAGTTCAGGCAAAGAAAAATCGCAGTCTGGACAAGCGTACTTTTCACTCATTACTATTTCTTCACTACCTACAACATCTATTACACACTTGCCTTTGGATAATTTAGTAGCTATTTCAATTGACTCATATAATCTACTTCTAATATCATCAGCTATTATTAATCTATCTATTACAACTAAAATATTATGTTTTTTGTTTTTATCAAGATTAATTTCTTCATCTAGTTCTAATTCTTCATTGTCTATTTTTACTCTAACATATCCATCTTTTCTTAAATCGTCTAATAAATCCTTATGGGTTCCTTTTTCTCCATATATGATAGGACTTAATACTCTTATTTTAGTTTCTTTTTCTAACTTTAATATTTGGCTAGTCATTTCTTCAATACTTTGACTTTTTATTGGCTTGTGATGATTCGGACAATATGGCACACCAATACGAGCAAATAGTAGTCTTAAGTAATCATATATTTCAGTAACTGTTCCAACTGTACTACGAGGGTTTTTATTGGTTGTTTTCTGATCGATACTAATTGACGGACTAAGTCCTTCTATACTATCAACATCAGGCTTGTTTGATCCACCTAAAAACTGCCTAGCATATGCGCTTAAGCTTTCTACGTATCTTCTTTCTCCTTCAGCATATATAGTATCAAAAGCAAGGGAGCTTTTTCCTGATCCACTTACTCCTGTCATAACTATTAATTTGTTTTTAGGTAATTCTATATCTATATTTTTAAGGTTGTTTTCTCTTGCACCTTTTACTATTATCTTGTCCATATATTTAACCTCTTTCAGTAAATATTATAACAAATGTTTGTGTTTTTGACAATATCTTTTTTAAATCACATAATTTACCTTATTTTTATCATTTGCTATTCAAATCAAAAAAATATAATGAGTTTGAAAGGAGGAGTTACATGATAAGTACATTTCAAAGAATTGAAAAAAAATATTTAATTAATCAAAAAACATATGACACACTCTTACAAAAATTAAAAGAACAAATCACACCCGATTCATATTTTAAATCAACTATATGTAACGTATATTTTGATACTAATCATAATGACTTAATTGTTCGAAGTTTAGATAAACCCGTCTATAAAGAAAAGTTAAGGCTTAGAAGTTATGGTATTCCTAATATGGATTCGATTGTTTTTTTAGAAATAAAGAAAAAATACAAAAGTATTGTTAATAAAAGAAGAATTCAACTTAAGTTAAAAGACTTCTACAAGTATAAAAATAATAATCCTAAAACCCAAATTGAAAAAGAAATTGATTATTTTTTTAAGATTTATGATGTTAAACCTGCCCTATATTTGGCTTATGATAGATTAGCTTATATAGGCGTTAATGACTCCTCCCTTCGTATTACTTTTGATAATAATATTAGAAGTAGAAGATTTGATTTAAATTTAGAAAAGGGAGATTTTGGTAATAAATTATTAAGTGATGATACTTATTTGATGGAAATAAAAATCAATAATACTTACCCTTTATGGTTAGTAAGAATTTTATCTGATTTAAAAATATATCCCACATCATTTTCTAAATATGGAAAGATTTATGAAAAAGAAAGGAATGAAGTAAATGTTTGAAAGTATTTTAGGCGATACCTTAACTTTTGGAAGTGTTTTCTTATGTATTATTACTTCTTTAGTTTTAGGTCTTATTATATCTTATGTACATATGCAAAGTGAAAGATATAGTAAAAATTTTATTATTGTTTTATCTTTACTCCCTCTACTTGTTCAAGTAGTTATTATGATGGTTAATGGTAATTTAGGTACTAGTGTGGCTATTTTAGGAGCTTTTAGTTTAATTAGGTTTAGGAGTATGCCAGGAACTTCTAGAGAACTTCTTAGTATATTTTTAGCTATGGCTATTGGGTTATCTACTGGTATGGGACAAATTGTATTTGCTTTTATTTTTACTGTTATTGCTTCTATGATGATTTTAATTTTTACAAAGTCAACATTTGGAGATAGAAAGATTAAAAATAAAATATTAAAAATTGTTGTTCCAGAGGATTTGGATTATACTACTATATTTGATGAAACATTAGATAAATATACAATTGCTTATACTCTAAATAAATCTAAAACAACTAATATGGGGAGTTTGTTTGAACTTACATACTCTGTTAATTTAAAGGATGTTAATGAAAAAGAGTTTTTAGATGAGATAAGGTGTAAAAATGGTAATTTATTAGTTATGTTATCACAAGAATTAGTGGAGAATGAATTATAATGAAGAAATATATATTGATAATTTTAGGCATATTAAGTGCCTTAATTATAGTTATCTCTCTTTTTTTTGTTAAGCATGATTCTTCTACTACAGAGGAAACTGTTTATTGGGATAGTAGTCAAACAGCTTATATATATTTAAATTCTGACAATATAACTTTGGAAAATAGTAATGCAAAAGTAAAAGGTCAAGTTGTTACTATTACAGATGGTGGATATTATGAAATATCTGGAACTTTAACTGATGGTCAAATCATTGTAGACTCAGAAGATGATGTTTATATTACTTTAAATGGTGTTGATATAACTTGTTCTAATAGTTCTGCAATTTATATAGAGAATGCTAATAATGTAATTATTACTTTAGCTGAAGGTAATACCAATACATTAACTGATGGTAGTGACTATGATGTTGATGATAGTGGCGAGCCTGATGGAACGTTATTTAGTAAAGATGATTTAACTATTAATGGAACTGGTGAGTTAGTTATAAATGCTAATTATGCTGATGGTATCGTTTCAAAAGATGATCTTGTTATCGAAAGTGGAACGATTACTGTTAATGCTGCTGATGATGGCATTAGAGGAAAAGATTCTGTTACTATATTGGATGGTGTTATTAATATTGATGCTAATGCTGACGGTATTAAATCTACCAATGATACTGATGACGAGAAAGGTTATGTTCTAATTAAAAATGGAACTATTACTATTGTGGCTGGAGAAGACGGCATACAAGCAGCTACTTATGTTGAAATCGAAGATGGTAACTTTGATATTGAAACTGGTGGTGGTAGCTCTAATAGTAGTACATCAAGCTCTTGGGGTAATTGGAATGGTAGCTCATCAAGTACAGCTAAAGGAATTAAAGCAACTGATTTAATAACTATTAATGCTGGTGTGTTTAATATTAATTCATCTGACGATAGTTTACACACTAATGGTGAAATGGTAATTAATGGTGGTACTTTTGTAATTAATTCTGGTGACGATGGAATGCATGCTGATAATGAATTAACTATTAACGATGGTACTATTGATATTCAAAAAAGTTATGAGGGTATTGAAAGTGCTGATATTGTTTTAAATGGTGGTAACATTAGTATTGTTGCAAGTGATGATGGTGTTAATGGTGCAGGTGGAGCTGATTCTTCTGGTACTAGTTCTAATAGAGCTGGTGGTGGTATGGAGTCTACTACTTCTGGAAGCTTAACTATTACTGGTGGATATATTTATGTTGATGCTGCTGGTGATGGATTAGATGTAAATGGTGGCATTACTATGAGTGGTGGTACTGTTATAGTAAATGGTCCAACAGATAATGGTAATGGTGCATTAGATTATGATTCAGCATTTAATATAACTGGTGGAACACTTATTGCAGCTGGATCTTCTGGCATGGCTCAAGCACTAAGTTCGACATCAAGTCAGTATTCTGTTTTAGTTAATTTTACATCTACATATAGTGCAAATACTATTATTTGTATACAAGATAGCTCTGGAAATAATGTATTAACATTTGCTCCTAGTAAGAAGTTCTCTTCTATTGCTTTTTCAAGTAGTAGTCTTAAGAAAGGAGAAACTTATACTGTTTATGTTAATGGAACTAGTACAGGTGCTGTAACTGGTGGATCTTACACTTCAGGAACTTTATATAAAAGTTTTACGATATCAAGTATAACAACTACTGTCGGTTCTACTAGTAGTATGAATATGGGAAGATAATATATCTTCTCTTTTTTGTGTATTAAAAAAACAAGTTTATTTAAAACTTGTTTATTATGTTGTTGGAGTTTTTACTAAATGTATATCATTTTTAAATATTTATTTATTTTTGTTTTGTTCTTTTTTCTATATCAATTTCAATATGTGCTATCTGTTTTATTAAAATATCCTTTTATATTTTTTTCAAAATATTTACTATAATTATAAAAAGGCTGCAAATAGTCATTATAAACTATATAATTTATTAAGATTCCTTATTATATTTTACTTCATATATATAATAATTGTTTTGTGCATCTTTTTTAAAAATAAATGTATATGTTCCTAAACTGTCAATATTATCTGAGAGAAGTTGCTCTCCTAAAATAGTATTTCTATAATCTAATTTAGGGTAATCTGGATCGTATAAAGTAATTAAGCTTTTATAATCTGTATTATCATTTGAGTTAAAACTATATATACTCTTTGTTGTATCAACTATTTCATAAGTATTATCATTAGTTGTTACTTCTTTTAATATTTTTTCACTCATTCGATCATACAAGTCAAATATGTAAAATTGATAACTACTATTTTCTTTGTAATCAGCAACTACATACAAAGCTTTTTGTTCAATTTCAATCCTATCTGAATATTGCTTAGCACCGATTGTTTTTACATAAGTAAAGGCTCTATCAAATGTATCTCCAAATCCTACCCCATTCGTTAGTGTGGAATTAATGTAGTATCCCTTTTCACTTTCGTATTCATATGAAGAATGAATGTGTATGTCCTGGTGTTGCAGAGGGACGCTTGAGCCAAATATTTCTTGATAGGTTTCCTCAACATCAAAAGAATAACAACCAAAAATCCCATCTGCTACTATTTCGTCACAGTTAATTCTATTTAATATAAAAGCCAATTTTTTGTCATTTTCTGTTTCATTAAAAATTTGTGGAGCTTCGTACAAAATATTTGTGGGTTGTTTGTCGTAAGTTGTTTCTAAAACAGATACACTTCCTAATTTTTCTTCTAAACTAGAAACTAAATTACCAGTAACATCAAGAGTAACGCCTGTAGTTTCTATTGATGGTTCTCCATTTTCTTCGTTATTAATGAACTTGTCATAAACTATATAGCCGCTTAATCCCAATACTAATAACGCAAGAACTATAGATAAACCAGCTAAAATCTTATATGATATTTTTTCACTTTTCATATTTTTTTCTCCTTTATATGCTTTAATTATATCATTTTTTTGTAAATTTTAAATGTCAAAACCATTTAATTTACATTTTTGAATAATTCTCTTTTAGATATCATTATAATTATTGCTATTAAGATGGATTTTTTACTATACGAGCACCAGCAGTTCCTGCGGATGTCACAGAAGACTGTATTGTATATAGATTATTTATACCAGCTTCAAGTCCAGAGTACCATCTTCCACCAAAATATAATATTTTCATTTCACTATCAGCAGCTATACTATATTTATCAGCATATTTTGCTGATAAGCTTCCTCCTGTTATTGCTATAGGAAATTGAATAAAAGGATTAGAATTATCGTATCCCATTTTTGTTATATACCCACTAGCATATAATTGACTATATCCAACTACATAATAATCTCCTGTAGTTGAATCAGTTTCATAAGAATCAGAATTTCTATTAACAAAAAATTGATGTGTACTATTGTCCACACTTATTCCATCTATCATTTGCCAAACATTACCATATAAATTTTCTATCCCTCTATACATCATAGAGCTAAGACCATCTGTGTTACTTGTCAATGATCCACTGCTTGCTACCACAGTATCTGTTTGCCCACTTGTGTTTGCTGCGCTTCCATTTACAAATCCCATCATTATATCTTGACTATTTAATGTACCAAATTCAACATAAAATAGAACTTGTAGTACATCTATAGTATGAATATCTATTAACTGATATCCACTTACATCTCCTACATTGTTATTCAATGCATATGTTCTAAATTCAGTTATTGTCTTACTTACTAAAGGTGTTGTACCACTCTTAGAAACTAATTTATCACCTTCTAATGAAGCATCATATTTACCAACTAAAATATAATCTAGTACTTCATTATCAGTTTCATCCATAAAACAAGCTGGTAAATAGTAATCATCATCTACTTTTATCTTAGATATATACCACTGCCAATCATCACCATTAACTACTTTTTTAATATAAAATTTTGGTATCTTAACAAAAGAGTTTCCATCTTCTATAACATCTTTCATTTCACTATAAATTTGGGCGGTATCAAAATCATTTACTACTACTTCATCATCTACACCAGCATTAGCAACCATGCCTACAGCATCTTCTAATCTAGTGTAGTTATCATTTCCGTCCCATTCTAGTCCATAAATTTTAGTGTGATTACTTAAATAAGAATTTCCATTTACAATTAATGATACATATGGAACATCTTCAACTAGAGTTACTATAATTTCATCTCCATCAAAGTTAATGTTTAGTAAATTTTGAGCCTGTTCTTTTGTGTAAGTGCCACTTATACTAACTCCCTCATCTAACATTTTAGAGTTTATCGTTCTTGCAATATTATCGGCATCTAATAGATAAGACTTTTCTTTTGCTTGTTCTATTACATTTAAAATTATAGGTGTTGTTATAAGAGCAATTATTCCTAATATAGTAATAACAGCTAAAAGTTCAATTAGAGTAAAACCTTTTTTCATAGATATTCTCCTATCTTTATATTACAATTATACATAAAAAAAAAGAGATTTACAAGTATATCTCTAAAATCTATTTTTGGCATTTTTCACAATAGTATGTACCTCTACCATTTATCTTTGTTTTAACTATTTTACTACCACATATAGGACAAATTTCTTTAGTATGAACTAATAATTCATTTTGAAATCTTCCATGAACGCCTTCGCTAGATTCATAGGTTCTAATAGTAGTGCCGCCTTTTTTAATAGCTTTTTCTAGTACTATTTTGGTATTTGTTATAATACTTTCTAATTGCTTATCATTTAAATCTCTACCTTTAGTAAAAGGATTAATTTTAGATGCGAATAATATTTCATCATCATAGATGTTACCTATTCCAGTTATAATACTTTGATCTAAAAGTAGAGTTTTAATTGGTAAGCTTTTATTTTTGTATTTATTTTTTAGATAATCTTTTGTTAAGTTGTTATCCCAAGGTTCTAATCCTAAATCAGATAAAGGAGATTCATTAAAAGCTGTTTCTTTATTTTGAAGATACATTCTTCCAAACTTTCTAGTATCAACATAACGTAACTCAAAATCATCAAAAACAAAAGATACGTGCTCATGTTTATTTACTGGATAGTTTAAATCTTTTACTTGGTATTTTCCTTCCATTCTAAGATGTGAAAGTAAATAGTAATTATCTAATTCAAATATTAGCCATTTACCTTTTCTTTTAATATCTATAATTTTTTGATTTTCAAGTTGACTAATGAATTCATTAGGACTTGGTTTTACAATCATAGGTTCATAATAAACTTTTACCTCTTTTATAGTTTTATTTAGAACTATTTTTTTTAATGTTTCTTTTACCGTTTCTACTTCTGGAAGTTCTGGCATTTTTTTCCTCCATATATATCTTTCTAGATACTACTCTACCTTTTCTCATAAGAAAAGAATTATTTAAATAATCATAATATGCTCCTGGAGAAATAATTCCATTAATAGTTAAAATCTTTTTATCTAGATTTTTGAATATTTGATCTACTACATATGAGCAATTACTTTTTAAAACAAAGAATGTCTTATTTTTACCTTTTGTAATTTTTTTAAATTTGGCTTGAGCTATTAAGTAAAGTTCACTTGACATATCTTTAAATTCACCTTTAGGTATAATCCCTTTTTCATATAACTGTGAATCAGGATAAAAATCAACAGTATCCGTATTAACTAATTTTTCTATATTTTCTTCTATCAGTTCTTCTTCTTTATCTGTTAGTGTTAAACCAAATTCTACTAGGTATCTTTTTTTATTATGAATGCAATAATCAATGTATTTTTTTGTATCAACAATCATTATTACGCCATCACCAATACCTTGAAAAAGTTTTCTAGAGTGCATATCATAATTTCCATAAGAGTATGTTTTTCCTTTGAATGATATTTCCATATGTCCAAAAGCACTACTACCATTATTGGCAAAATGAATTACTATAAATAATTTAGGCTCTGAATATTCTTGATTAAATTTTTCAATTTTATCTACTTTTATTAATTCATTTATTTCTCTTATTAAGGCTTTTGGAATAATCAAACTCATTATAGTTGGAAGGGGTACTCTAATTGCTTTTTTAAAATGATTAGGAAGAATTAGAATAATAAGATTTATTATATTTGATATACCATATAAAAATAAGTATCCTGATAAATATAGCAAAACATAATCTAAATTCATATAAGGATTTATAAATAGTATTATCGTTAGAGTAAAACTAAATATAAAATTAAATAAGCAAAATATTCTATTATTTACATTATTTGTTTTGAATATATAATAACTTATTATGTTAGCTAATGATATAGCCAGTGCATATAGTGCGAAAAATAGTGTAATGCTCGACAAGGTTAGATCATTAAATAAAATTATTACTAGTGCGAAAGCAATATTAAGTATAATTTTTTGTAAACTTGTAAATGAAAAAACTTTATTCTTTTTTACTAGTATTAAAAATAAATTATAAAAAGAAGATATGATTAAAATAATAGAAACTAGATATGTCATTAATCTTAAAATATTTCTACCATCTTTAAATATAATTGCTGATAATATAATTGATATTATTCCTAAAAATAATAAAGCAAAATTATTTATTTTATTTTTAATCATTTTTTAATATCTCCATTTTTTTAATTTATTCATTTAGCACAGTTCTTTACGGCCTCTTTATATAATCTTCCTTTTTCCTCAAAGTTCTTGAATGCATTATAACTAGAGGCAGCTGGAGATAATAAGCAACTTTTTCCCTTTTTTGTAATCTCAAATGCTTTTTCTACTATTTCTTGCATATCAGAAATAAAGTAAACATTTTTATTTTTTAGCATTTTTCCAATGTTTGTTCCTGTATTTGGCATACAAATAAAGTTATTAACAGAGCAATTTTGTAAATAGTCAATAAAATCATCGTAAGATATTCCTCTATCTTTACCGCCAAATATTAATGTATCAACGTTTTTTAAAGCTTCAATACAATGTATAGTTGCTTCTGGAATAGTAGCTATAGAATCGTTATAGAAAGTGATTCCATTATATGTTCCAACTAATTCCATTCTGTGTTCAAGAGGTTTAAAATTATTAATAGTTTTAATAGCTAACTCTATATCTAAATTTAGTTTTAAGGCAACGCCTAAAACAAAGGCAATGTTTTCTAAATTATGTGTACCTAAAAGACTTCTTTCATCATTAATATTGTATAATTTTTTAATTTGACCGTTAAATTTATAACAAATAAAATCATTTTCAATATAAATACCATTTTCGTTTGTGTCTTTTAAATCTATAGTGCAGTTTATCTTTGTTAAATCTGATGTATAAT
This sequence comes from Bacilli bacterium, assembly GCA_028691955.1. Classification (GTDB taxonomy): domain Bacteria; phylum Bacillota_I; class Bacilli_A; order RF39; family UBA660; genus JALELF01. The sequence continues at coordinate 41,294 of JAQUYH010000008.1, read as the reverse complement.
TTCCTTTTTGTATGTAGTTATTTAAAGTTATATTATTTTCATTATAAAATCCAATATCATTGTTTTTTTGATATTTAAAAATATTTAACTTTGCTAAACAATATTTTTCATATGTTCCAAAAAAATCTAAGTGTTCTTCAAATAAATTTAATAAACAAGCAATATTTGGGCTTGCTTTAACGTATTCTAATTGAAGAGCAGCCATTTCAATAACTAAATAACTATTTTCATTAAAATTTTCTATGTAATCAAAAATAGGGATTCCAATATTACCTAATAGATAAGCATCTTTATTTTGAGCTTTTAATACTTCATATATTAAAGATGTAGTTGTACTTTTTCCTTTAGAACCAGTTATGCCGATAGTAAAAAATCCACCATCTTCTAAAACTAATCCAATCTGTGAGGTAATATTTAATTTGGTAACGTCAATATCCTTTAAAGGGACACCTGGAGATTTTATTATTAAATCATACTCTTCTAAATTATTTAAATAATCACTTCCAAATATAAAATCAAGATTTTGGTCTTCAGTAACTACAGGGTTATCCACATTGTTTTCTATACTAACAATATATAGTTTTTGATTTGGTAAATGCTTACGAATATATTTATATGTTGATATTCCTTCTTTACCAAATCCTAAAATGGCAACCTTTTTACCTTCTATTCTTTTAATTATTTCTGCTTGCATTTATTTCTTCCTTTAACAAACTTTCAAATTTGTTTTCTAAATTATTTGTGGCGTTATATTCTTCTAATAAATCTTCTTCAACTAGTTCATAATTATCTTTATAATACTTTAATAAAAAAGGTAAATTTTTCTCATATTTTTTTATTGCTAAAGTAGTCGCATAACGTACTTCTTTTATTGTGCCAACGCATTCAAAAGGTTTCGTTTTAGCGTCTCCTATTAATTCAATAAAAGTATCTAATAATTCTTTTTTACTAAATAGATCTTCATTAAAAATATCTAACAATTCTTTTTTATCAAGAAATGGGCTTAGTATAATATATACAAATAAGCATTTAGGACAATTGCAACACCATATCCATGGATCATATTTGCTTCCAACATTACAACTTCTAAAAGTTTTGTGATATTGATTATACTTGGAAAACAAAAATCCAATTTGAAGTTCGCTTAAAGGTCTAAGTAAACTAAAGTATTTTATGTCAATATTAAAATATTTTTTAGTATAATTATTAAAGTCGTTTTCAAATTCAAAAGTTTTAGAATATTGATGATTTACTTTTAATCCAATAACAGTTTCTTCATTAGCGCTTGCTTCATTGGATAATATAATATATTTTTTATTATTTAAATATGCCATAAAGTAACTAACAAATGCTACTAAAGATGAAAATGGTGTATGACCATTTATGAATCCTTGCTTATTAAGTTCTATTAATTTGCTATCTAAAATTCTTTTTACTGTTATTGTCTTTTCTTTATACCCACCTATGTTAGCGCAGTCTAGTGTTACTGTTTTAGGGTTGATAATGAAGCAATCATTATCATCATACTCACTTTTTAGTATTTCCATTGTAACGCAGGAATCTTTCCCACCGCCTATAGGGATTAAATTACCTTTTCCTTCATAATTACAGTTTATATTTTCATAGACTTTTTCACAAGTTATATCCATAAAGTCTTCTTCTGTATTAGTGATACTATTTCTATAAAATAGTTCTCCTAAACCATAAAAATATAATTTTTTAAACCAATTTATTTGATTTTCATCTAAATACCCTGCTTTTATAATAACTTTAGGAGAACACGTTGCTTTCCAATAACTAATTAGTTCAATCATTCCAATATGAAAAATTAGAACTTCCGCAAAGGAGTCTAATTTCTCAAAGTACTTTCTATCTATTTCATAGCTAGGACTAAACTCTGTTAACCCTGGAATGCTAAAATAAAAGGTTATTTTAATCTTATTATCAATTATTTTGTAATCATATTTTTCAAAAACAAAAGTTGGGTATTTCAGGCGTAACTCATCATATTTATTCATATTTAGTCCCTTCTATTTTATTACTTCTATACCACCCATATATGGTCTTAAAGCTAAAGGTACATTTATACTTCCATCTTCGTTATAATTATTTTCAATAACACCTATTAAACCTCTTGGGGTTGCTAAAACAGTATTATTTAATGTATGTACAAAGTATGTTCCATCATCATTTTTTGTTCTAATTCCAAGTCTTCTTGCTTGAGCATCTCCTAATATTGAACAAGATCCTACCTCAAAGTATTTTTGTTGTCTTGGACTCCATGCTTCTACATCACATGACTTAACTTTAAGATCTGCTAGATCGCCACTACAACACTCTAAAGTTCTAACTGGAACATCTAAGCTTCTAAAAAATTCAACTGTGTATTTCCACATTTTATCATACCAATCCATTGATTCTTCTGGCTTACAAAGTACTATCATCTCTTGTTTTTCAAATTGATGAACTCTATAAATTCCTCTTTCCTCTATGCCATGAGCTCCTACTTCTTTTCTAAAGCATGGTGAGTATGAGGTTAGTGTTATTGGTAATTCATTTTCTTTTACTATTTGATCTTTAAATCTGCCAATCATTGAGTGTTCGCTGGTTCCAATTAAGTATAAATCTTCATTTTCTATTTTATACATCATATTGTCCATTTCTTCAAATGACATAACGCCTGTCACAACGTCACTTCTAATCATAAATGGAGGAATACAATAAGTAAAACCTTTGTTTATCATAAAGTCTCTAGCGTATGAAAGCATTGCTGAATGAAGCCTAGCAATATTTCCTAGTAGATAATAAAAACCATTCCCACTAGTTCTACCAGCTGATAATTTATCTAATCCATTTAATTTTTCTAGTATATCAGCATGATATGGTATTTCAAAGTTTGGAACAAAAGGCTCACCAAATTTTTCTATTTCAACATTTTCGGTATCATCTTTTCCAATTGGGACAGATTTATCAATTATGTTTGGTATTTTAAGCATCATTCCTTTTATCTTCTCTGAATATTCTTGCTCTTTTGCTTCTAGAAGTGTTATTTCTTCTGTAATTTTGCTAACTTCTTGTTTTACTTTTTCAGCTTCTTCTTTATCTTCTCTTATAAGTAAGCCTATTTTATTTGAGAGCTCTTTTTTGCTTTGTCTTAAATTATCTCCTTGTAATTTAGCCTCGCGACATTTTATGTCTAATTCATACACTTCATCTACTAGAGGTAACTTTTTATCTTGAAACTTATTTTTTATATTTTCTTTTACAATTTCTCTGTCTTTTCTTATCAAATCTATATTTATCATTTCTTTTCACCTAACTATATATTAGACTATTTTAAATTAATAGTCAATAAATCGTTTATTCTATAATTTCGTTATCTTTAAATTTAATGTCTAAATATTTCCTGCTTGCTAAATAATCGCACATGTGAATAAATTTTTGATATTTATTTTGTGGAATTGGCAATACTACCTCACTATAACTGTTAGTATTCCATGGACCCATATGAGATGAAATCGAGTCTACTATGAAAGCTATTTCTTTATCATTAAATTCTGTTTTGTTTTTATTTTCTTTTATAAATTTTCCTATTATTAATGGATGATCAAATAAAACATAGTCTGACTTTTCTAAACCATGTTTAAGGCCATCATGTAGAATAAGTGAAACTATCATTAAATCTTTTTCTTCTTGCTTAAAAATGTTGCCAATTGAATCATCGTTTAATAAATCAAAAGCTATTTTTACAGCCGCTTTGGTATGTCTTACTAATCCCCCTTTTCCTAATGAAAACTCAGGGTGATATTTCCCTGTGGAACTAGCTGGTACTTCAAAAAAGTAGTCTGGTAATAGTTTAACTAAACTTATTAAGCTTTTTCTATATCTTTCATCTTTAATATATAATGATTCTGTTGCAAATGTTTTTTCTTTATTCATATGTTTCACCTATAAAATTAACTAGTATGTCATTTGATATATATATATATTCTGGCTTTATATATATATAATTATTTTCATTGATTAATTTTCTTTCCTTTATTAATTTTTGTATTATCTTATTTGATAATATATCTATATTATATTTATTATTGAAAGCATCAATATTGATACCTTCCATTTTTCTAAAACCTAATATTAATTCATTTTCAATGGTTTTATTTTTATCAAGAATTTCTTCATTTAATTTGTATATCCCATTTAAGTATTTATTGAGTGATTTAACGTTATCATATCTAGTTTTGTTTATATAGCCTGAAGCTCCTAAACCAAAACCATAATAGTTTTCATTATTCCAATATGTTAAATTGTGTTTAGATTCCTTGTTCTTTTTTGCAAAATTGCTTATTTCATAATGATTAAATCCTTTGTTTTTTAAATAATTAATAATGTAATTATACATTTCATAATCTAAATCCTCATCAATTTGTTCTGTTTTATTAATGTAAAGCCTTGTATGAGGCTCTATCATTAGTGAATATGTTGATATATGTTCTATATTTAATGAAGTAAATAGGTCTAGATCTTCTTTCAGTTCTTTAATAGTTTGATTTGGTATAGCATATATTAAATCTACATTAATATTATTGAACCCTATTGTTTTAGCTAAATTAATTGTTTCTGCTACTTCTTTGTAATTGTGATTTCTATTTAATATTTTTAAATGATTCTTATTAAATGTCTGAACTCCAATACTTAATCTATTTACTTTATTTTTAAATAGCAGTTTTAATTTTTCTTCATCTAAATCATCTATATTGCATTCAAATGTAAATTCATATGTATTATCTAATTTTATTTGGTTTATTATTTTAAAAAGAATTTCTAGTTCTTTTATAGATAAAGAAGATGGCGTTCCGCCACCTATATATAATGTTTTAATAGTATCTTGCTTGTATTCTTTTTCGATTTCTTTTTTAAGTTCTTCTAAATATGAATTAACCCATTTTTTATAATATAACATTTTGCAAAAATCACAATAGGAACAGATTTTATTACAAAATGGTATGTGAATATATATAGACATTTATATCACCTTATTTAATTATATTTTATATAGTCTTAAAAGTAAAGGTTTAAAAAAAGAAGCTAAGCTTCTTTCTTATCTTTTGATTCTCTTTCTATGTTATAGTGCTTACGTACTTTTTTTTCTAGTTCCTCACTTAATTTTTTATCTTTCTTTAGTAAATCTCTGACGTTATCTTTTCCTTGACCTAATTTATTGCCATTATAGGCATACCATGCTCCACTTTTTTCTATTATAGCTGCATCTGATGCAAGATCACAAATTTCACCTTCTTTAGAAACACCCTCACCATACATTATATCTACAATACAACTTTTAAATGGGGGAGCCATTTTATTTTTCACTACTTTTACGCAAGTTTTATTACCTACAATATCAGTATTGTTTTTTATTTGTTCAGATCTTCTTATTTCTAGTCTTATTGATGAATAAAATTTAAGGGCTCTTCCTCCTGGTGTAGTTTCAGGATTTCCAAACATAACGCCTACTTTTTCTCTTAATTGATTAATAAATATGGCAATAGTGTTCGTTTTACTAATTACGGCTGCTAATTTCCTTAAAGCTTGGCTCATTAGTCTTGCTTGTAGTCCAACATGAGCATCGCCCATTTCTCCTTCGATTTCAGCCTGTGGAACAAGTGCTGCAACTGAATCTATTACAACTACACTTATTGCCCCGCTACGAACTAAAGCTTCACATATTTCTAACGCTTGTTCTCCATTATCTGGCTGAGATAATAATAATTCATTAATATTAACTCCTAATTTAGAAGCATATTGTGGATCTAGTGAATGCTCTGCATCTATAAATGCTGCTCTTCCACCTTTTTTTTGTGCTTCTGCTATCGCATGTAAAGCAAATGTTGTTTTTCCTGATGATTCTGGACCATATATCTCAATAATTCTGCCTTTAGGATACCCACCTATTCCTAAAGCTATGTCTAAAGAAAGCGAGCCACTAGGAATAACGTCTATTTCTCTATGTTCGTTGTTACCTAGTTTCATCACAGCTCCTTTTCCAAATTGTTTTTCTATATCTAATAAAACTTGGTCTAAAGTTTTATCACTTGTTGGCTTAACCATTATGTTTCCTCCTCTTATAAGTTCATTGTATAACAAAAAAATTATTGTGTCAATACATTTTCTAAACATTTGTTCGTTAATATTAACTGGCATGTTTTAACTGTTTTTTAATATTTAATTATTACCTTTTTATTTATTTTATTAATGGACTTAACTGATATTTAAAATTGTATTATTTTCCAATCTTATTTTATCGGCAATAGTGGCAATAAACATTGCATTTGTTGGTTTGGCTTTATTAATATCTATACTGTTGCCAAATATTTTGTCTATTAAGCACCAATTACCTCTATCAAAACTAATTACAATTGCATGCCTTATATCACTTTCTACTCTAGATGGTGTTGTGTTGTAATGACGTGCTATAAGAGGATATATTTTTTTTGTTATATTTTTTATTTCATGTGGATCATCATAAACTATACTTATTGCTTTTCTTAGATATGCATATCCTTTTATATGTGAAGGAATTCCTAATTTATGTAAAAGCATAGTAATTTCTTGTTTATTTCTTGTATTATTATAATTTATTTTAATTGAGTTATTTTTATAAACTTCTTTTATTCTTTCATAAAGTTTTTCTAAATCATATGGTTTTAAAAAGTAATATGAGATGTTAAATTCACACATTTTTTGAAATATTTCTTGAGAATTAAATGAGGACGCAATTATAACCTTTTTTTCTATGTTTAATTTTTTCATTTCCTCTAATACACTGATACCATCTTCATTTGGCATGATTAAATCTAACAAAATTAAATCATAATTGTTTTTCTTAATTAGTTTTATTCCCTTAATTCCGTCATTTGCTTCTGATGATATTTCTACATCCTTTTTTTTCTTAAAAAAATCTTTTAATAAGTTTGTAATATTTCTATCATCTTCAATAATCAGCACTCTTATTTTTTCCATTATTTCTCCTAAAATAAAAAGTTACTTATTCAGTAACTTCTATAATTTTATTAAATTCATTTACTTTAGTGGAGGCTCCCCCAATCAAAAAGCCATCTAAATTTGAAATCTGATTTAAAGTGTCTATGTTTTTTTCATTAACACTTCCACCATACAATACTTTTACATTTACTTTATATTTATTTAGTATATAATCTTTAATAAATTTTATTGTATTAAAAATTTCTTCATTAGTTGGTATTTTGCCAGTTCCTATTGCCCATATAGGTTCATAAGCTATTATAATTTTATCTATGTTTTCTAAGCCTGATAAATCTTTATCTAGCTCATTTGATAAAATCATTGTTCTGTCTTCACCATCATGTTCACCAACACATAATATAGGAGTAATACTGTTTTTTATAGAAGAAGCTAATTTCTTATTAATAGTCTCATCTGATTCATTAAATATGTTTCTTCTTTCACTGTGCCCTATTATTGCATATTTTACATTAAGGCTTGAGCATTGTGATGGAGAGACTTCTCCAGTATAAGCGCCATGATCTTCATAAAACATATTTTGAATTCCTACATTATATTTCATAAAATAAGGTATGTAAATACTAGTTGGGCAAATTACTACATTATCTTTATAGTTTAAGTTTTCAATATAATACTTAATGTCAGATAATGACATGTTCATTTTCATATTTCCTACTATTAATTTCATATTATCTCCTTTTAAATAATTTCATTATTTTATCTTTAAAAGTTTTCTTTTTTTGAGGTCCTATTGCTTTTCTATAAACGACTAAAGCCTGTTCTGCAAAATATTTTGATGAATGCATATCGGCTGTATTTCTTGCCTGAGTTGTCATCTTTTTTATTTTGTCTCTATTACTCATTAAATTTTCTATAATATTTATATATTCTTTTTTATTTTCAAATAATTTGCCATTTAAGTCTTCTACAACAACGTCTCTAAAACTTTCGTCATTTGCTGCTACAACTGGAACAGAGGCTGCCATTGCTTCTATAACAGTCAGCCCTTGTGTTTCTGTTCTAGAAGCTGTAGCAAATAAATCAGCAAGCTGATAGTATAGATTGACATCATCCCACGGTACTTTCCCAACAAATATAACATTTTTATCTATTTTAAGTTTGCAAGCCAATTTTTTGTAGTTTTCTAAATCTGGTCCATCACCAACAATTATTAAAATAGCCTTATTATTTTTCTTTACTATTTTGGCATGAGCTTCTATTAATAAATCAACCGATTTTTCTTGAGCTATTCTTCCTAAGGAAAGAATAACAAAGTTATCTTCTGTTAAGTTTAGTTTGCATCTTAAATTATTTACTTTATCTAAAGGATTATTTTCTCTATAAAATCGTTCTACTTCAATTCCTGTTGGAACAATATGAATATTGCGATCTACTTTATATTTTTCTTTAAATAAATTATATGCTTTTTGTGTTGGTACAATTAATTCGGTTGCTGTTTTATCACAGTAAAATTTTGTCAAGTGTTCTACTATTTTTTTACTTGGGCCCATAAAATACCCTTTAGTTATATAATGAATATAATCTTCATACATTGTATGATAAGTATGAACTAAAGGTATTTTGAATTGTTTGGCAATAATTCTTGCAAATATTCCCATTCCAAATTCAGTCTGTGAATGTATTACATCCAAGTGCCAATTTTTGATAATTGAAACAGCTTTAATCGGATATACACCGCTTATCCTGTAGTCATAAATGCCGATTGGAATGCTTGGAATTCTAAGTACTCTACCATCATCGTTGTATGAATAGTTTTCACAATTAACTGTAACAATAAAAACTTGGTGGCCTTTTTTTAGTAGAGCTTTTTCTAACATAGCAATAGATGTTGATACACCATTAATATAGGGTGGATAAGTATCTGTAAAAATTCCTATTCGCATTTTTTACGACCTCCTTTAAAGCTTAATACAACTGCTCCGAAAAACAATCCAAAATAATATGTTATAAATCGCCAAATCAATAATAAAGCAGGTAATACAGCTCCTTTTATAAACACTCCATAGAAATTAACAAATCCATATTCTATCCCACCAGTTCCACCTGGTATTGGAACAAAATTTCCAATTAGCATAACATACGCGCTTGATACTACAGTAGCTAATAATCCAATTTTTCCATATTCTCCCATTCCGCACAAGATAAAATATGGGATTGAATATAAAATAAATAGTGATATGGTTGAAAGAATTACTAGAAAAAGAAATTCTTTTTTATTTTTTGTTAATTCTTTTGCTCCCTCGTTAAATGTATCTATATGATTTTGCCATTTTTCCATTGTTTGTTCTTTATTCTTTACTAGATAGAAGGCACATAAAATATTAACTCCTATTTTAAGTAAGAAATGATCTATTTTTCTACTATATGAAAGTAAGAACAAAACAACAATAACAAAAGTATTGATTACGAATCCCAAAGTAACTAATCCTTGAAGTATTTCCACTTTTGGATATAAGTGATAAAAATAGTTATAAGTAAGAGCAAATATGCCAAATAAAACTAATGATATTTGATATATAATAGATTGCTCTATTATTACATTAGCGGATTTATGATAAGTTAATCCATCTTGCTTTAGTACATATATTTGAAATGGTTGTCCACCTGCAGCAAAAGGTGTGACAGCGTTAAAAAACTGGGTTAATATTTGTAATCTTAGAGATTTTTTATACTTATAATTGTCATCAAATTTTTTAGTGACTATGTAAAGAATCATACTCTTAATTACCCAGTATATTATTAGTAGTATTAATGAAAACACAAGCCAATAAGGATTAACAGAAATAATTTGATCTATAATTTCTACAAAATTATCCTTTAGAATAATATATATTACTACTATACTAACTATTAGTAATATAAAAATATTTAAATATTTTTTATTTTTCATTAATTATCTCTATTCCGGGTAATGATTTTCCCTCAAGAAGTTCTAATGATGCTCCACCACCAGTTGATATATGAGTCATAGCCGCTTTGTATCCTAAATTAATTACTGCTGCTGCTGTATCCCCACCGCCTACTACTTTTGTTCCGTCATTGTTTTTTAAATACTCACAAATAGCAATTGTTCCATTAGCAAAATTTTTATATTCTGATACTCCCATAGTTCCATTCCAAACGATCGTATTACTTTGATTTATATATGTACTAAATAATTCTCTTGTTTTTGTACCAATATCCAATCCAATATCGTCTGATGCTATGTCATCTATATTTTTTTCATAGGCATTAGACGAATCACTTATTTCTTTACTGCATATAAAATCTAATGGTAAAATTATTTTCTTATTTGCTAGCATTTTTTTACAAAATTCAATATTTTCTTCATCTAGAATTGATTTACCAATGTTATATCCTTTAGCCTTTAAAAATGTAAAGGCCATTCCTCCACCAATTAAAATATAATCAGCTATTTTAACTAAATTTTCTATTACATTAATTTTATCTGCCACTTTTGAACCACCTAATATTACTGTGTATGGCCTTTCTGGATTATTTAAAACTTTATTAAATGCTTCCATTTCTTTTTCAATTAAAAATCCTATGCCACTTGGCAAGTTAGAGGCTATTCCTACGTTTGATGCATGTGATCTATGACTAGTTCCAAAAGCATCATTAATGTAAATATCGCCAAGTGATGACCAGTATTTTCCTAGAGCTTCATCATTACCACTTTCTTTTTTGCCATCAATATCTTCATATCTTGTATTTTCTATCAATAATACATCTTGAATGTTCATGCTACTTATTGCATCCTCTAGTTCTTTTCCATGCGTAAAGGGAATAAATTTTACTCTTTTGTTTAGAAGTTCGCTTAGTCTAACAGATACAGGTAAAAGTGAATTTTCCTTTTTGTCCTCTTCCGTTTTTACTCTTCCTAAATGAGACATTAGAATTACTTTAGCATTATTTTTTATAGCATAATTTATTGTTTCTAAACTTTCTTTAATTCTATTGTCATCCTCTATTATGCCGCTTTTGATTGGAACGTTAAAATCACACCTTATTATTACTCTCTTATTATTTAAATTATAATCTTGGATTGTTTTTTTCATATGTATCTCCTTTATCGTCAAAATAATTATACTATTATTTATTGGTTTTTTCAATATATTAAAAAGACCATTACTGGTCTTTAATTTTTTCAAGTCTTTTGTTGCTTTCAAGATTAATATCTTTGACATGCTTTGTTTGCCTTTTATGAACAGGATATGTTTCCTCCCATTCTTTTCCATTCCATCTTTTGGTACAATTTGGGCCATACCATTTATGAACAACGTTTTCGGGATTGTTATATGTCATATAGGTTCTACCTTCAAATTCGCAGTTTTTAAACGGATAAATATCTGATTTTAAAAATATTGGCTCCTTTAAAAACTTTTCCCAAGGAATTGCTATTGTTTGAGAAACATACTTGCTATTTTTACAAATGAAAGTATAGAATCTAGAAACCCAGTCAACTAGATATTTGAAAGGTAATAATAGTAAATCCAAATGTAAATTATCAAGAATTAGCATTATTGGCATTAATAATTTAGGTATTGTCCTAAAAATTTGATCTACTATTTTATTTCCAGAAACTTCTGAATACCAACTTAAATCTATATATACACCATCGCCTGTTTTACATCTGTTAGGCAGTAAGACATTAACTTCTTTTATATATGTGTTTTTACTTCTTACTTTCATATTTGGTAACAATACATTGTATCTTTTATCAGTTTCGAAGCATTGAAAAATAAAATCTTTGCTCATATCTTTTTTAAAAGCGTTTATTAATCTTTTGTAGTCTTTTTTAGCTACCAAAACATCAATGTCATCATCCCATGGGATAAATCCTTTATAGTTTATTGCTCCTAAAGCACTACCTGCATGTAGAGCATATGGAATATTATTTTTTCTACAAATTCTATCTATTTCATCCATTATAACTAGAATCTTTTCGTGTAAATCTTTTAAATTTATTTTGTTACCTTGGCGATCTTCTATAAAGTAATCATCTTTATTTATTATTCTATCATTCATTTTGTTTCCCCTATTCGTTTCTTAAAGTTGGATAAAAATTATTTTCTATTTTCCATGTGTTGATAAAATCCCAATTAGTATAATATTCCGCATCTTTCATTTGTTCATTGGTTAATCCAGATGAGCCTGTATTGGTCGAGCTGGTATTTGTTCCAATAATCGGTATTGTACTATTTTTAGTAGTGTTGAAGAATGAATAGTTTAAAACCGAAGAGTTTGTCGCTAGGCCTATTAAGCCCCCACACTCACTACTAGCCGTTATAGTACCACTAATATAATTATTAGTAATTGTAGATGATGCCATATAGCCTATTATTCCTCCAACTTGGTTCGTTCCTTCTACATTATTAACAATATAATTATTAAGTATAGTAGTATCTGTTGAGGTTCCCACTATTCCGCCTACTTGATTTATTCCTGTTATATTTCCAGTTATATTGCTGAGTTCTATTGTTGCTCCTGTAGCTGTTCCTGCTATTCCACCAACATTACTCGTTCCTTCTATTATGGCTGAATTATTGGAGTAAGTTAATGTTGAATTAGATACTGTTCCTGCTATTCCACCTACTTGATTTATTCCTGTAACGGATGCTTTATTTGCTAAATTGTTGATCGTTAATGCATTTTCTATTTTGCCAAATATTCCACCAACGTAATTTCCGCCAACTATTTTACCAGAGGCTTCGATATCACTCAGACTGGTATTAGTGGCATAGCCTATAATACCACCTATGTTGTCTTTGGAACTATTAATTGAGCCAGATTCAATAATATTTGATACTGTTGAATCAGTCGCTCTTCCTATTAATCCTCCTAGTGAACTTGCATCTAAGTTGATTTGTATATTTATATTTATTTTATTAACAGTAGTATTAGTAACTATTCCAGCTATTCCACCAACATTTATTACAGTGCAAGATGGACAACTGTAATAAGTCTTAAAATCAGCATTTATGTTAGATATTTCTGAATTTGATACTGCTGATCCTACTATTAAACCTGTGTTGTCACTCCCATTAACTGTTCCATTTATGTTTAAATTGGTTATTTTTGCTCCACTAATATAACCAAATAGTCCTACTTCAGTTTCTAATGACCTATTAATATATAAATTATTTATGGTATACATGTCACCATTAAATGTTCCTTCAAAAGAATTACTAGAATTTCCTATTGGTTTAAATCCCTTAATTGTGGTTAATTCTACAATTAGTTGACTAGTATTACCATCACCATTAATGTCTCCATAGGCAGTTGTAGTACTATCAACATAAGAGTTTGGATCTTTGAAATCTAAATCTTTAGATAAAATTATTATTTTATTGCTATAATTATTACCGCTATTAACATTAACTTCTAAGTCCATTAAAGCTTCAATAGAATCAATTACAAAATATTCATTTAAGCTATATTCATAGTTTAAAGAACGATCAATATTTTTAGTTATAATTATAATTCCATTTTCATCTAATACGGTTGTTTTTGTATTAGGATTAATTAAGGTTTCACTAAGATAACCATTTTCTATTAATGTTTTCGTACTAATATATTGTTCATCCATGTTATCATATTTTTCAAAATTGTATTCAATATATGTGTCAGCTGCTGTATCTAATATTTTTATAAAATTATTGTATTTTTGGGTACTAGCATTTTTAGTTAAAGTGTTTATAGCTGGAAATGAAAATAAGGAAATAAGGGCAATTAAAACAACGATTCCTAGCATTTCAATCATTGTAAAGCCTTTTTTCATATATACCTCCTAACTATAATTAGCTATTATATAGTCTTTCAAACTATTGTAATCATTGTCTAAATTAAAATTTAGTATATTAATTTCTAAATCGCCTATTATCTGTTTTAAAAATTTACCTGGCTTTTTATTTAATAAATTTAATATTTCTTGTGATGATATTTTAATATCTTTGGTACTTTTAATTGGTAAATCACTATATTTTTGAATAATTTTTTTAGCATTTAATTCTTTTATCTCAGCTGCTATTAATACTTCATACAAGTTATAATTATAAAGCGTGTAGTTATTTATGATATCATTACTGAGTATTTTATCAATATTTTTTAGAGTGTTAAGATCATTTTTATTGTAATTATAAACTCTTTTCTTATCACACTGAGCCCAAAAGCCTATTAAAGTAGAAGTTGGCTTTGTGTCAGTTAAATCAATATCTAAAAATTTTTCTAAATTTAAATCTTTTATTATTTTAATTCCGTAATTAATATTTTTACTCATAAATATTTTATTTAATTCTTCTTTTTTTCTGTCGAAAGATAGATTTTTTAATAAAAAACCGTATTTTTTTATATATTTTTCTAATTTGTCATCTAATTTGAAGTTTAGTGTTGTTGCAAATCTTATAGCTCTTAGTATTCTAAGAGCATCTTCATTTAATCTTTTTCTAGGGTTTCCTATCATTTTTATTATACCATCATTTAAATCTTTTTTGGCATCTAATAAATCAATTATTTTTTCATTTTTGTCAATACATATAGTATTTATAGTAAAATCTCTTCTTTTTAAATCTTTATACAGGGACTTGATATACTTAATTTTTTTAGGAGTTCTATGATTTATGTAACCAATCTCTTTTCGCATAGTTGTTATTTCAAAACGGATATTGTCTTTTCTATAAGTTACTGAACCATACTTTGAATTATTTATATTAACATTTAATATTTTTTTTAGATCTTTTGGATGAGCTGTTGTGCAAATATCTACATCAATACTTTCTTTTTGGAGTAAAAAATCTCTAACAAAGCCACCAACTATGTAGGACTTGTATCCTGCTTTATCTAGTAATTGTAATAGTCTTATTGATTCTTTATACATAGTAAAAAAAAGGTTTTAACCTTTTTTTAGTTTAAAGCTTCTTTTAATTTTGAACCAGCTTTAATAGTTGCTGCTACTCTAGCAGGAATCTTAACAGTTTCACCTGTTCTAGGATTACGTCCTTCTTTAGCAGCTTTCTTTACTGCTGTGAAAGTACAGAAACCAGTTAATGTAACTTTTTTCTCTTTCTTTAATCCTTTGATTACTCCACTCATCATTGCTTCTAAAGCTTTTGCTGAATCAACTTTTGTTAACCCAGTCTCTTCTGCTATGTAACTAACTAAATCTGTCTTATTCATAATTCTACCTCCTAATTTTAAGCTATCTTGCTTACAATTACAGAATACCATTAATAAACAAGAAATGCAATATATTTTTTTGAAATTATATATGTTTTTTAATAATATTACCTTGAAATACTGGGGTAAACCATGTTTTAGTGCTTGTTTTTGATGATTATTACTTTATCTTTTTTATTATTCATGAAATATAGTGCTATCTCAAGCCCAGCATAAAACATCATAAATAATCCTATTCCGCTAAATATTAAGTTGGATTTTAAAATTATATAAAGGCCAATAATTATTATTAATATTGAAATAATTAAGTGTCCTTGCCATGTGCCGGCATTTATATCTTTTAACTGCATGGATAGTTTTAGCCTATTGATTCCATTATATAGAATCAAGCCGCCCATTATTAGTCTTAGTGAAAATTCAATTATATCGGTACACATAATAATTATAATTCCACAGGTCATGATTATAATAGCATAATTTAAATCGCTATTATGATATATTCCTTTTTTTTTGTCACCTAAATAATTGGCAAGTCTTATGAATCCAATTAGTATAAGAATGCCACCTAATATTATTGTGACCGTTTTAATAATATCAGCAGGGTTTATAAATAGTATGGCTCCAAATATAAAAAGTAATATTGATGTAATAAGTGGAGTTTTTAAAATTTCTGTTATTTTATCTTTCATTATATCTCCTTATCTACTAGGTTTTCTCCTGTCATTTCTTCGGGTATTGCTATTTTATTAATGGATAACATTGTAGGGGCTATATCTCCTAGTTTTCCCTTTTTTAATTTTATGTTTTCTTTCATTATTATGAGCGGAACTAGGGCTGTTGAATGAGATGTTACTACGTTATTATTTTCATCTAGCATGTAGTCACTATTACCATGATCAGCTGTTACAAATAAGTTGCCATTAATTTCTTCTGTTTTCTTGATTATTTTTCCTAAGCATTCATCTACTGCTTCTAGGGCTTTTATTGTTGCATTTATATTACCCGTATGTCCTACCATGTCACCATTGGCAAAGTTTAAAATAACGAAATCATATCTTTCTATATTTTCTAATAGTTTTTCAGTTACCTTATATACACTCATTTCTGGTTTTAAATCATAAGTTGGCACATCTGGTGATTTCACTAATATTCTATCGCAGCCTTTTAAGTTTTTTTCTATACCACCATCAAAGAAATATGTAACATGAGCGTATTTTTCTGTTTCAGCTATTCTAAGTTGTGTATATCCTAAATTGCTTATATATTCACCAAATGTGTTTTTTAAATCAGGTAATTTAAAGGCGTGTGTTCCTACTACTTCTTCACTTACAGGCATCATTGTTAATAATTTTATATTTTTTAAATTTTCTTTGTTGAAGCCATTAAAGTTATCATTAGATAAAGCACTAGGAAGTTCTCTTATACGATCTGACCTATAGTTAAATACTATAATGCCATCATTATCTTTTATTATGCCATTTTCATCTATAATGGCTGGTTCTATAAACTCGTCTTCTATTCCTCTTTGATAGTTACTTTCTATTGCTTCTTTATAGTTATCATAGGTTTCGCCTAATCCTTTAGTTAGCATATCATAAGACTTTTTTACTCTGTCATATCTATTGTCTCTATCCATAGAATAGTATCTTCCTGAAAGACTAGCAATAGATCCTATTTGGTATTCTTTAAGCTTACTATCTAATTCATCTAAATACTTTAAAGCAACTTTAGGTAATGTATCTCTACCATCTAAGAATGGATGAATATATAATTTTTTTATATTCTCTTCTTTAGCCATTTTTATTAAAGCAAAAAGATGTTCTATTGATGAATGGATTCCGCCATCGCTAAGTAACCCCATTAAGTGAAGTGAGGAGTCATTCTTATTAACGTATTCCATAATAGAAAGTATTTCTTTGGTTTGAAAGAATGTCTTATCTTCTATTTTAGAATTTATTAACTCTAATGATTGATATACAATTCTACCTGCTCCAATATTCATGTGCCCTACTTCACTATTTCCCATTTGTCCTTCTGGTAAGCCTACTAATTTGCCACTTGCTTCTAATAATGAATTGGGATAATTTTGAAGTAAGTAATTAAAATTGGGCATATTTGCTTGTTTTACAGCATTTCCCTTTATTTCTTTTCTAATTCCTACACCATCTAGTATGCATAAAAGTGTTGTCATTTTATCCTCCTTTTATATGGATTTATATGTATCGTTTTGTATCTTATTTTTTCATCATATTTTGATAAATCTTTTTCTATTTGTTCAAGTTCTGAATGAGCTTTTATTAATGTTAAATTCTCATTCATACTTACTTCACAGTTAAGTTGATAGTATTGACCAAACTTTAGTAATACTAATTTATCTATATGTTCAACTGCTTGATTATTCATAATTACTTTTCTTAATTTTGACATGTATGAATTATCTGTCTCTTGTTCACCTAATATGATACTAATGTTTTCTTTTAGTATTAAAATACCTGTTCTAATTATGAATAAACCAACTATAATAGTAGCTACTATATCAGCATATCCAAAAGCAGGATTATATTTTTTAAATATCATAAATATTGATGAAATTAAAACAAATATTGAGCTTACTACGTCAGCACTACTTTCTTTACCACTAGCTATTAGTATATTATTGTGGTACTCGTGTCCTTTATTAACTATATAATGAGCTAATAGAAATTTAAAAATTATAGTAAATAAACTAACTAATAGTACTACTAATCCAATACTGTTTGTTTTTTCATTAAAAGACTCTAGTATTAGACCTACGCCTAATGCAACTATTACAGCCCCTATTATGATACTAGTTAAATATTCTAGTTTACCATGTCCATATGGATGCTTTTCATCAGGTTTCTTTAAAGCTATTTTATTACCTATAATGGCTACTAAATCAGTTGTTAAATCACTAAAAGAGTGAATTCCATCTGCTATTAATGCCTGTGATTTAGCAAAAAAACCGGCTATTATTTTAACCGTTGATAATATTGTATTAACTGTTAGACTAACTAACATTACTCTTGTTACTTTGTTCATTCTTTTACCTTCTTTGTTCTTTTTATATTATATAACATATCATACTTTTTATCAAAACTTTTATATAAAAAAAGACTATTTCTAGTCTTTTGGTTTCATTAATGGAAACATAATTACGTCTTTGATATTATCTTTATTAGCTAGTAATTGAACTAATCTATCTATACCGATTCCCCAACCTGATATTGGTGGCATACCATATTCCATTGCTTCTATATAATCGTAATCCATAGGCATTGCTTCTTCATCACCATTTGCTTTTAATTCTGCCTGGTGAAGTAATCTGGCCTCTTGCTCAATTGGACTTACTAACTCTGAATAAGCATTAATTATTTCAGCTCCATTAATAATTAATTGGAAACGGTCAGTTATTGATTTATCATCATCATTTGCTCTAGCAAGTGGTGATAAATCAATTGGATGTTCTGTTAAATAAACTGGTCCTAATACATTAGGTCTTGCAACTTTTTTATATAACTGGTCTACTAAGTTTCCAAACCCTAAATCTTCTAAACTAGTTTCTGAATCAATATTAATATTTTCTTCATTAATTTTAGCAAGTAATTTTTCTTTAGTGTTGTATTCTTTTATATCGATATTTGAATATTGCATAATTAAATCTCTAAATGATATTGATGGCCATTCACCTTCTAAATTAACCATTTTATCACCTATTGTAATTTCTAGAGTATTAAAAATATTTTTAATAACTGTTTGAAGTAAATTTTGTAAAAACTTCATATTATCTTTATAGTTTAGGTAAGCTCCATATCCTTCTAGCATAGTAAAATCTTGTAAATGAGTAGCATCAATTCCTTCGTTTCTAAAGCAACGAGCTATTTCAAAGACTTTAGTAAATCCTCCTACTACTGCTCTTTTTAAGTATGTTTCTGGAGCTATTCTTAAATATAAGTCTATATCTAATGCATTATGGTGCGTTATAAAAGGTTTGGCTGTTGCACCTGATGCTTTATTGTTTAAAACAGGTGTTTCTATTTCTATATAGCCTTCATTATTTAAATAATTTCTTATTTCTTTAATAAAGTTAGATCTTAGTAGGAATGTAGTTCTAGATTCTTCTGACATTATTAAATCTAGATAACGGTTTCTATATATACTTTCAATATCAGTTAATCCATGAAATTTTTCTGGTAGTGGTTTTAAAGCTTTTCCTAAAAATTCAAAGTAATCGGCTCTTATTGTTTTTTCTCCAGTATGTGTTGTAAAGACTTCTCCACATACACCAATGAAATCTCCTAAATCAATATATTTTTTGAAGAAATCATATTTTTCTTCTCCAACCATATCTATTTTAATTGATACTTGGATTTTACCTTCTAAATCTTGAATTGTTAAGAAAGCCATTTTACCCATTTTACGCATTAAAACAATTCTTCCTGCAACTTTAACATTGCTAACGCCATCTTCTAAATTCATAGCATCTTTTAATTCATAATTTCTCTCAAATCTTTCAGGATATGGATTAATTATTTCAGATAGTTCTTTTAATGTATCTCTTCTTACTGTTTCTTGTTCTGTAAATTCTCTCATTTTTCCACCTCTATAACGGAAGTATTAGTTATTATATCTTGAACTCCCTTTTTGTCTTTTCTATATAATATCATAAAACTTGTTGATATCACTAGTAAAATTTGTATTATTGTTAAAATTGTTGTTGTTTTGAAATAGTAATTACTTGAAATAAAGTAAACTAAAATTGTTGATGTTAATAATTGCATTAAACTTGTTGTTACAAAGCTTCTAATTATCATTTCTTTAAAGGTTAATTTACCATCATTTTTTACTATTTTTATTTTCAATATTTTCTTCCCAATAGTTTGCCCATTATTTAATACTGGTATCGTAACAAAGTATCCTAATATAAATATTAATTGGCAAATATTTAAAGCTATATTTGATTTATCATATTCTATTATTTTGACTTCATATTCGCTTAAATATTCATTGATTGATATTTCACTATTAACATATTTATCATCTAGTTCTTTTATTTGATTGTTTATTTCTTCTTGGCTAGAAGGTACTGGTATAAAAGATGTTACTATGTTTACTACTAAAAGTAATATTATAAAGTCTATAACATAGGCAAATAGCCTTTGACTGAATTTAGCTTGCATTTGATTCCTCCATTTTGTCTATTATTTCATATAATTCTTTTATATTTGTTGCTAAACATACTTGCTGTTTTATTTCTTTACTGTTTTTTTCTCCTTTTAGATACCATCCTATATGGCTTCTTATTTCTAAAAGGGTAAGTTTTTCATTTTTGGTTTTCATTAAATTATCTATATGTTTTCTTATAATTCTTATTTTCTCTTCTAAATCTGGCTTTATAGGTTCTTTGCCTTTTTCTAAGTACTCTATAGTTTCTTTTATAATCCAGGGATTACCTAGTGTGGCTCTTCCTATCATAACAGCATCACATCCTGTTTCATCTAACATTCTTTTAGCATCATAACAAGATTTTATATCACCATTACCTATCACAGGAATGTTAACAGATTCTTTTACTTGTTTTATAATACTCCAATTTGATAAGCCTGCATATCCTTGTTTTCTAGTTCTTGGATGAATTGTTATTGCTTTGGCGCCACTTTTCTCTATTATTTTGGCAATTTCTACTGCATTTATATTATCTTCATCCCAACCACTTCTTATTTTAACTGTAACTGGAATAGGAACGGATTTAACAACAGCTGTTACTATTTCTTCTACTTTAGCAGGATCTTTTAATAAAGCGCTTCCTGCTTGAGCTTTTTCCGCTACTTTTGGAACAGGGCATCCCATATTTATATCAATAATATCTGGTTTCATATTCTCGTATATATATTTAGCCGCTATTACGAAAGAATCCTTATCACTTCCAAATATCTGCTGGCTTATTGGTCTTTCATTTTCATCCATATATAACATATCAATTGTTTTTTTACTATTATACATTATAGCTTTATCGCTAACCATTTCAGCTACTACTAATCCTACTCCCATTTCTTTACAAATACTTCTAAATGCGGAGTTAGTAATTCCTGCCATTGGAGCTAATACAACATTGTTTTTTATTTCGACATTGCCTATTTTAAACATCTTATCAACTCCTTTAAAAATTATACACTATTTTTTCAATAAAAAAAAGTTGTTGATATTAAACAGCTTCTGATATTTTTTTTAATTGCAAATATATTTCGTCTACTCTTTTCATTTCTTCTTTTGTAATATTATAAATATCTTCTTCATCTGTCTTGGCTTTATAATAAGTACTTTTTCTATCATATCTATTTTTTATAAAAAATTCTACTATACTTTTTAAGTTATCTTCTTTTATGGCAGCATATTCTAATATACCCAATAAATTATAAGAGAAAAATGGATATGTTGATAATAGTTCATCATTATAGGGAAGTTTTTCTCCTAATGCTTTTGCTCTTAAAATATACTTAAATATTTCCATTAAAATTATATCTGTATCAATATCGTCAGTAAAAAATCTGGCATTATTATCCCTTGTAAATAAATGTGGTATAGCACCATCTTTTAATAAGATTCTTATGAAATTGTCTTTACTCTCTTCTAAATTCCCTAGTTTTTGAGCTTTTTCAAACGTTCTTTCTATTGCATAATCTAATCTTTTAATATTAGTAACATCCATATCTTATCACCATAAAAATGGTAACACAAAAAAATAAAAAAATAAAGTAGTAAATACTACTTTATTGTGAATGTGACACCTTTTTTTTCATTTTTGACACTTATTTCATAACCAAAAAGTGAAACAGTTTTCTTTACAATAGATAATCCAAGCCCAAATTCTCCTTTGATACCTTTTTTGTAGGGAGTAAAGATGTCATTAAGGATATTTTCATCTATGTTTTCACCATCATTATAAAATGTAATACTTTCATTTTTTATGGTAATAGATACTCTTTTTTTAGCATATCTCATAAAGTTATTTAAAATATTATCAATGATAGCTTCCCACATATCTTCAGTTCCGTTAAATGTAGTATTATTACCAACATTTATTTTAAACTGTAAGTCTGGTCTTTGAATTTTAAATTTGGTTATTAATGTATCTAAAAGTTGTTTTATATCAACTTTATCATTTTGGTAACTATTAGTGTCTTTAATATAGTTTAATTTATTTAAATATAGTAAGGAGTGTACTTTAATTTCAAGTTTATTAACTTGTTCTTTGATTACACATTTGGCTTCTTGTGGGTTCAAGACGCCATCATCAATTGCTTCTAAGTATGATTTAATAACAGTAAGGGGTGTTTTTAAATCATGGGAGATACTTTGGTACATTTGATTTTTATATTCTTCTTGCTCTTTTAATGTCTTCTTAATATTATCGATTGCATCGGATAATATCTCAAATTCATCATGAGTCTTGTATGCGTAATCATCATTGTAATCATCATTTCCTAAATTATCAATTTTAACTTTTAAATACTCTATCTTCTTTATTAAATTATGGCTCCATAAAACCATAAGTAAAGCAATTAGTAATATTGTTAAAAATAAAATAGGGAATAATGAAGAAAAAATATCTAATCTTATATTATTAATATAATCATTATTTGTTATGGCTATTTTTAATCCATATTTACTATTTGACGTATTGTAATAGTAAACTTTATCTAAATATCTAAATTTGCCATAATCA
Source organism: Bacilli bacterium (assembly GCA_028691955.1). Lineage (GTDB taxonomy): Bacteria > Bacillota_I > Bacilli_A > RF39 > UBA660 > JALELF01. The sequence goes on along the minus strand of JAQUYH010000008.1, from coordinate 18,313 downwards.
TTATTTATGTAAGATAAAATTTGTTCAGGTGAAAGACTAATTATTTGGCTCATATTATTCGAATATAATATTTCATCATTAGAAGTCACGTATATATAAGCAACCTCTTCATCTAGCACAGCACTATCTATATCATTTTGGATAAATTCCAGTGGCTGAGCTAAATATTGATATATATTTTTTTCATATATAGGAAGTAAAATCCTTGGTAAGATTATACCTAAACTTATATAAAGTATTAAGCACACTGATATAGCAAAAGCAAGTAACTGTCTTAATAGTTTGTTCTTTACTTTCATGTTAATCTATATCCAAATCCATACAAAGTATTGATTTTAAGCTTAGGCATTTTTTTTCTAAGCCTTCTTACTAAGTCATCTACTACACGATCACTTCCAAAGTAATCGCTTCCCCAAACAGACAACAATATGTCTTCTCTACTAAATGATTTATTTTTGTTATTAATTAATAGCATCAACAAATCAAATTCTAAAGTAGTTAAAGAAATTTCTTTATTATTTTCTAATACAGATCTCTTATCAAAGTCTATTTCGTATGTTTCGTAACCGACTTTCTTTGTGTCTTTAACATATACTCTTTTTATTATGTTGTTAACTCTTAATACTAATTCTTTGGGAGAATATGGTTTAGTAATATAATCATCACTTCCTAATTCTAAACCGATGATTTTATCTAAATCTTGATCTCTAGCAGACGTAAATATTACAGGAACATTACTATCATGTTCTCTTATTTCTTTTATAATATCATATCCACTTATAGAATCGCCCAGCATAATATCGAGTATCCATAAATTTACTTTACTATCAACATACTTTATAGCTTCTTCACCACTATAGTAATTAGTAACTTCATAATTTTCTCTTTCAAGATAAGATTTTATTAAATTATTTAAATTAACTTCATCTTCTACTAAACAAATCTTATACATGTCTACACCTCATCAATAGTATAACACTATTTAAATTCTTTTTCTACATTCTCACCTTCTTCCATTAAGGAGTGTATTTATTTATTTTGGTTCTTGATTTTTTATACTCATCTATCACCTCCAACAATTACATTATATAAAAAAAATATGGAAATATTAATTTAAAAATGTGGGAAATTGTGGAGATAAGTTCAAATAAAAACAAACTATTAGAATAGCTTGCTTTATAAGTTAAAAATATTTCTATTTTACCCTAAGATATCTTTGACAGGTCCATATGTTTTCCTATATCCTTCTATTAAACCATATTTCTGTATAGCCTCAAGATGCATTTTAGTTGGATAGCCCTTATGCTTATCAAATCCATATTCAGGATATTGTTTAGCCAGGTCATACATCATCTTATCACGGGTAACTTTGGCAATTACGGAAGCGGCAGCGATTGATGCACTTTTGGCGTCCCCTTTAATGATGGAGGTAACACCAATATCTAAATCTAATGGCATAGCATCTACTAAAACGTACTCTAATTTGATTTTTTTTCTAACTTCTTCTATAGCTATCATCATAGCTTTTTTTGAGGCCTGATATATATTTATCTCATCTATTTCGCCAGGCTCAATAATACCAATTCCATATGTTGTATTTTGAATTAAGTATTCATAAAATAGATCTCTCTTTTTTTCAGATAACTTTTTTGAATCATTTAATCCATCTAATTTAAAATTTTTGTTTAAAACACAACAGCAAGCAACAACGGGACCGATTAACGGACCTCTTCCTACTTCATCAACACCACCAATAATATTTATACCTTTTTCATTTAATTCTTTTTCATATGTAAATAAATCATTCATACTTTTTATTATAATGCCTTCCTAAAATGGAATAGCTTGCAATTATTAGAAGAACCATTATTGGAAAAGATAATAATATTTGATAGATTGTTTTATTAAAAAAGAAGGATGTTGCCACTAAGGTTAAACTTATAATAATTGAGTTTATTATAGATATTGTTTTGGCAAATTTTTTATTATCTATTTTATCTACCTTTACTTTGTATACTCTATTTAGAAAGGTCGATTCAATTCCTAATTTTAGTTTGTCTCTTCCTTTTTTACTTTTAACAACAAGAAAATAGTACATAGTGTAGACTAATATAAATGAAATAATAAATGTTGAAATAAACTCCATTATGATCCCTCTTCTTTTTTTATATCTGACCTATATATTCTAATAATTTTAAGAATAATTTAATAAATTGTGGTCCTAATCCTTTTCTTCTTAATTTTCTAATCTGAACTCGCTTTTTATTGATAGTTAACGTATCATCAAATAAGATTTTATCTATTGCCTCTTTTAATTTTGTTTCGATTTGTAAATCGGAAATTATAGAATAAAGATCTTCATTAACAATTCTGACTGCTGATATTTCTATGTCTTTTCCTTTACAGTTAATAGTTAATTGCCCTATTGTTTTTATATCACTTACTTCAACAATAAAATCAGTTCCTTCTTTATAAGTTTTGAAATTTTTAATTGGTGTATCATTAAAGTATATAACTGTTTCAGGCGCTTTTTTGGTGTTTCTAAATCTAATCTTATAGTTTCTTTGCTCTGGCACAATATTTGATTTACCATCTATAGCTCTTATTATAACTGTATAATTATTTGGTAAGTAATTATAGTCAATCGATGTTTTTAAAAAGTAATCTTTTTTATATAAATCGCTTATACCATCATCCTCATATAAATTATATGTGTTGTTAGTTCCAGGGAAAATTTGAATTTCCAAATTTTTTGGTGGTGTTGTATCATTAATATTTTCGTTATTGCCAAGAACTATGATAGCCCCACTTTTAGCAAAAACGGGATAATCTTCATCTTTGAAGAATGATATATAATTTTTTCCACCTGGAAATTTTTTGCCTGTAACAAAATCATACCATGTCCCTTCTGGAAGATAAAATCTATGTATAACGCGATTCATTACGTCTTCTTTTTGATTAATTATGGGACAAATAAATAACTCACTTCCAAAAAAGTATTCATTTTTATATATTGTATCGTCATACATATCAGGATTTTTATAATATAATGGTTGAACTAAAGGTGTCCCATATTTATGATATTTATAACTTTCTGTATATAAGTATGGTATTAATCTATGTCTTAGCGTCATATAATCTTTAACAATAGAATATGTTTTTATTCCCCAACGCCAAGGTTCCCTTTTATAGTATTTGCCACTGTCAGCACCAAACTTAAATATTGGACTAAAGATTCCTAATTGGACGAATCTGGTATAAAGTTCATCATCTTCTATCCCATTATGAAATCCTCCAATATCATGAGCCCAAAAACTTACTCCTTTATTAGCAGCAGAAGCCGTAAATAAAGGAATAGATTTTAGAGTTTCCCAACCTACATCAGTTTTGCCACTATAAAGTGTTGGGTATCTGTGCTCCGCAATTTCGGAATTATTAGTTAAAAGCATTGGTCTAATTTTATAGTTTCTACTCATATCATAAAACTGATAATGATTTAATGCCCACTGTATATGTGAATCTATTTTTTCATTATCTAGCCAATAAAAATCCACTTCTTTATTTTCTAAAGGATGAATTAATAATTTCAAATAGACATCAATAAATTTAGGATTATAAACGTTAAATGGTATAACTCCACCTTCGTTAGCCTCTAAATATTCTGTTATTTTCTCATATTCCTCTTCATATGGGTATATTCCTTCTATTGGATTTATAGAAAGGCCTAATCTAATTCCGTTTTGGTGCAGATATTTAGCCATAGCTAGTGGGTTTTTAAATTTATTATTATCATATGTAAAGCCACTATCTACTAACTTATCATGAAAAGACCTGTTATGCCATTCTTTATTAAGTAATAGTACAGATATTGGAATAGATTTATCTTTAAAATCATCAACAAGTTTCTTTAAAAGTTCATCGTTGTATTCAATATTCCTACTCCACCAGTTTCCTAAAGCGTATCTTGGAATTAGGGCTGGATAACCAGTAATCATAAAGTAATCTTTTAAACATTCACTGAAATCTTTTAAATACATAAAAACATAAATATCTATTTCTTTAGACTCTCTATTGATTATTTCTCCGTTTTCTTGAATAATCTTATTTGCACTATCTTCCATGCTCACAAATCCATCACCAGAAAAAAGTCCTTTTTTAAGCTTTTTATTTTTATTTTCTAAACTCTCTGCTGATGTTCCATAATTTCTAACTTCCGGATGACCATAATACCAAACTCTATCTGAATTTTTAAGTTCAATTTTTAAATTTTGTGTAGGGTTTATTTTTGAACCAGAAAAAGGCTTTTCTTTACTATAATATAGTTTAAAATATTTGGTTTCTATCTCTAAATACTTACTATCTTCTTTTATATTATATGCTGGTTTTGGATGATTTCTATACCAGACCAATTCAGTTGGACGGTCTTCAAATATTCCATTATCATCATATTCTATTCTTAGCAGGCTTTCTGTAATTATGGTAATTCTATATTTTTTACCTTTTACTGTTGATTCGGGGTTGGATAGTGCTTTAGAGTAATCTGGTTTAAATTGGTCTCCTAATTCATACATAGTATCACATTCCTTTTTATAATTCTTCTATTTTCATAAAGTTAGTATGTTTGGCATCCTTAAATGGATATCCTCCGGTTATAACTATTTTATCTTGTTCTTTTAAATTTAATAATCTCTGTGCTTCTTTTATAGATATTACTATTATTCTATCTAATGATTTTAGTTCATCAATCAAAACTGGTATAACGCCATAGTTTAGCATAAGAGATTTTACAGTATCTTTTTCAGGGCTAACTGCAATAATAGGACACTTTGGTCTATATTGACTTATTCTTTTAGCTGTAAATCCACTTATAGTTGGCGTGATTATAGCTTTACAATTTAAACTATATGCAGTTTCAGCAACATTGTAAGCTATTGTACCTGTTATGTCTTGTTCTATCTTTTTGCACGATGTTGTTAGTAAATCATAATAGTCAGTTGATTTTTCTGTTTCTTCTATGATTCTTTTCATCATTTGAACAGCTTCTACTGGATGTTTTCCTGATGCTGTTTCTGCGCTTAACATGACAGCATCTACGCCATCCATTACAGCTGAGGCTATATCGTTTACTTCTGCTCTAGTTGGTCTATTTGCTTCTTCCATCGAAGATAACATTTCAGTAGCTACTATACATAGTTTTCCTAAAGTATGGCAACTATGAGTTATTTGTTTTTGTATAGATGGAACTTTTTCTATTGGTAGTTCTACTCCTAAGTCTCCTCGTGCAATCATAATTCCATCGCTTATTTTAATTATTTCATCAATATCATCAATGGCATTTTGACATTCTATTTTAGCTATTATTTGCATGTGGTTATTATTTTGTTCTATTAGTAAGTCACTAACAGACAATATATCATCACTGCTTGATACGAAAGATAGGGCTAGATAATCAATGTTTTTCTTTGAAGCATATAAAATATCTTGTTTATCTTGCTCTGTTAAGAATGATCTATCTAATCTTATGCCTGGAATATTTACGCTTTTATGGTCAGATATTATTCCACCTTCAATTACTTCACATAATATATAGTCATCACCCTTTGATATCACTTTAAGGGTTATAGAACCATCATCTATTTTAATAATGGTATCTAAATGAACTTCATCTTGGATGTTATAGGACACTGAAAATTTTGTGTTGTCTCCTATTAATTCATTCATATATATACGAATTTTATCATCTTTCTTGAAGTAAGCACTTCCTCCAATAAATCTTCCTACTCTAATATCTGGGCCAGCAGTATCCATTAATATGGCTACTGAGGTATTTAGTTCTTCATTTAATTCATTCACTTTTTTTATGACATCATTACAAAAAGAGTAATTAGCATGTGACATGTTTAGTCTAATTACATCTATTCCATTTAGTATTAGCTCCTTTAAAGATTCTATTGATTTCGTTTGTGGGCCTATTGTTGCAATTATCTTTGTTTTTTTCATACTATCACCATTATAAGTATATCATATTTTTTTTGTTTCAATAAAAAAATCTTATATTTAAATAAGACTTTTATGCATCTTCGACACAGTTTGGTATATCAGTGTCAACCACTGGGTCAATAAACGTTGAAACTATGAAATTAACAATAACGGCTGTTAATAATAATAGGACAACAGCTATTAATCTTTTTACAGATCTATCAAAAGCTTTTTTCAAATCGTCATCTTTTGATCCACCTATTACTTGAATAAAATCTACTGCTGTTAGGACAACTGCAAGTCCTACACCAACATACTGAACTATTTTAAAAGCATTTTTTACCCAAGCAGTTACTTCTCCACCAATTACTTCACAACTTACCCCACCATCTAGTACTGGGATAAATGGATTGATTGAAAGAGCATCTACTTTTGGGATAACAGCAAATGATATAAATAAAGCTATTATAAAAATCATATATTTTTTCTTTTTCATTTTTTCACCACTTATCTAAATAATAACATAAAGTTATCCGTTTAACAACTATAGCCAAACGCTGAATGTTATAGCTGCCATATTTAATATTAAACCAACTGTCCAAAATAGTTTTACTATATCAGTCTCTTCCCAACCAAGTTTTTCAAAATGATGGTGAAGAGGAGCCATTAGGAATACCTTTTTGTGAAAATATATGATTGATATTTGTTGAATTATCGAAACTAATGTTTCTATAACAAATACACCAGCTACTATGATTAAGGTTATCTCATGACTTGTAATAATAGCAATACTTGCTAATGCTCCTCCTAAAGAAAGAGACCCCATATCACCCATCATTATTTTGGCTGGATGGGTATTATATACTAGAAATCCTAGTAAAGATCCTACTAATATAAAGCAAAATATTGCTATATCACTGTATCCTTGTATGCCGGTGGATCCCCAAGAAATAATTCCAAAGGCTAGGAATGCTATAGCAGATAGTCCACCAGCTAGTCCATCTAAGCCGTCTGTTAAATTTACGGCATTAGAACTGGCTACTAAAACAAACAACAAGAAGATTCCATAGAACCATCCCATATCTATTTTCAAATTAAGTGTGTATATGTTTAAGTATGGCTCGTTGCCGGCTTTCATAAAAATGTAAAAGAATCCGAGAGCTATTAATATTTGTCCTACTAATTTTTGTATTTCTGTTAATCCTTCATTTTTATGCCTTTTTATTATTAAGAAATCATCTATAAATCCTAATAAAGCATATAGTATAAAAACGAATAATACAATTAGTAGGTTTTCAGAAAACTCCATTTTATTCATGCATAGTAAAATTATGGAGGTTACTATAGTTGGAATTATAAATATAAATCCTCCCATAGTTGGTGTGTCTTTTTTCTTTTCATGCTTCTTTTCTATGTATACACTAATTGTTTGTTTTACCTTTATTTTTTTTAATAGTTTAATAAGAAAATAGCCAAATGTTACAGATAGTATAAATCCTATCATCATAGCTAATGCTGATTTTGCAAGTATTAACATATATTCCACCTTCTAATAATTAACAAGTATAGTATATCATTAAATTTGTATAAAAGTATAGTTTTTTATTTGCTTAATTTTCTGATTTGTCAGACTCTTTACTTGCTTCTTTAATTATATTTAAAAATATTTCTAAATTTTCTGTATTCATAGGAAATCCCGCTGCTTTTCTATGTCCACCACCGCCAAACTTTTGTGAAACAATTGATAAATCGACATCTGTTACTGTTCTCATTGAAAAGCTTTTTCTATGAAAGTCAATTATAATTATGAAATCTAATTCTTCTTTGTATTTTTCTGATAGTTGATTGCCTAGTTCACTTCTATAAAGCTCAGCTATAACAACGCCAACATTATAATTAAATATCTGGGTTTTTATAATATTTTTATCACAATCTTCTATATATCTTTTCATTTCGTCTTCTTTAGTTTCAATTATAAAGGATTCTGTTGAACTTAATTTGAATTCTTGTGATTCATCTTTTAATCTACTTAAAAAAGTTTCTATAAATTTTAATGGGCCAAACATTTGGAATAGCATTGAAAGCCTTTTACCAAGTTGTATTTCTTTGCTATTTAAATCCCAAGTATCATTTGCTCTAATTGCTTCTACAAACGTATCTATTTTTGGTGTTTTTTTAATTATATTTTCATTTATTAAGTATTCATAAAATAGACTTGTTCCACTAGGTTTAAATCCATCTTCTTCTGGAATGACTGTAGACCAAGAATAATTGCTAACGTATATATTAGATATATGATGATCAAAATGTGTTATAGGAAGTTTTCCACTTATTTTATCTGCTAAGTCATCTTCTATAGCTAAATCGCACATATAAATTTTTTTATATTTGTTATTTAAAATCAATTCATTTAGTGCATTTTTCACTTCTTCTATACTAAGTAACATTATATCCATATTAGAGAAAAGCTTTGATAGTACAACACTACCCATACCATCTATATCAGAAATATGTGAAATCATTAATATATCGCTGTTATTATCTATTTTTATCATTAAAACATTACCTTATCTTTTATGTAGTCTATTACTTCATTAAGAGAAATGGTAATTTGTTTCATAGTATCTCTATCTCTTATAGTTACTGTATTATTGTTTATTGTTTCATCATCTATTGTAATGCAGTAAGGTGTTCCCATGACGTCTTGCCTTCTATATCTTTTTCCTATCGAACCTGAAGCATCATAATCAACTGTAAAGTATTTTGATAATTTATTAAATATTTCTTCAGCTTTTACTGAATGAAATTTTTTGGCTAATGGTAGTATAGCTGCTTTATATGGAGCTAAAGCTGGGATAAAATGCATTACTTCTCTAGTATCATTTTCTAATTGCTCTTCTTCATAAGCATTAAATAAGATAGTTAAAGCAAGTCTATCCGCACCAACTGTTGATTCTATAATATATGGAATAAATTTTTCGTTTGTTTCTGGTTCAACATATTCCATACTTACTTTTGAATATTCTTGATGCCTTTTTAAATCGAAATCTGTTCTGTTATGTGTTCCATTTATTTCGCCCCAACCAAATGGAAATAAGAATTCAATGTCACATGCTTCTTTAGCGTAATGAGCTAATTTTTCATGATCATGAAATCTTAATTTTTCTTCTGGTATACCTAAATCCATAAAGTATTTTTTAGCATATTCTTTATAGAATTTATATGTGTCAGAATCTGTTCCAGGTTTACAAAATGTTTGATACTCCATTTGTTCAAATTCAATAGTTCTAAATGTAAAATTTCCAGGTGTTATTTCATTTCTAAATGCTTTACCTACTTGGCCTATTGAAAAAGGTAAATTGCTTCTTGTGGTTCTTTTTACGTTTAAGTAGTTAACATATTCTCCTTGAGCATTTTCTGGTCTTAAATAGATTATGCTTTTAGAGTCTTTTGTGACTCCTCTACTTGTTTCAAACATTAAATTAAATTGTCTAATTTCTGTAAAGTCACTTTTTCCACATTTTGGGCATGGGATTTGTTTTTCTTTAATATAACTGCTTAGTTCATCCCAAGTCATTCCATCGGCATGAGCATTTTCATCAAAATCGTTTACTAAATTATCTGCTCTATGTCTTGTTTTACAGTGTTTACAATCTATTAGTGGATCACTAAAAGATGATACATGGCCTGATGCTTCCCAAACTCGTGGGTGCATAAGGATATCTGCATCTATTTCATAGGCATTTCTTTTTTCTTGAATGAACCTTTTTCTCCAAGTATCTTTTATATTGTTTTTTAATCTTGCTCCTAATGGTCCGTAATCCCAAGTGTTAGCAAGACCACCATATATTTCACTTCCTTGATAAATAAATCCATATTGTTTACAAATATTAACCATTTTTTCCATTGTCATTTTTTCCATATTTTCCTCCTTAAATAAAAAATTCTAAAGATTATTAGGGACGAGATAAACCCGCGGTTCCACCCTATTTATTCTTTAGAATCAACTTTATTTTATATAGCTGTTAGGTTTTCCACGCCCGTCATCACTTCTTATATGCATATTATCACAGTTTGATATTTAATGCAAGTTTTTTATTAACGATGGTTACGAATTACTACTATGCCAGAGCCTCCACTTGCGCATGCTCCTCCGCCTCCGCCTGTGTTTGGATAAGCATTTGAGCCAGCTTGGCCTCCACCACCCGTTCCTCCGGGTTTCCAGTTGTTACCGCATGGTGAGTTATAGCCACCGTAGCCGCCACCTCCGCCACCATATAAGGCAGCTGTAGAATCTCCAAACTCTCCTGTTGTGGTTCCTTGTCCTGAACCACCACTTGCACAGTTTCCACCTGCTCCTGCTCCATTGCTAGCGCCTGCTCCCGCACAACAATAATATGATCCTGCCCAAGGGCCACCGTAGCCACCGCCTGAACTACCATTTCCACCATTGTTGCCAACATTAGGATATCCTCCAGCTGCAGAATAGCCTAAAAATGTTGTAGTCCCACCTCTAGTTCCTGAAGTACTTACTGCTCCTCCAGCGCCGATTGTTGCTGAATACCCAGTTCCTGCTGTTAGCGAAATAGTGTTGTGGGTCAGAGTATAACCTCCGCCTGAACCGCCTGATGATTCATTTGGACATGTGGTACTTCCACCGCCACCGCCTACCAAGAAAATATCAATAGATAAATTTACTTTAGGTGTAAAAGTGCCGCTTGTTAGTAATTTTATTCTCCAATTGCCATTTCCATCGCTTACAGCAAAACTGTTTCCTGTATAAGTATAAACGTCTGGAACTCTGACATTTCTAATAATAACTATGCCAGAACCTCCTTTTGCTGCAGCTGTTCCTCTAATTCCTAGACCAGCTCCACCGCCAGTATTGGCTGCACCAGCTGTGGCAGCTGCGTTAGAACTTGCTCCATGTCCGCCGCCTCCAGCGCCTCCAGCTCCACCATATAGAGTTGTTCCAGAACTGAATCCAGCGCCTCCTCCGCCGCCTCCAGCATAAATTGTTCCATTGGTTTCACCAAATTCTCTGGTGGTTGATCCTTGGCCTGTTCCAACACTCGCGCCTCCACCTGCACCATAACCATTTGATCCATTGCTACCGCCAGTTCCGCCATTCCATGTATATCCAGAAGCTCCAACTCCTGAGCCACCATTAGCACCGCTTCCTGCTGCTGCAGTTTTTCCAAAGGCTGTTGATGCTGTTCCATTTGCACCTACTGCTCCTCCAGCACCTACTACTATTGAGTATGACACATTTTTGTTAATGCTTATATTAGTGTAGGTTGCGGTTTTACCACTTCCTCCTAAACTTGAACCACCACCTACTAGAAACACATCGATGGCTGCATTTACTTTTAATACAAAAGTTCCGCTTGTCAAAAATTTTATTCTCCAATTTCCACTACCATCATCAATCACCGTGCAGCTTCCTGTATATGTAAACATATTAGCATATGAATACCATGTAGCTGCTAATGTTGCATCAGCATCACCCATAGTAAATGTTGGATCATTGAAGGTACTACCACTCCCTGTTAAAGACCAACCTGCAAACACATATCCATTTCTTGTTGGAGTATCTATAGTAACTTGATTATTTGTTGTTAATGATTGAGAAGTATTTCCTATCCACGTTCCACCATTTGGATTTACTGTTAAAGTATAGTAGTTGATTACCCAATTGGCCGTTAATGTTGCATTAGCATAACCCATAGTAAATGTTGTTTCATTTATAGAGCTTCCTAATCCACTTAGTGTCCATCCCGTAAATGTATAGCCTGTTCTTGTTGGATTATCTATTATTGTAGTAACTGCATAATCTAAATTTTGGGGAGTTGCTCCACTCCAAGCTCCTCCGTTTACATTTACTGTTAACGTATATGTATTAATTATCCATTCTGCTGTTAGGCTAGCATCCTCATTTCCCATTGTAAATGTTGCTCCATCTAATGCACTGTTTTCTCCTGATACTGTCCAGCCATTAAATGTGTAACCTATTCTTGACGGTGTATTTATTGTTGTCTCACTTTCATATATTTTGCTATATGTTTGAATATCGGTATATGTGTCCCATACACCACCATTTGGATTTACTGTTAAAGTAAATGTTGCATTTATATAATTAGCTGTTAGAGTTGCTTCATCACTTCCCATAGTAAACGTTGTTCCATCTATACTACTATCGGGTCCTTCTATAGTCCATCCTGTAAAAGTATAGCCTATCTTTATTGGATTACTTACATTCATGGTTTCGTCATTTTCTAGCCAATGAATAGTTACTTCGTCTAATCCTTCTATTACCCCACTATTGGCATCTATTGTTAACTTACTTATACTGTAATCTATTGTTGTTATATTATTTACTATATCTCTTACTTTTACTGCTCCATTATAACTACTGTCTATAGTTAATTCATTGTTTTCTTGCCAAGTTATTCCATTATCAAAAGAGTATGCTTTAGTGTCCAGCCCTACTCCATCATCTGTAGCATTTAATCTAATTGTTAGTTCACTTTGATCAACTGATTCTGTTGTTTCTATAATTAAAGTGGGAGCTGTTAAATCTTCTACACAGTCTCCTTTTGTAATCACCATATTTCCTATCAAACCTGTGGCGCAATAATTTCCATCCGTTGCATATAATACTTTGGCATATCCTTCATCATTTAATATTATTGTTCCACTTATAAAATTGTTATGTTCAAGATTTAAGGTATCACTTGTTATATCTATGGTTTCAATACCACTATCATTATATTGCCTTGCAAAATCAAAAGCACTCATAGCAAACTCAACACTTCTTGTAAACCCTTGTTCTCTTGCTTTATCCATTACTCCAAAGACAATATTTCCTCCTATTACTGCTATTATAGTAAACACTACAATAGTAGCTAATAATTCTATCATAGTATAACCTTTTTTCAATATTTTCACTCTCCCAATAGTACTACTGTATATAGTATATCATAACTTTTTTTATTTCAAAACAAAAAAAAGCTAACAATTAATTAACTTTTGAGTTTATGTATTTAATTATAACATCAGTTGTTTGATTAAAATCTTCGTAGTTTACATCAAACCATTTTATATTCATTTGATTATTGAACCAAGTATATTGTCTTTTTGCATATTTTCTACTTCTTTGTTTAATTAAGTCTATTGCTTCTTCTAATGTGATAATTTTATCAAAATATAAAAGCAATTCTTTATATCCAATTGGAGTCATGACAGCTTTATTTCTAATATTCATTTTATATAATCTCTCTGCTTCGTTTATTAGTCCTAAGTCTATCATGCTGTCTACTCTATAATTTATCTTCTTGTATAATTCTTGCCTATCAGTTGTTAGGCCTATAAAAATAGTACCATATAATAACTTGTCATTTTTTTCTTTTTTACTAAAAGGTTTGTTATTGTTTTGAATGTAGTTTAGAGCTCTTATTAGTCTTTTTCTATTATTAATATGTATCTTTATATCTGAGTCTAGCTCTACTAATTTTTTATAAATTTCCTCATTACTTAATTCATTAAAATCATTTTTTATTTCTTCTTCTTCAAACTGATAATCATATAGAGCTGCTTTGATGTATAATCCTGTACCACCAACTAAAATTGGAGTCTTTCCTTTTGCAAATAGTTCAGCTATTAATTTTCTTACATCTTTTTGATAATCAAATACTGTATAGTCTTCATTAATATCTTTGATATCAATTAAGTGATGAATTACTCCACATTTTTCTGCTTCTGTTACTTTAGCTGTTGCAATATCTAATCCTTTATATACTTGCGTGCTGTCAGCATTTATAATCTCTCCATTTAAGGTTTTTGCTAGTTCTATACTTAATCTTGTTTTTCCTGTTGCTGTTGGACCTGTTATTACAATTACTTTATTCATAGTCACCTATTAACATAGCGTCTCCAAAAGAGAAAAATCTGTAGTTGTTTTTAATAGCTTCACTATAAGCGTTTAAGATAAATTCTTTTTTACTAAAAGCACTTACTAACATTACTAGTGTTGACTTGGGTAAGTGGAAATTAGTAATTAGTGCATCTATTGCTTGGAATTTAAAGCCTGGATATATAAATATTTCTGTGTTGCCGCTGCATTCTTGAAATTTTCCATAAAGTTGCATAATGGTTTCTAATGTTCTAGTTGAAGTTGTTCCTACACTTATTATTTTGCTATTATTCTTTTTAGCAGAATTTAAAATATCCGCCACTTCTTTACTCATTTGATAATATTCACTATGCATATGATGTGTTCTAACGTCTTCTACTACAACAGGTCTAAAGGTTCCTAAACCAACATGGAGTGTTACAAAAGCTATTTTTATTCCTTTAATTTTAATTTTTTCTAACAATTCATTAGTAAAGTGTAGTCCTGCTGTTGGCGCGGCTGCGCTTCCGATATTTTTGGCGTACACTGTTTGATATCTATCTTTTTCTTTTAATTTTTCATGTATGTATGGAGGAAGTGGCATTTCACCCAATTTATCTAATATCTCATATAATATTCCATCATATATTAATTTATACTGTCTAATTCCATCATCTTTACACATAGTACATTGTGCTTTTAATAAACCATTTCCAAAACTTACTATTGTGTCTTCCTTTATTCTTTTTGCTGGTTTACTTAAGCATTCCCAGGTATTATCTCCTAAATCTTTTAAAAGTAATAATTCAATAACAGCGTCTGTTTCTTCTTTATGTCCTATTAATCTAGCTGGTATTACTTTGGTATCATTTAATACTAGTACATCATCTTTATTTAAATAGTCAATTATGTCAGTAAATACTTTATGTTTAACTTCTCCTGTATTTCTATTTAATACTAGTAATTTAGAAGCATCTCTTTTTTCTAGTGGTGTTTGAGCTATTAATCTTTCCGGTAACTCAAAATCAAAGTCTTCTGTTTTCATTATTTGTCTTCCTTATCTATGTTAAGATGCTTGTATGCTTTATCTGTTACTATTCTTCCTCTATTAGTTCTTTTTAAAAAACCATTTTGAAGTAAATAAGGCTCATATACATCTTCTATCGTTGTTTGTTCTTCGCCAATGGATGAAGCTATTGCTTCTATTCCTACAGGTCCACCATCAAATTTTTCAATAATGGATCTTAGTAAATTATAGTCTGTTTCGTCTAATCCAAGCTTATCTACTTTTAATTTATCTAGTGCAATTTGGGTAATGTCTATATCTATATCACCATTTCCCATAACAAGAGCAAAATCTCTTACTCTTCTAAATAATCTATTAGCAATTCTTGGCGTACCTCTGCTTCTTCTAGCTAACTCAACTGCAGCTTCATCAGTAATTGGACAATCTAATACAGTACTTGTTCTTTTTACTATATCTGTTAATTCAGATATATCATAATAGTTTAATTTAGAGACTATACCAAAGCGATCTCTTAATGGACCAGTTAAATCTCCTGCTCTAGTGGTTGCTCCGACTAGAGTAAAAGGTGGTAAATCTATTTTAATATTTCTGGCTGTGGAGTCTGCTCCAACTATTATTTCTAGAGAAAAATCTTCCATAGCAGGATACAATATTTCTTCTATAAATCTCGGCATTCTATGAATTTCATCAATAAATAAAACATCACCTGGCTCTAGTGTTGATAAAACGGCTGCTAAATCACCACTTTTTTCTATAGCTGGGCCTGATGTTGTTTTAATATTACTACCCATCTCATTAGCTATAATATAAGCTAGTGTTGTTTTACCAAGACCTGGAGGACCATATAATAATACGTGATCTAATGATTCTTCACGCATTTTAGCAGCTTTGATAAATATACTTAAATTGTCTTTTACTTCAGTTTGCCCAATATATTCATTTAAATTGCTTGGCCTAATGCTTTTTTCAAAAATGTCTTCTTCTAGTTTATTAGCTGAAGTTACTCCTCTTTCTTTTGCCATAATGCCTCCTATAAAATATCTTCTAAGTCTCTCCAATTATTGATTCTTTCTGATTCGCTAAATTCTTCATTATATTTAGCTGTAAAAATAATTGTTCGTATTCCTTTATTACTCACTTCTTTGATATGATCAATACTATCATCTATAAATAAGTCAATATTTAGTTCTTCGCAGACAGTATCTTTTCTGCCTGCTCCGGTAATTAAATCATCAAATTCAAAGCCACTATCTTTTAGCCAATTATACGTAATTTCATAAGGATTTTTATAATATCCACCTCTTGCTGTTATAAAATAAATATTGTGTCCTTTGTGTTTTAAATTGTTAATTGTTCTAACAGCATTTTCTTTGGTTGGTATAAATGGTGATAATTCGTCGCTTTTTTCTAAATAGAATTTTTTTACATCTTCCGATAAAAAGTAAAACTCTTTAGAACTATCTAAATCTATTCCTCTTTTTAACATTTCCTCTTTTAAAAAGTCATAAGTTTCGGCTACTGTATCATCTATATCTATTCCTATTCGCATATTTCTCCTTATTTTAGCAATAATTTTAAAGCTTCTTTTATTTGGTCTTCTATTTTTTGCTTTTTATCTATTTTTGGTAGTACTTTTTTTATGTCCATGTTTTTATATCCTAAAGCTGCAAGAGCATCTACTAATTCGTTATTTATCTCTATTATATTGTTATCTTTTGAAACTAGTTTTCCTTTTAAATCTAATATTATTTGTCTAGCTACTTTGTCTCCTATTTTAGGAAATTTTTTTAAATATAAAATATTTTCTCTTTCGATAGCATCTATTATGCCACTAATAGAGCCAGTGGCTAAAATAGGTAAAGCCATTTTACAGCCTAATCCTTTTACATTAATTAATTTTAAAAATAAATTTTTTTCTTCTTTTGTCTTAAATCCATATAAAGATAATTCATCTTCTTTTACTAATTGATATAAAAACAATTTATATTCTTTATTTTCTTCAAAAGAATATGGATTGGCTGTGTATATTAAATACCCTATTTTATTATTTTCTAAAACAATATAATTGCTTTCTATTTCTTTTACTTGTCCGTATATATAACTATACATAATAATCACCATATATATAATAACACACAAACAAATGTTATTCAATAAAAAAAGAGTCTAAGCTCTTCTTCTATATGATATGAGTGTACTGATGCAAAGGAAAATAGAAAATACTGCACCTATTGATAAAGTAATATAAAAATATAATTGACTATTTTTAATACTTGCCATATTTTCACTTGTATTTACTAGTACGTTTATTTCTGTAGATACTGTAGGATCTTCTTTAGAGCTAACTTTTATAGTAACATAACCAGAATCCTTTGTTGTGATAGTTCCATCATCATCTATTTCTAATACATTTATATCTGAACTTTCATATATTAGTTTGTCTTCGTCTACATTATCTAATTGAACAAACTCTAATATATTGCTTTCTTCTTGCGTTTCTACTTGAATATTGTCATCATATGCAATAATACTGCTACTTTCAGTATTTGTTGTCTCTTTTTTTAATACAGTTATTTCACATATTGAGAATTTACTAAAGTCATCATTTGAAACAATTTTTACTGTAGCCACTCCAGGTGACACTGCAGTTATTAAACCATTTGAATCAACTGTCAAAATATTTTTATCACTACTTGACCACGTGACTTCTTTATTTGTGGCATACACAGGATTTATATTGTAAGATAAAGTATATTTTGTATTTTCATATAATTCTAAATTTGTTTTATTTAAGTAAATGCTATCTATATCTATCTTTTCTTCAGTGTTTGAGTTAACTATTACTGTTAGAATAGCAAATACGTCTTCATTTGTTTTGGAAAATACTTTAATATATGCTGTTCCTATGCCTTGTGCTGTTACTAAACCGTTATCATTTACGGTTGCTATAGAGGTATTTGTTGATGCAAATGTTACATTGCTTTTTTGATCAGTAGGATTAACATCATATTTTACTTCATATGTGTCTTTAATATTTAATTTCTTTTGATTTTCAGTTAGATTTATTTCTGTAATTTCACTTTCTGTATCCTTGTTAGGAAGACTTATAGTTAATTTGCAACTATCTTTGATTGTTAAGTCATTAGTTGCTTTAGCTACTATATATACCGTACCTGATGTTTTTACTGTAACTAAACCGTTTTCATCTACTGTAGCAACGGATCCATTACTGCTTACCCATGTTATATTTTTATTGGTAGCATTAGTTGGGGTTATAGTTGCAGATAGTTGTATTTTATCGGTTGTTGTTACTGATAATTCATTTTTATTTATTTCTATTTTTTCAACTGAAATATTTTCTATGGTGCTGCTGTCATCAGTAGTAGAATCTGTTGGTAAGTTTATAGTTAGTTTGC
>JAQUYH010000022.1 GCA_028691955.1 Bacilli bacterium | reverse complement strand
AAGTGCATTCAAAACATTGTCAAATTCGGTTTGGGCGGCGATAGAAGTACAGGAGCAGGTCAAATTCTCGAGATCAAAAAAGAAGATTTTGAATGGTCTATAAAGAACCCTTTGTTCTTTTCGAATCTTTCTTTACTGATACCTCAAGATAATGATTATCGCGAAGGTTATTATAAAATGATGTTACGAGGCGGACAGAACAGTAGTAAACACACAAATTTGTCTTATGTGCATTGTATTGCTGATGGAGGTATTTTTCCCAAAAAAATTAAAGGAGAAATAGTTGATATAGGTGTAAATAAATTAAAGATTGGGATGCCTTATTTCGCTCCAATATATTTAAAAAATATTGAATTATGATCACTTATAAAATAAAGGCAACTGTTGTAACTCCTATTTCAATAGGTGATGGAAGTCAATACTCACCATACAAAGATTATTTTATCTATAAAGGAAGAGTTTATTATGTAGATGAACAAAAAATAGGAGAACTATTAGCAAAAGACCATCAGTTAATGACTGAATATGTGGAAGGGGTAGCCAATATGGAAGGTAATCGGAGTCGATTTGATTTAAAGGATTTTATTCAAAATCGATTACAGATGGACGCTGAATTTTTAAATCGGAAAGAATTAGATTTCTATGGCAATGCTTTATCAAAATTACCTATTAATGGATTTGTCAAAAACCCTAATGGTTATCCTTATATTCCAGGAAGCAGTATAAAAGGAGCAATTAAAACCGCTTTAATCTATACAGATTTAGAGAAAGCAAGTGCAGGAGAAAAATGGAAAGAAGACTTTTTCAGAACTCTATCACGAATTGATTTTAACCGCAGTGTTAATGAACGTTTTTTACAGGGAAGACTTAAAAAACAGCTTGATGAATTAGAGTTTATGCTAAAGAGAAAAGCTGAAGAAAAAAGTAAATCGGGTTTTATTGAAAGGCTTGCTATTTCAGACAGTTCGATAATTGACAAAAACCAACTACAGATTATAGATTTGAAACGTACACAAATTCCTGTTCGACAGGAAGCGTTGAAAGTGAATACGAACTTTTACTTTACCTTCTCTTCTCCTAATGAGGAATGGGAATCTTTTGGAGAAAAGTTAAATCGATTTGCTTTCAATAATTTAAGTGATTATGAAGATAATCGAAAAGAGGTTTTTTCTCAAGTGGACAATGCTTTTAATAACAATCATGGTGAGGTTTTTTTACCATTAGGTTTTGGGAAAGGTATTTATTTAAACTCAATACTTATGTCCTTAAAGGATTATGCGTATGACAATGAAAGCATAAGATTGTTCGAGAATTATTTAAAAGTCCTTTCACCACGCACTAAAAAAATGAATATTTACTCCTTTCCTAATACATTTTTTAAAACTTATCAAGATAATCTTCCTTTAGGCTGGATTAAACTTGAAAAAATAGATTAAATATGGCAAGAAAAGTATTAATTAGCTTTATTGGCACGGGTCCAAGTACAAAACCGGAGAAATCTCTTAGAGAGTATAGAACTGCAAAATACAAGTATGGTTCAAAAATAAGGGAAACTACTTTTGTTGCATCTGCCCTAATGGAGTTTTTAGAATGCAAGACGATTTTTTTATTTGGAACAATGAAATCCATGTGGGAAGAAGTCTATCGTTATTATTGTGAAAGAAATAAGTTAGAGTTAGATGAAAGTTATTATTTTAATATTGCTGAGAAGTGTGGGGAAGAAGCAAGTAACCAAACATCTTTAACCAATGTAGATTTCAAAATAATCTCTGAGTCTATCGCAAACGATTCAATGGCAATACCAATCCCTTATGGTTTAGATCAGTCAGAAATAGAAAAAATATTCCAAATATTTACCGATATACTTAGTGACAACTTGAAAGATGGTGATGAAATCTATCTTGATATAACACATTCTTTTCGTTCCCTTCCTATTTATGCACAAACCACGATTTCTTTCTTAACAGACGTTTTAGGTAGAAATATATCTTTTAAAGGGATTTATTATGGTATGCTTGAAGTTAATAGTGAATTAGGTTATGCGCCTATTGTCGATTTATCTTATATGCTTGAGATTCAGAAGTTTACCAAAGGAGCTTATGCTTTTGAATATACAGGAAACGCTAATTTGCTTTATGAACTTTTAGTCAAGAAAAACAAAACAGTGTCTGAAAAGCTTAAAGATTTTACACAAGTAATAAGTCTTAATTTTATTCACGACTTAAAATCACAAATTTCGGTATTAACAACTTTGGGAGATGAAAATGATTATGAATTACCGGAAAAATTAATAGTTCCTGTGGCATTTAAGAAGTTTAGAAATTTTTTCAAAAATGCTACAACGCTTTCTGATTATCAGTTTTTATTGGCTAAATGGCATTATAATAAATCAGCATATGCCCTTTCTTATCTGTGTTTAGTTGAATCTATTATTTCTTTTTCTTTAGAAAGAAATAATAGAACAGAAGATGAGGTAAAAATTGAAAGAAAAAGAGATGCTGAGAAAGGAAGAATGTCAAAAGACTTATGCGAGATTTACGGACCAGCAAACCAATTTAGAAAAGTAATAGCACATGTAACGGAAGAGCAACAAGAGATTTATAAAGATGGTATTAGATATAATATTACACCGAATAATGCAATTCAAAATTTAAAAACATATATAAACGCTTTTGATAAAATCAGAAAAAAATGTTGATTAACTTTTCCAATCATCCTACATCCACTTGGTCAAAAAGACAAATGGAAACAGCTATTGCACAATTTGATGAAGTTGTTGATTTTCCGTTTCCTCAGATTGACCCTGAAAGTTCCACGGAACAAATAAAGATACTTGCACAGCAATTATTTGATGAGTTGATAGATAGCTATGATAAAGAAAATATTACTATTCATCTGATG
>JAQUYH010000007.1 GCA_028691955.1 Bacilli bacterium | reverse complement strand
TGTATTTTATCGGTTGTTGTTACTGATAATTCATTTTTATTTATTTCTATTTTTTCAACTGAAATATTTTCTATGGTGCTGCTGTCATCAGTAGTAGAATCTGTTGGTAAGTTTATAGTTAGTTTGCAACTATCTTTTATTGTTAAATCATCTGTTGCTTTAGCTACTATATATACTACACCTGATGTTTTTACTGTAACTAACCCATTAGCATCTACTGAAGCGATAGTTCCGTCACTGCTTACCCATGTTATACCTTGATTTGTAGCATTAGTCGGAGTTATAGTTGCAGATAGTTGTATTTTATCTTTTGTCGTTACTGATAGTTCATTTTTATTTAGTTCTATTTTTTCAACGGCTGTTTTAAAACCTTCTTTTAAAGCGTTGTAGCCATTTGTATTAAACGTCATATTAGCACTTGTTGTTGCCCATATTGTACTAATTTGGCTATATGTAAACGCGTTAATATTGGCAGGCCCTGTTGACAAGCTTCTATAAATTATTCCCCACTGACTATTGTTCATAGTTGCTTTATAAGCCCATGCAGTAAAGCTAACATTATTATCTAAATATTGATTAATTGTATAGGCCCATGCGTCGTAATAATCATAACAACTCATCTCGCCAACATAAATAGGTACATTATATTTACTCATATAAGTATTATGCGAGGCAATAATATTTTTGTAATAGTTTTCTAAATTTTCAGTACTTTTTGTAGTATTTATGTAATCGTGTGGGGAATATAAGACATTAGTCCATGCTTTACCTTGTCCATAATTTATTAACTCTTCTAAGTCCCAACAAGATTCAAAAATTATAATTCTTTTTGAATCTATTCCTCTTATTACATTATATGCCCATTTGTAAAATTCCCATATTACTTGATGATTAGAGGATGCTATTCCACCATAAGGCTCATTTAAAATATCAAATCCTGCTATAGTAGCATTGTCTTTAAAATGTGTTGCTATTGACTTCCAAAGATTTATAGCTAAAGTTCTATTGTTTAAGCCGTCTGTTGTCTGGGCAAAAAATGTTGGAGTATCTGTTATTAAGCCTGATGAAATACTTCCATTTTGTGAACCAGGAGCTCCATGCATGTCTAATATAACATATAAGCCTCTTTTGCTGCATTCACTAACAAGCCAATCTAATTTGCTATAATCATTAGTTAAATTACCATCTTCATCCATGAAATTACGCCACCAAAAAGATACACGTACTACATTGGCATTAGTTGAAGCTATAACATCTAAATCACTTGTAGTTATGTAATTGTTGTAATATATAGTGTACAAACTTTTTGTTGAAGATTCGCCAAATCTTGATATCAATTGGCTATTAATATATGTTTGGTCAACTTCTGTTCCACCTGCACTAACAGGGCTCATATATATAGTCTGTAGTAACCATCCTCCTATATTTACACCTTTTAAAACAATACTTTCACCACCAATTGTTTTAATTGATGAACCACTAGTTATTAAGTAGTCAGTGCTGGTTATTGTTTTGCAACTTCCAATAATAGGAAACATGAAAAAGAAAAAGAAAATTAAGACAATATTTTTTATTGATTTTTTCATATGAATTCTCCTACATTAAATATATCATAGTTTCAATTAAATATTTAAAAAAAAGAACTTAATATTAAGCTCTTGATACATACTTTCCATCACTAGTTGAAATTATTATTTTTTCGCCTTCTTCAACAAATAAAGGAACTCTAACTGTAAGTCCTGTTTCTAATG
Organism: Bacilli bacterium; assembly: GCA_028691955.1. Lineage (GTDB taxonomy): Bacteria > Bacillota_I > Bacilli_A > RF39 > UBA660 > JALELF01. The sequence continues at coordinate 63,928 of JAQUYH010000007.1, read as the reverse complement.
TTGCATCTTTTGTTGCATTATTAGTTGTATTTCCTTTTACTGCTGGCTCTGTTTTTGTAACTGTCATAGTTACTTTATCAGGTAATGAGATACCTAAAACCTCACCTTTATAGAAAGTAATACTTACTTCATCATTTTCTTTTAAATATAAATAATCTTCACCAAGATGATCTTTTGAAAGTTCTATTTGTTCATAGTCTTCCATATTCATGAAAACATAATTATCTCCATTTGCATAAAGATATTGCATTGTTTTCTTTTCAATCATGGCTTTTTCTAGTTTAATACTTGTATTAAATGTTTTTTCAACTATTGAACCCGTTCTTAGATTTTTAATTTTAGCTTTTACAAATGCTGCACCCTTACCTGGTTTAACATGTAGAAAATCTAAAACTTGATAAATATTATCTTCATATAAGAAAGTAATGCCATTTTTAATATCGTTTATATTGAACATACTATCTCACTTTCCTTCTACTTCCCATTCCTTCACTTCTTTTTGTTGTTCTTATTAGTTTTTTTACATTTACTACAACATGTGGTTCCCCACATATTGATACTATTTGCTTTGGCACTTGCACTCTTTTTGCTTTTTGAGAAAATAATGGTGTGCCAACCATTCCAAATATTGCATCACAACAAACAGAAAAATTTTTTGCCATATAAAACTCCCCTACTACTTAAGTTATTATTTTTTTTCTTTGTGTACTGTTGATTTTTTACATTTAGGACAATATTTTTTTATCTCTAAACGTTCAGTTGTATTTTTTTTATTTTTAACGCTACGGTAATTGATTTCTTTGCATTCTGTGCATTGTAAATCAATTCCTTCACGGTTTTCACCTTTTTTAGCCATAACTTCCCTCCTTTTAATGCATATACTCTAGTATTATAACAGATTATTATAATATTTCAAACATTTTTTTATATTATTTTGAACATTGATTAATTTGACGTTTTGATGGTGATTTAAAGAGTAAAATTTTAGAAGCTTCTTTTTTATTTGAAAAGCGACAATCATAAATATACTTTAATTGTTCTAGAGACAACGTTGTGAATTCTTCTATGTCAAATGGAGATACATCGCATTCCGAAATAATCTTATATAAAATATTTCTTTTTTCTTTATTTATTTGATAAATTGCTTCAAGAAAATCCAACTCTCCCTTGTAGCGTTTATTCCATGAAGTTCTATCTATTCCAACTATATGGATTCTACTTTTAAAATACATAGTACAAATTGATTCTTGTAAAATTTCAACCGCATTGTCGATTGGCTCCATTGCGTGATTAATAATCTTCCTTCTTTTTGCTGTAACTTCATCATATTCTATATTTGCCATAAATACTCCTAATTAATAAATGTTTATATTCTAGCACTCTATTATTAAAAAAACAATCTTTATTTTTGATTTATAATATCATTTAATAAATTTTCATTAAATTTCTTATTTCTAATCATTTCTATTTCATATTTATATGGTGGGTAGACATCAACATATGGTGTTTCTAGTATTTTAGGAACACTAGCAAGTTTCTCATTATAGATAATATTTATTAATGTATTAAATGATATTGTTCCAAAGCCTATATTAGCATGACGGTCTTTATGAGCTGATATGACATTTTTGCTATCATTAACATGAACGCATCCAATTTTATCAATTCCAATCAAATTATCTATCTTGTTTAAAATATTGTTGAAATCATTTAAATCATATCCAGCATCATTTAAATGGCATGTGTCTATGCAAATTAGTAAATTTTTATTTTCTGATTTATCTATTATTGTTTGTAACTCTTCTATTGTTCCTATCTCGCTACCTTTACCAGCCATAGTTTCTAAGCATATTTTAACTTTTGAATCTTTTACTTGATTTAAGGCAAACACAATATTTTCTATTCCTTTTTCTAATCCTAATCCCACATGACTTCCAGGATGAAGAACAAGTTTATATATACCTAATTCCTCACATCTTTTTAATTCTTCCTTTAAAAATCTGATTGAAAAATCTAAATTTTTTTCATTAGCTAAGTTTATAATATATGGAGCGTGAACTACTAAATTATTTATATCGATATTGTTTTCTTTCATTAAAGATTGAGCTTTTAAAGTTAATTCTTTATTTATTGGTTGCCTATTTGTATTTTGTGGAGCTCCTGTATAAAGCATAAAGGTATTAGCTTTATAAGAAAGAGCTTCTTTTAAACTTCCAAGTAATTGTTCTTCTTTTTTAAAAGATACATGACTTCCTATTATTAATTTCATATATACCTCTTTTCTCATATAATTATAGCATTTGGTCACAAAAAAAGAAACTAGTTAGTTTCCTTTAAACCTATCAATTTTGTTTTGAGTTTAATTCTCCGTATAGTTTCTTTACTTCTTTTGGAGTTAAGTTCCTATATTCTCCTACATTTAAGCCTTGCAAATCTAAGAATGATTCTCTTTCTCTTTTTAGTTTTAATACTTCATATCCTAAAGATTCAAACATTTTTTTTACTTGATGGTTCTTTCCTTCATGAATAGTTAGTTCAACTATTGTAGTCTTTTTATCTTTATCAAAACGAATTATTTTAGCTTTAGCTTTAGCTGTTTTAATGCCATCTATATATACTCCACTAGATAATTTTTTTATGTTTTCGTAACTAACAATCCCTTTTACTTTAGCTACATATACTTTTTCTATTTCACTCTTTGGATGAGTTAATAAGTTGGCTAATTCTCCATCATTTGTTAAAATAAGCAGCCCTGTTGTATCATAGTCTAATCTTCCAACAGGATATATTCTTTTACTTGTATTTATTAAATCTACTACTGTAGTTCTATTTTTATCGTCTTTAGCTGTTGTTACAACGCCTCTTGGTTTATTTAATAAAAAATAAACTTTATCTTCTTTTGCTATTGTATTTCCTTCTACTTCTATTTCGTCTTTATCTGATACTTGCATCCCTATAACTGCAAATTTTCCATTTACTTTTACTTTTCTATCATTTATTAATTCTTCTGCTTTTCTTCTTGAACAGTAGCCGCTATTAGCTATAACTTTTTGTAATCTTTCCATATAAATCACCACAGTCATTATACATTAGTTCTTGTTTTTAAGCAATAAAAAAGCACAATGTGCTTTCATAATAAATCCTTAAACTCATTTTTTTCTAACTTTTTTATAGTTTCCATATTTTTTACTGCTTCATCAATTAACAAATTGTAATCTATTAATTTTTCATATTCTATACATCTAGAAAGCTCTGGATTAATAACAGGATGTTTAGGAACAAATATAGTACAGCAATCTTCATAAGGTAAAATGCTAGTTTTATATGTTCCTATTTTCTTAGAAAGTTCAATTATTTCTAATTTATCAAAACAAGCAACTGGTCTTATAACAGGCATATTTGTAACATTATTTATAACAGACATACTAGTAAGTGTTTGACTTGCTACTTGCCCAATACTCTCTCCATTTATTAATATTTTACAGTTTCTTTTTTTAGCTACTCTTTCTGCTATTCTATACATCATACGTCTTAATATTGTTATCATATAAGTTTCTGGAATATTTTTATAAATAGCTTCTTGTAGTTTTGTAAAAGGTATTACATGAACTTTTATATTGCCACTATATGTGTTTAATATTTTTGCTAGTTCTAATACTTTATTTTTAGCTTCTACACTTGTATGAGGAGGAGACTCAAAATAAAGGCACTCTAAATCAACACCTCTTTTTAAAGCAAGGTATCCCGCTACTGGACTATCAATCCCACCACTTAATAAAAGTAATCCTTTACCTTGAATACCAACCGGATATCCACCTACGGCTTTTACTCTATCTTGATTAGTATAAATATATGCAAAATCATCTCTAATTTCAATATTAATTAATAGTTCTGGATTATGAACGTCCACTTTACATGTAAAGTTTTTTAATACTAAGCTCCCTATAATATTGTTAAACTCTAATGAGTGAATTGGATATTTTTTATTAGATCTTTTTGTATTGATTTTAAATGTATTAAATTGTTTATCTTTAAGAATTGATAGTACTTCTTCTTTAATATTTTCTACATCGTTATTTACTTGGTAAGCTATTACTAACTCATGTAGTCCAAATACATCTTTTACTTTATTGATTATTTCTTCTATATTGTCATCTTTTGGAATAATAAACATTCTAGATAGATCATATTTTATATCTATATTATAGTCTCTCAATTTATCAATTATATTTTTATTAAGTATTTTTATAAATTGTTTTCTATTATCTTTTTTAGTTGTTAATTCTCCATATTTTACTAATATTAGTTTCATATTATCACGTCCTTTGAACATTATATAAAAATAATAAAAAAATGTAAATGATATCACTTACATTTAATTTAAATATGCTTTTATTCTTTCTGTAATATTAGAGTCTATTTTACTTAATATCCCTACTGTTAAGTCTAAAGATTTTTGATACTCACCACTATAAAATAAAGTTTCAGAATAAGATAGTACTTTGTCAACTTCTTCATAGCTTGATCTATATCTGTTACCATATACAATAGCCATTTCTGCCATTTTGGCTTGTTTAATTGTGTCATTAGCTCTAGCTAGTAGCTTTAAAGCTAAATCTCTTCCTGTATCAACCCGCATATTTAATGTGTCTGTGTCTATTGGTTTGTTGTCTAATTCTCTTACTATCTCTTTTATAGCAAGTGTTGCTTCATTAAATTCTGTGTAGTAATTTTGTGGTATGGTTGGAATATTGTATTTAGTAATAGCTTTCTTAGCGTTATTCATAATTACTTTAATTTCTTCTAATTGTTCTTTAGCTCTTGCTTCATCTTCTTTAACATTCCCAATTTTTTCTAATGTGTTATCTAATGTTTCTTTTATGTTTGATAATCTATTTGATAATATTTCTACTTCCGAAATTAATTTTGAAAAGGCAAAGGCGTTATTACTTGTATGAATTAAAAGGGTCTTATAGTCACTATTTAATTCCTCTATATCACTTTTAGATTTTTCAAGTAATTGTAGGTGGTCATCAGTTAGATCATAAACTGATTTTACTTCGGCCATTCTAGAAAATATTTCGTTGATAATTTTGTTTTGTCTATCTAATCTTTTATTGAAAGCATCTCTAATCTCTTCATATTTTTCTTTGCTTTCTTTTTCCTTATCAAAATCATTAAATAATGAATCTAAGTAATCGTTTAATATTTTTAATTCAAACGTACTATCTTCTAGATTTAATACTTTACTTCTACCTAAAACATCTTCTATTTTTTTATTAGATTCTTCTACATTATATTCAACATTTAAGTAGTCTAGTTGATATCCTCTTTTTAGCATTTCATGGTATTCATTTTGAATGTTTTCAACTTTTTTGGGCAAAACCGTTCCTGTCATTAAAACAATACCTGGAATTTCTTCTATAACTAAATCCATATGTTTTAACATTTCATCTATAGCTTTTATTATTTGTGTAACTTCTGTGTATTCGTTTTTTTCCATTGCTGATTCAAAGTCTTCAAATCTATGAGCTATGCTTTCAAATTGTAAACTAACTGAATCTTTTATCTCACCAAAATCAGTTGGTCTAGATGCATAATTTTCGTATAACTCTCTATATTTTGTTTTTAAAGAAGTAATTATGGTTCTGTTCTTTTCATCAGAAGTTGTTATTTCTTTTATTTCATTTAATAATACTTCAGAATTGGTTCTAACGTAATATACTTCCATCTCAAGTTTGGCTATTTTATAATTAGTATTTTTGTAATCTAATTGTGATAAAGAATACTCTGCCTCTAATATCATATCTGTTATTTTAGGTATTTGTTTTGTTTTAATTTCTTCTAGTCTCTTTTTCCAATCGGTATATAATTTTTCCATTTTTTCATTTTTCAAAAATGCTTCTATTTTGGAAAGTTCTAGGCCTATAGGCGTACTGTCAATAACATTTTTTTCATATTCTAAATTATTTAATTCTTTTTTAAACTTCTTGTTTTTAAAGTTTTGGATAATGTTTAGTGTTATAACTATTAAGGTTGCAGGAATAAAAAATAACATCAAGCCAAGCATTATTACACTACTCATTAATTATCACCTCTTATTATATAATATCACATAAAGTTATTTTTTGATATTATTAAGATAATTTTAGCACATAAATTTAATAAAGTAAATTGCTTTATTGTCTTGACTTAAATCGTTAAACATAATATAATACTAAAGAAACAAAGAGGTAGCTCTATTTTGAAATACGTAATGTGTTTATTACTTATAGTTTTATTAGTAACTTTGGCTATTAAAGTGAAGATATTAAAATAAACTCCCTATGTATTGGCAATATAGTCTTCTTCGTTTTAAATATAAAGAAGGAGGAAAATTTATGGCAAAATATACTGGACCAATTTATAAGAAGTCAAGAAGATTTGGTTTTTCTACACTAGAAACTGGAAAAGAATTAGCTAAAAAGCCTTATGCTCCAGGACAACATGGAAATAGAAGAGGCAAAAAGTTATCTAACTATGGTATTCAACTACAAGAAAAGCAAAAAGTTAGATTTATGTATGGAATTAATGAAAAACAATTTCGTAAAACTTTTGAAGAAGCTAGAAAGCTTAAGAATGTTCTTGGTGAAGATTTCTTAAAATTACTTGAAAGCAGAATTGATAATGTAGTTTATCGTATTGGATTTGCTAGAACTAGAAATGGTGCTAGACAATTAGTAAATCATGGACACGTTACTGTAAATGGGAAAAAAGTTGATATTCCATCATACAGATGTATTCCAGGAGATGTAATTGCAATCAAAGAAAACTCTAAAGAACATCCTGCTATTAGAGCAAGTTTAGAGTCTGTTGGTAAAAGAGTTGAGTTTGTTACTTATGATGAAAACAAAATGGCTGGAACTTTTGTAAGATATCCAGAGAGAAGTGAACTTAATGCTGATATTAATGAAGCTTTAATTGTTGAATTCTATAATAGATAAAAAAATCTTAGAAAATCTAAGATTTTTTTTATTTTTCGGTAATTTCGTACCTTACATTATTAACACTAATATCAAAGAAGTTAGTTTTAACATCTCTTGCTTTATAGTTATATATCTTTAATAAATTGTCTTCTTTATTTAATATATATTTGTTATTAAATTTATCAATTAAAAATCCTTTTTCAATTTTATATTTACCTAACAAGTCATATTTTGAAGTCATGACAAGTTCTCTTCCGTAAATTACAACTTCAACATTAGGATGTTTTTGATATCTTTTAGTATAGTTATTAATAATTGATTTTATTTGCTCTTCGTTTAGTTCTAAAGATAGAGTTACCATTTTAGATCCTACTGAGTGCAGAAAGGCTAATGCATACGAGTTAGTAACATTCAGGCTATAATCAGTTAGAAAGTTATCATAGAAATTTAGACTTCCTACTTCTCCTACTAAAACATCTTTAGCAATTTTACTATATCCTTCAATGACATTATTTAATTTTAATATTTTTCTATCATCATTAATTAAATTGTATAAGTCTTTAGTTAAATATATTAAGTTAATATTGTTGTTTTTTATTTTTTCATATGCTTCAATACTATTTATTCTATAGTTTATATTATTTTCTTTTTGATAATCTTGTAACTCAATAGTATAGTCTTTTTTTATAAATTCTTTTTTATAGCATCTTATACTATTTAGTTTATCAACTAATTCTCTTTTTATGTCATTTAATACCTTTATTGGAATGAATATGTTGCTATCTATTTCGATATCAAAAGAAGATATTTCATAAGCAGAAAATCCAATTTTATTTATTTGCTCTTTGACTCTTTCTAGTGATGTATTATTAGTTAAAGCCTTTTCTAAAATAAAGTCATTTTCTGATGTTACATTGTTTATTCCATCATTGAAGTTTAAAACTACTTTTTTGTTTTCTTTTAGCATACCGGTACATATTACTTTTATTTTCTTTTCAATTAGTAATTCTTTTTTTATGTTTTCTAATTGTTCATAATTAGTTGTTCTTACAACTAAGCTACCTATATCTACTTTATCTTTAACTTTAACTTCAATAATATCATTTATGTTGCCTTTTGGAACTTTTTTATTATTAACAAAAATATTATCCAAAGTTAAACCAATGTCGTTTGAAACAAACCTTATTCCATCTAATCTATTAACTTCTTTACTTAAAAGTACTTTAGCAATATTATTTTTATAATCAACTACCTTACCAATTTCTATTCCCATATGGTTAGGTCTAAAATCATTTACAACATCATTTTCATTAAATAAGTATCCTTTTGTAAAATCTCGATTAAAAATTTCATATAAATTTTCCATGTCTTCTTTGGTAATTCTAGTTTCTTTATATTTTAAGTAATTATCAATTGCTTTTCTATATAGTTTAGTTACTAAATAAGCGTATTCTATTCTTTTGGTTCTACCCTCTATTTTAAAGCTATCAACATTAGATTCTATAAGGTTTCCCATATCAGATATAGTGCATAAGTCTTTCATACTTATTAAATATTCATTTTTATTTAATATTTTATTGTTGCTTTCTAATTTGTAAGGCATTCTACAGCACCCTGCACATGTTCCTCTATTACCACTTCTATTTCCAATTAAACTACTCATCAAGCATTGACCTGAATAGCTAAAGCAAAGAGCTCCATGAACGAATACTTCTAAACTAGTTTGTGTTTGTTTTTTTATTTCTTTTATTAAATCAATACTTGTTTCTCTAGCTAGTACTACCCTTTTAACTCCTAATTTTTCTAAAAATTTAACGCCTTCAATATTATGAATATGCATTTGTGTTGAAGCATGTATTTCTAAATTAGGATATGTTTTTCTAACTAAATCAAGTAGGCCTAAATCTTGCAATATAACAGCATCCACATCATTTTTATATAGAAATTCAATATAATTCATGCATGAATCTATTTCATCTTCGTATATTAAAGTGTTTACAGTAACGTATATTTTTACTCCTCTGATATGAGCATAATTTATGGCTTCAACTAGTTCTTCATCAGAAAAATTTGGCGCGAAGCCTCTCGCCCCAAATCTATACCCTGATAAATATGCCGCATCGCATCCTGCATTTATTACTGCTTTTAATATTTCTAAGCTTCCAGCAGGAGCAAGTAATTCTGGTTTTTTCATACAATCACCTCTTAATCGTGTTGTCAAACAACTTAACTTTATATTAATAATAATGGACTTTTTAAATATTATTTACCATTTTAAATCTTTAATTTTTTCTTTTTTCCTGTTTTTTGCTATATAAACAGTTAAAGATATTGTTGTCATAATACTTATTATATAGGATATGAACTGAATTGTAGTATTACAATAACTGATTTTAATTTGATAGACTCCTGGAGGTATTTTAATTCCAACCAATCCGTTATTTGTTTCAAAAACTTCAAATCCATTTTTTTCTTTGTAGCCTTTATAATAAGCTAGTTGTAATTCAATAGTTGTTTCTGTCGATGAATTTATTTTAAAGTTTATTTTTAATCCTTTTTTGCTATAACCTGATATATATGGATCTCCAGCTATTATATTGTAACTTTTCATATCAATTATTTTATCCAAATTATCTGTCATTCTTTTTGCGAAATATTCATTTGATCCTGTTGGAGATGAATATTTATAACTTTTGCTGAGCTTGCTATTGATTTCAAATATCTCATTACCTACTTTTGTATCATAATTGGCAAATCCTGTGATTGATGATGATGATATATATATAATAAGGATTATCAATAATAAAGATTTATAACTGAATTTATCAAATAATTTATATAAGGAAAAGCCACAAATAATACTTAAGAAAAAAGTTGATATAATCATAAAACGCCAAGGAAACTGTATTCTATATAAAATACTAGGCATGAAATTCCAATTAATTATTACAGTTGTAAAAATTAAAGCAATAATTCCTAAGAAAAGAAAATCTCTTATAATTTTTTGCTCTTTTTCTTTATATTTTTTATATGTAAATGTCAAAGCAATAAGAGATATAATGCAAATAAAGCCTAAATCAAACGGCATACTTCCCGACAATAGTTCATTACTATCATTATATTGCCTAAATAAGTTGCTAGAAAAAAGTCTATACAATCCTAACCTTTCTGAATTCATACTGTTTGCAGAACCAACCATCCAGGGATTATGAAAAACATCATATTGAGTTGAAAAATATGCTTCAAGCATTGGCCCTAGTGTTATCAAAGATATTAAAACACCTATTGCCAAACTTATAATCAAATTTTTTAATATTTTCTTTTTTAATACTGATTTTATATTTAAAAGAAGATAAATAGTAGCAAAGATAGCTGACATAAATGTGCTTAAATTATGTGACAAAAACAGTCCTGCCATACCTATGGATATATAATAAAATTTACTTTGATCTTGATTTACTAAATTATATATACCTTGAAATAAGATTGGCATAAAAACAAAAGATAATATCTCTCCTAGTGCTGACCTAATATATATATCTGTTAGAAAATAAGGAAATGATATATAAATAATAGAGGCAATTATTCCTATTTTATTGTTCGATATATCTCTTACAAAACGGTACATAAATACTCCAGAAAAAAAGATACATAATAAAATCAGTATATTATATGACAGTGCCCAATCACTTATTACTATATTAATTAAGCCTGTTATATATGTTGGTAAAATACCATAAAACATATTATATGCATAACCAAACCCACTAGCCATACTTGAATCAATCATTGGTATTATTTGTCCACTCATTAGAGCTTCTGTTGTCCCTCTTACACGGAAGAAATGAAAAATCAAATCATGGCCATAAGGAATTCTGTCACAAAGTAATGGATGACCAATTAAAATAGTTACTACTAAAATCATTAAATAAGGAAATGTTTTTTCATTAAATATTTTTTCTTTTATCTTCTTCATATAACCTCTAATTTTAAAATTTATTTTTTAATACCCATATAGTATTTCTTTTTACCACGTCTTATGATTATCATACTATCTTCAATTAGTAAAGACTCTGTAATTAACATATTTTCATCTGTTACTATTTCACCATTAATTGAAATGGAATTAGCTTGTAAAAATTCTCTAGCTTCTCTTCTACTTGTTGTAATATTATTATTCACTAATAAATCAAGTAAAGTGATATTTTCTTCAAAATTAAAACTTGGAACATCTTTCAACCCAGCTTTAATATCTCTTAAGCTTAAATCACTAATATTGCCACTAAATAGTTTATTGCTTATGTCTAGTGCTTTTTCATATTCTTCTTTACCATGAAGATCTGTAATTATTTCTCTAGCTAATGCTTTATGTGCTTCTCTTAAATGTGGATTTTCTTTATTTGATTTTTCTAATTCATCTATTTCTTCTTTACTTAAGAATGTAAATATCTTTAGGTAGTCTACAATAACGGAATCATCTACATTAATTAGGTATTGATACATTTCGTATGATGAAGTTTTATTTATGTCTATCCATAAGGCGTTTCCTTCACTTTTTCCAAATTTATTGCCATATTGATCTACTACTAAAGGCATAGTAAATCCATATGCTTCTTTGCTTTCTATTTTTTTAATTAGTTCGATACCTGTTGTAATGTTTCCCCATTGATCAGATCCGGCTACTTGTAATAAACAGTTTTTTTCTCTAAACAAATGTAGAAAATCATAGCCTTGGATTAATGTATAAGAAAATTCTGCATAAGTTATTCCTGTTTCTAATCTTCTATTTATTATATCTTTATTAAGCATGTAATTAACATTAATATACTTACCAATATCTCTTAAAAATTCTAAGTAATTATATTCTTTCATCCAGTCATAGTTATTTACTATTTCTGCTTCTGGTACTATTTTACTTACTTGACTTTTAATTCCAACAAAATATTTATTAAGAGTTTCCTTACTAATTATTTCTCTTTCTGATGTAGGTCTAGGGTCACCAATTAACCCTGTAGCTCCACCTACTAATAAGATTGGATGGTGTCCGGCTTTGGCAAGTCTTTTCGCCATAACTAATGATGAATAATGTCCTAAGTGTAGACTATCTGCTGTTGGATCTGTTCCCCAGTAAAAAGCCATACTCTCATTATTTAGTTTATCCTCTAAATCAGCTCCGGCAACGTCTTTTATTAAACCACGCCAATTTAATTCTTCATATAGTTTCATTTTTTCCTCCTAATTTACTTATATCACTAGTTCCTATTCTAGTAACACCTTTATCTATTAAAGCTAGGGCAAAGTCTAATTCTTTTATACCACCGCTTGCTTTAATTTCTAAAACTTCATTTTTATATTTATTTATAGTATCAATATCTTCAAGTGATACTCCTCTAGTTCCAAACCCAGTTGATGTTTTAATGAAATTAACAAATGTTTCGTTACAAATTTCTACCATTTTTTTAATTTCTTCAGAACTTAAATAACAGGTTTCAATAATTACTTTTAATGTTTTTCCATCAATTGAGTCTCTTATTTCTTCTATTTCTTCTTTGATATAATCATATTCTTTATTTTTTAAAGCCTCTATGTTTATGACCATATCTATTTCATCTGCGCCATTTTCTATAGCTTCTATGGCTTCAAAAGCCTTTGTTCTAGTAGTACTGAAGCCTAGTGGAAAACCTATTACTGTGCATACTAATACGCTACTTTCTTTTAGTATTTCTTTTGCTAGTGCTACATAATATGGGCTAACACAAACGGCAAATAAGTTGTTTTTTATAGCTTCATTACAAAGGTTTCCTATATCTTTCATTGTAGCCGTTGGTTTCAAATTTGTATAATCAATATATCTATTTAAGTCCATATTTCCTCCTATAAAATATCCATTAATTCTTTTATGTTTTTAATAACTGGGTATTCTTTTTCATACTTTATTTTATTTTTCAAATCTACTTGTATTACTTTAAGCCCTACATTTAAAGCGCCATCTATATCGTGATAGTTATCGTCTCCTATCATAATACATTCTTCTATTTTATTATTTCCTATAGCTCTTTTAAATGCTTCTTTATGAGGTTTGATATTACCTTGATCTCCACCATACACATCAGTAAAATATTTAAGTATTTTGGCGTGTTTTAATCTTCCTTTTTGAGTATCTGTAAACCAGTTAGTTAATACGACTAATTCATATTTGTTGCTTAAATATTTGATGGTTTCTTGTAAGTCTTTGTCAGTTGGATCAGAAGCTTTTTTTTGAGATTCTAAAATATCATCTACAAAGTCTATATTTAGGCTTAGATGACAGCTAACGTTAATATCTTCTAGCAATTGTTCTTTTGTTAGTGTATCGTGAAGTTTTTCTTCTGTTTCTAGTATTGCATCAATATCTTTGTAATATTTTTCTATGCCGTATTTTATGGTAACTTCTTTTAAAAAGTTTATATATTCATTTTTCCATAATATTAACGTATTGTCTAAATCAAATATTATTTTTTTTATCATGTTTCTCCTTAAAAAAGCTTCTATAAATATAAGGACTAAAATTAGCGGTACCACCTTATTTCATAGAAGCTATGCACTTATAATTTTAACGCGTCTCTGCGGTTTAACTCCAAATATGTATTTCTTTATTTAGCCTTGACTAGTTTTCATCTGCCACTAGTTTTCTAATTACCTGCTTAAATAATTACTAAATATTTTTCTTCGTTAAATATATATAGAATATAACATAAATATAATTTATAGTCAATTTTCTTCGTGTATTTTTTCTATTATATCTTCTATTTTCTTTCCATATTCTATTGATTCATCAAAAGTGAAAGTTAACTCTGGAATGTGTCTTAATTCTACTCTATCGTATAAAAGTTTTCTAATATATCCTTTGGCATTATTAAGAGCACATTCTGTTACTTTTGGGTCATTGTTTAAAACTGTAAAATATACTTTAGCAAAGCTTAAGTCGTTTGTTGTTTTTACTGCTGTTATGGTTACAAACTTTATATCATCATCTTTTATTTCTTGTTCTAATATATAACTAATTTGTTCTAAAAGCATGTTATTAATTCTGTCTATTTTAAAATTCATATGGTGTTCCTCCTATTAATATTATATCATGTAATGTTATTTTTTAGTTATAATTTACTAATCCTATAAATTCATTTGTTGTTACGGTTGAATTTATTGTAAGTCTTGGTATTTTATACCTATTAGTGCTGGTATTTGCAATACCCATAGTGTTTTCCGACCCAACAAAGGCCATAGTAAATCCCAAATCTTTTAGTATATTTATTGCTCTATCATTATAATCATAAAATGGGAAGCAGAAGTATTTGGTATCATCAAGTTTTTCTTTGCTTGCTGTTAAATCAGCTATAATTTTATCAACATCTGCACATAATATTTCTCCACCTTGTGTTCCACCAGAACAAACGTAGTTATTATGCATATCATCAGTATGAGATGCTAGTTCAACATAATCTGATTTTAGCTTTTCTAAATCGTTCCATTTAGTTATAACAAAATATGTTGCATTTAATTTGTATTTTTCTAAAACTTCAATGGCATTTGCTCCTAAATAGCCATCATCTAGTGTTATAACAATACTGTTTAAAGGTATTCTAATGTTTCCATCCAAAAACATTTCTAATTCTTCCATTGTTAGTGTGAAGTAGTTATTATCTGCTAAATATTTCATTTGTTCATCGAAAGCGTCTACTGTTTCACAAATATAATCATTAGTGCATTCGTCACCGTCTTTATAAATAAAGTGATAAGCTAAAGTTCTAATATCATTTCTGGAAGATGCTTCTGTATTAGTAGTTTCTATTATGTTTTTTATATCTGATTCATAAATGTAATACAATTTGTTATTAAATTCTATATAATATTTATCAGTTTCTTTTATTATAATAGGAAAAGATAATAACTCATTAATACTAATAAAATTATTATTTTCATCGTACATTTTGAATGTGTCATTTGTTATTATATTTTGATTAAATATTATGTATTCATTATATCTTTTATCTTCTGTATAACTAGTTACTTCTATGTTGTTTAAATCTATATAATAGTCTTCGTTGTAAAGTTTTAAATATAAAGTGGAATCATCTACTATTGTGTCCTCTAGATTTAATGTGGTGTCTTTATTTAATGAACCAATTACTATGTAGTTATCTTCTACTTTCTTATACAGATTAGTGATAGAAGTTACTTTTACATATTTCTCTGTTTGAGCATTTAATTTTTCAATTATTGGATTATCTTCTTCTTCAACTGGTTCTGCATATTTATATATATAAACGCAGCAAACTATTAAAAAAGATAGTGCGACTAAAAAGGATAATTTTTTCATATTTCCTCCTTTCTTTTATTATAACATAGCTATAATAAAAAAGAGCTATACATTATGGCTGCATAGCTCCAAATAATACTAACCAAGCTAAAGCTGATTTAGCTACTAGGCTTAGTATAATATATACTCTTTCTCCATATAAATAGTCTTTCCATTTACCAACTTTTTTATATTGTAAAATCATATTGATTGGAAATGTATTAAAGGCTACAAAGTAAGTTATAATAATAGCCCAAACAAACCATGGAACTAAGTCGAAGTTGCCAGTTCCAAACATATATAGCAAAATGACTATCCAAGGAGCTATTCCGGCTATTGCCCCAAATATAAATGGTGCCCATTTGATATTTTTTTTGTCATTTCCAATATTTACTTGTTCCATTAATAATCCAAATAAATTCATTGTAGCATTTAGAATAAAGATTAGTATTAATGAGGCTATATCATATACTCCAAAAAGGGTTGCAATAAGAGTAATCATAATAGATGAAGATATAGCATATTCATACCATCTGAATCTGTTGATTCCTTCTTTTAATCCCGCCACATATTTTTCTTGATTAAGGACAATTATAAAGTGCGCGATGGCTGAAATAAATAAGAATGATGAAACTAATACACCAAATTGTAAATTAAATAAGTTTCTAGTAGCTGGTTCCAAAGAACTTGTTAGTGTATTAAATGATAAATAGTTTTGGACTATCATTGGCTTAAATTCAGCGATTTTTTGGATAACTGATACTGACAAAAATAACATTATAAAGCCTTGGATTAAATGTAAAAAGCCCATCTTGTAGTTAAAACTTACTAACTTTTCATATTTTTCTTTCATAAATTCCTCCTTTTAAATACTTCATATGAATAAGTAATTATAAGAGCAAGTTGCACTTTATGTAGGAATCTTATACTTATATTATAGCACTTTTTAATTTTCTTTACTAATTAACTCTTTTAGTTCATTATAAACTAAATCTACTTCTTTTTTATTTCCTTCTATGGCTAAGACACTTTGCTTAACAGGAGTCATATAATTATCTAACTCAAATTTAACTTTGTCTTTTTGATAAATTATTCTTTCTCTTTCTAATTTCTTTTTAAAAGAGAAATCTAATAAGTCTAGTATAGAATTTATTGCCTCTTTATTTTCCTCTTCAATAATTAAGGGTAATGTTTCTCGGTTGTTTTTTAATATTTCATCTGATTCATTATTGTCTTTGAAGTCTAAAATTATTTTCTGTTTATTTTTATCTAAACTAGTTGTTACACGAGCTAAAATATTATTTTCATTAACATAAAGTTCTCTAGTTTCTTTTGTTTGCGATAGTTTCTTATATTTATTTTTTTCACAATAATTAATATATGGTTCTAAATTATTAACTATTAAACTATATTCGTATTCTTTCATACTTTCTCCTTTCTAGTATTCTAAAGTTTTATTTTATAGTTTCTTCTAATATTATTAATGCTTTTTTTACAAAATAATTGTCTTTATTATATGGTAAATTATACATATCTAAAGCTTTTTTTAGTTCTTCTATCGAATTATAAGTATTATTATTATCTTCAAATTCAATGAATATGTATTTATTGTTTACAAATTGAACAACTATTTCAATCTTATCATTTGAATAAACATAAGATTCATCAAATATTTTAAATAGCTCTTTATAATTAATTGCTTCCATAAAATGTTTACCTTTTTCAATATCAAGTATTTGGCATTTTACTTTTCCTTGTTCTAAAATATCACCATTTTCAGCAAAGTTCTTATATTTATAAACAAGCTCCTTTTTTATGCCTACTATGTCTCTTACTAAGATACATTTTTTTAATATTTCTAGTTTAGTTAATTTAGATAAATCAACATCTCTATTTATCATATAGATATCATTTAATTGATATTTTTCTATTAATTTAAAACCCTTATTTTTTAAATCTTCTTGGACTTCTTTCAAACCAGTATTAACTAATACAGTAATTTCTAATTCCATTTCCATATTGTCACCTCTATATTCATTTTATCATAAAAAAATTATAAAAAGAAAATTATAATTGTATAAATTTTTTATTTGAACATCAATATAAAAACTGTTCAATTGAACAGTTTATTTATTTATACTTATTCCTAATTCTTTTAATTGCTTTTCTTCTACACTATTAGGGCATTCACTCATTAAATCTGATGCTGAAGCTGTCTTTGGAAAGGCTATTACATCTCTTATATTATCAGTATTAGTAAGTAGCATTATTAATCTATCTAGTCCTATTGCAAGGCCACCATGCGGAGGTGTTCCATACTTTAATGCATCAACAAAGAAACCAAACTTATTTTGAACGTCTTCTTTAGTTAATTCTAGTGCTTCAAACATTTTAGATTGAACTTCTTCATTATGAATACGAATTGATCCACCACCTGCTTCATAACCATTAATAACTATATCATATGCTTTTGAATAACAATTAGCTTTATCAGTTAATAATTTATCAACGTCTTCATCTTTTGGCGCGGTAAATGGATGATGGCAAGCAACAAATCTGTTTTCTTCTTCGCTATACTCAAATGATGGAAAGTCAGTTATCCAAGTAAATGCAAATTCTTTGGTATATAAATTTAAATCTTTTGCTATTTTACATCTTAAAGCACCTAATGATTTCTTTACTATATTAAATTTGTCAGCTACAACCAAAACTAAATCATTTGTTTCTATATTTAATTTTGATTTTAATTCTTCTATCTCTTTTTCACTTAGAAATTTAACTATACTTCCTGTTATTTCTTCATTAAATTTAATGTAAGCTAATCCTTTAGCTTTGTAATCTTTGACAAACTCAGTTAATGAGTCTATCTCTTTTCTAGAATAATGTTCTGCATTGTTTTTTACAACTATACAGTTAATTACTCCACCATTATTTATAGTGTCTTTAAATACTGAAAATTGTGTATCTTTAAAAACTCCTGTTAAATCAGTAATCCTCATATCATATCTTAAGTCTGGCTTATCAGAGCCATAATAATTCATTGCTTCATTATATGGAATTTTAGATATTGGCAATTTAACATCGATGTTTCTTATTTTTTTAAAAATGTGAGCTATTAAGTTTTCTGTAAGAGACATAACATCTTCTTCTTCTACAAAAGACATTTCCATATCTATTTGTGTAAATTCAGGTTGTCTATCTGCTCTTAAATCTTCGTCTCTAAAGCATTTAGCAATTTGAAAATATTTTTCCATGCCACCCACCATTAATAATTGCTTAAATAATTGTGGCGACTGAGGTAGCGCGTAAAATTTACCATTAAAAACTCTACTTGGAACTAAATAATCTCTTGCTCCTTCTGGAGTTGATTTACATAAGATTGGCGTTTCAACTTCAATAAATCCTTTATTATTTAAATATTCTCTTGCCGCAAAAGTTACATTACTTCTTAAAATTAATTTGTCTTTAATTGGGCTTCTTCTTATATCTAAGTATCTGTATTTAAGTCTAGTATCTTCTGTAGCTGTTATGTTGTCTGCTACTTGAAAAGGTATGTCTAAACTTTTACTTAGAAGCTCTAAATATGTTACTTCTATTTCTATCTCTCCAGTTGGAATATTTAAGTTTTTATTTTCTCTTTCAACTACAATTCCACTTATTTTTATAACATATTCGCTTCTTAAAGCAGTTGCTAAATCATAATATTTACTATCCGGTTTGATAACTAATTGGACTATTCCGCTTCTATCTCTTAAATCAATAAAGATCATTCCACCTAGGTCTCTATTTTTTGAAACCCAACCAAATAATTCTACTTCTTCTTTTAAGTTACTTATATTAAGTTTCCCGTTTTCTATTTTTTTCATATATCCTCCTATAAAAAAACAGTGCCATCCTATTAAAGGACGAATCACTGATAATCCGCGGTACCACCTTTGTTCTAGTTAACTAGCACTTTCATAGATTATAACGTATCTAACGGTTTATTTAGCGTTTGATGTCTTCTATATTTTAATTTGTTCATTTTCACCTAGCATGAACTCTCTTTAAAATTAAATATATATACTCTTTCAAACAAATAACAATTATATTATAGTAAATAAGTTATTTTATGTCAACAGCTAGTGATTTTTAATTTTTCAAAATCGCTTTTTAATATTTCCATCTTTATATCATCATGATATTTTCCGTCTAAATAATAGCATTCGTGTCTTACACCACATTCTTTAAATCCAACTTTTTTATAACAGCTGATAGCTCTTTTATTAAAGCTAAATACATCTAAGTCAATACTGTGAAGATTTAGATAATTAAAGCCATAATCTAAAAGTAACATTATTACTTCTGTACCAATACCTTTTCCTCTATATTCCTCATCACCAATAAAAATTCCTAGTGTAGCAGCTCTATCTATATTCTTTATATTATGTATTCCAGCATTACCAATAAGTATATCTTTTTCTTTTAAAATTATGCTGAAGGTATAGTCCCCATTTTTTAAACTGTTCTCTATCCACTCTACTTCTCTAGGCAAGTTGTAAATTTTACTTGTTGCATGAATATTATCTGATACTTTTCTATCATTTAGCCATGTTAAATATGCTTCAGCGTCTTCTACGTTCATTGGTGACAAATATACTCTACTACCCTCTATTTTTTTATAGTATTTCATATTATTCTCCTTTTACAACAATATCTTTGTATTCTTCTTTTGATAGTTTATTAACAGCATATGAGCAAACTGGCAATATTTTTTTTTCTTTGCTTTTAGCATAATCTATTACTTTATTTAATAGTTGCATAGCAATTCCTTGCCCACGTAATGCTTCGCTAACGTAAGTATGATCAACTGAAATAATATCAGTTTCAGTAAACATAATCATAGCTTCTGGGTTATGTATGTCTCCTATATAAAATAAGCCCTCGTCTTCTTTTATCATTTTTGTGTTCCTTTTGATAGGATATCATACGTAATGCTGCCATATATGTCTTTTATTAGTTCATCTATTGAATCATATTGACCCATTGCTTCTATTATGCTCCTTATTGTTTTTTCTAGTCTATCTGTTAATTCATTTGATGTCATTTGCTTGGTTTTTGATCTAATCAATAATAAGTTTAAAATTTTTGCAATGATGGCATCTGATAACTGTGTTGAAGTTTCTTTGTCTTTGAAATTATAATAAAATACTATTTGGTTTGAATGACTTCTATATAAGTCTGCTTTTTTGGCGCCAAGTTTTTCCTTTAAGTACGCTGGAAGGTTACCTAAATTAGCTCCCTTTGCTAAGTCAATAAATTGAACTACTGTTGATTTTACGTTGTGTAATGAATTGGGATTATTAAGAGCTATTACTGTAATTTGTGATATTATCTTATCTATTTCTTCTTTCTTATATCCCATATTTTCCATTCTTGCAATTAAGTAACTTTCAATAACTAAAAAATTAGCAAACCCACTTTCATCTACAATGAAATTTATATGACTTAAGTTTAGCATTGCTTCTATTATACTGATTGGTTTGTCATTTTTGCTTACAAGTGGAGTTATTTCTTCTTCTGTCCAATCTCTATATTTAGGGCCTTTTGTTTTTTGTCTAGATAATATAAATCCAACATTGAATTGTGATTTCTCTAAATCATCACCATTAATGCTAGTTAATGATTTAATTTTTGCAAATTGTTCTTGAATCATATCTGGTTTTTCTGTCGCTTTTGGTAAATAAATTAGTTTTGTTTGTATAAAATCCATAAAGTCCTCCTTATAAGTTAGTTTCCCAAAGTAACTTATTATCTTCAGTTTTGTAACTAATTTTACTGATATTTTTTAAGTAAGAAATATATGATTTAATTGTACTCCCCACTAATATATATTGTAGCATATTCATGTGTAAATTATAAATATTAAATATTTCTTTTAATATATCTTCAAAAGTTGTTGGGTTTTTAACTATTTTTAGAATGTTATTAACTATTTCAACTACCTTTCGTTCATTAATTTCTATTAATTCAGCTAAGTTATTTAATGGTTCATTGTGAGATAAAATAAATAAGTTTCCTTTTATTGCTTTTAGATAATTTAGGGTTGATAAAAATTCTTTTATGTCATAAATGAAGGCTACATGGTATTTATTGATTGTGTCAATACTGAATAATGAATCTCCTAGGAAATAAACATCATCACTTGTTTTTATTCCTATCATATCAAAAGAATGACCTTTTAAGCTTATAATTTCTAGACCTTGCGGTAATTCAATATTATCTGTTTTACTTTTTTTAGCCATTAAAAATTTGTTTTCTAGTTCATTATTTGGATATCCCCCATATAAAGAAACAGGCTCTAGTATTGTATTTTCTATAAATACCTTTTCTAAATTAGATGAGTATATTTGGCAGTTTGTATTTTCTTGTAAGTAAGCATTACCTCCTATGTGATCGGCATGAGAATGCGTGTTGATAATATATTTTAAATCCCAATTATTTTCTTCTATTACTTCATATATTTTTTTAGCTGCATCTTTATCATTACCACTATCAATTAAACATATCTTATTATCTTGATAATTGTATACTCCAACGTTTGAAGGCGACGCGATATAATATGTTCTTTTTCCAACTTTATTTAGTTCGTACATAACTCTCCTTATTTAATCAATTAATTGCTTTCTGGAACCTCTTGATAAGCGAGAGTCCAATTCTCATATGGTAACATCTGCTTATGTTTTCTTAAAACGCTATAATCTTTCGATGGATAATCCTCTACTATTATCTCCTTTTTTTGTGCTACTAATTCTTCACTAATTGCTGTACTCTCAATATCCCCTTTTGATGGGTCTTTATAATAATCACCAAAATAGTATAACGTTGTATTGTTTTCTTTTGCTAAATCGGTAACGACTTCATTTATTACCCTGTGCTGGGAATTACCATATTCTCCTTCTGGATTATGTGTAACAATTAGATCCCATTTCTTTAACTTTATTATCTCTTCTAGTGCTACTGATATTTCCTCTTTATCGTTACTCCAGCTATCTACATTATTTTTTTTATTGTATACTGCAAAATTTAGCATCGCAAATTTGTCACCGGTTGAATCCATAGCATTTGTAAACTCTTTTACTCGATTAGATTTATCCCCACTTGAAACACATACGACATAATAGTCGTCAGAAAGTAAATGAGCCCCACCCCATAGTATTTCATCATCAGCATGTGCCACTATCATTAATTTGTTATATCCTATTAAGTCTGCGGGCCCTAAATCTATTTGATCATTTTGTGATGACGAGCTTATTTCATCTTCACTAATAGGCTCTAAAGAATACATAACATCTTGTTGATTAGAATTATACTGTTTGTAATTTGGTAGTATAGCACTTATTTCTGTTTTTGACATATCACCATTTAAAGCTAATATAGTTTCTAGTATTTTATTTGCTTCCACACATAATTTTATTAGTCTATTCTTTTGTTGGGTAATTTCATTAGATATTTCATTTATTTCATTAATTAGTCCATTTATTTGCCTTGTATATTTAAGATATTTTTGTGATGGTTGATAATTACCTTCATCATCTTTAATTGTTTTGGATATAGTTGATCTAATATTGCATAAACTATCTAATTCAGCGTTTTTATTTATTTCTAACATTTTTTTTCTCTGTAAATTTTCATCTTCATCTTTTATTTCAATCACTTTTGGTAGTAAAGATTTAATCGCCATATCGGCGGCTAATGCTAGATTGTTTAATATATAATCATTTAATTTAATTATTTTATTTCTTAAATTAGTAATTATATTATTACTAATAATCGGCTTGCCTGACTCTTCCCACTTACCACCTGTTACCACATTAAAATATGCATTGACTCTGTTCAGGTCTGAGCTTACAACTTCGCATAAATTTTTAGCATTGCTAGAAACAAATACGCCGTCTGATAAGCTATCATAGTATTTTTCATATAAGTTAAAATATGTATATCCCATATCGCATACCTCAATATCTTCTTATCTTAAATAATATAACATATTGTATTGTTTTATACAATTCTAATAAAAAATTATTTATTTTTTATTATTCAAAATCTTTTTCGTTTTCTTTAAAGAAGTCATAATAAATTTTTACATTTTTTAGCTCTGACCATTTTTTATCTTTAACTGGTATTTCATCTAAATCATATATTTTGGCATCTTTTAATCCCAATAAGAATGGTGAATGAGTCGATATTATAAATTGACAATTATAAAATCGTGATGATTCTTCTATAAACTGTTTTAATTTTATTTGATTTTCGGCTGATAAACTGTTTTCAGGTTCATCTAATATATAAACGCTATTTTCTGTTATTTCTTTTTCCCAAAACATTAAAGCCGATTCTCCATTGGATTGTTCAATAATATTGTTATTCGTTAACCTATTTCTTATAAAAGATGACATTGTTTTTTTTCTAGCTTCATTGGCATTCTTTATTTGTTCATAGTCTTCTATGGAAATTGCATTAGAGTTTAATGAATATTTGTAATCAACATAGTCTTTTCCAATTTCTTCTTTTCTTCTATTAACGTGTTTATTGATAGAACGTATGTCTAATAGATAATCAAAAATGTCATCACTTGTAATTCTTTTTATTTCATTTGGCTTTTCCCTTGTCATTTCATATTGGCAATAACCTACATATATGTCAAAATAGTTTCCTTTATCAATAGAGGATTTTCTTGTTGCATTAAGTTTCTGGCTTATTATATTTAGTAATGTTGTTTTGCCAGAACCATTTCCACCATAAAAAATAGTAATATTTTCAAATTCAATTTTATAAAATCTCTTGAAGGAAAAAATCCCTAATGGATAATAACTAACGTATATTTTTCTAGGGTCTGATCCAGAGACATATGACTCTTGCTCTTCTTTTAGTAGTTTAAATTGTTTTACGTATATCATAAAATCATCTCCTTTTTCTATTTAATATCGTTACACTTTCCACATGATAAGTATTTGGAAACATATCAATTGGTGTTATTTCCTCTATGTTGTAAAATTCAGACAGTATTTTTAGATCTCTTGATAAAGTTATCGGGTCACATGAAACATATACAATTTTATTAGGAGAAAGCTTTAAAATATTATCAATTGCTTCTTTATCTAGCCCACTTCTTGGTGGATCTACTATAATGACATCAATATTTTTAAACTCTTTAAGATTATTTTTTACATCTCCACAAATAAATTTAATATTGTTTATATTATTAAATTTTGCATTTTCTATGGCATCCTCTATAGCATATTTATTAATTTCTATTCCCGTTATATTTTCTACAACATCACTGGCATAAATTCCAATTGAACCTGTTCCACAGTATAAATCTAATACATTCTTAGAACCTTTTGCATACTTTTTAATTAGGTCATACATTTTTATAGCTTGGTTGGTATTAACTTGAAAGAAAGACTCTGCTGATACTTTAAAATTATAATTATTTAATTTTAGAATTATATAATCATTTCCATAAATAGTTGTGTAATTATTTTTATGTTTTACTATTATAGATGTACAAACATCTTTTAATTGGGAAATAAAATTTTTAAAATTAATTTCTTTTAAAGATGAAATAACTATCATGGTCTCATTATCAGAAAATCTTATTACTATTTGTTCTATATTTGATAGATCTAAATCATTTAATCTATTTATTACCTCTTTTACCCTATTATCTGTAATAATGCAGTTATCTATATTTACTAAATCATAGCTTTTCTTTTTGTACAAACCAATTTTATTTTTAATTTGCAAAGTTATCTTATTCCGATAGTAATATTCTTCACTATTTATAATGGGATTAATGCTTATGGGAAAATTTAAAAACTTATTAATTATTTCTTTTATTTTATTCTCTTTAAATTCTAACTGTTTAGAATATGGCATATGCATTATATTGCACCCACCACATTCTTTATAGTATGGGCATTTTGCTTCTTCTCTATCTTTACTTAACGTTTTATAGTTTGATACTTCGGCTTCAATATAGTTCTTTTTTTCTTTAGTAACATTTATATCTACTATTTCACCTGGTAAAGCATTTTCTACAAAAATTATTTTATCGTCTATTTTTCCTACTCCTCTTCCAAAATGATCTAAGGAAGTTATATTAATATCTTTCATAATATTCACCTATATTTATTTTATCATTTTTGCTCTGTTTTTTGTAGTAAACACATTAATATTTACTAATTTAATGTAATAGCGTATAATGTATTAAGGTGATTATATGGATTTAATTAAATATATTTTTTTAGGATTTATTCAAGGATTTACCGAACCAATACCAGTAAGTTCTAGTGGACACTTACTTATTATTCAAAAACTATTGGGTGAGATGAATGTTGATTTTGAAACACTTTCTATTTTAACCAATTTTGGAAGCTTTATTGCTATTGTATTTTTATTTCGAAAAGATATAATAGAGTTAATTAAAGACTTCTTTAAATATTTTAAAAATAAAGATAAAAATTATTATAATAGTTATAAATATTGTTTATCAATTGTTATTGGAACAATTCCAGCTGCCATAATGGGCGTGGTTGTTGTTAAGCTTAAAGTGTTTGATTTTTTGGAAAACAATATGAAATTTGTTGGAGTTACTCTTTTAATTACAGCTTTATTTTTGTACTTAATTAAAGATTTAAAAGGTAGACGAAGTGATGAAGAGATAACTTATAAAAATGCATTAGTTATTGGTTTATTTCAAGTGGTAGCGCTACTTCCTGGAATTAGCAGAAGCGGCGCTACTATTGTAGGCGGAATGAAAGAACACCTAAAAAGAGATGTGGCATTTAAGTTTTCTTTTATGTTATATATTCCAATTACTTTAGCTAGTATGATAGTAGGAATTAAAGATTTGATAGAAACAAGTTTAAGTGGCAGTTTGATTTTCTTTTATGTCGTCGCTACTTTAGTTTCTATGGTTGTTACTTATTTCAGTACAAAATGGTTTAGAAATCTTGTTAGAGATGGTAAATTAATATATTTTGTTTATTATTGCCTAGTGATTGGTACTTTAGTAATATTATTCATGTAAAAAAGACTAGAAATTCTAGTCTTTTTTTATTCACATGTCAAATATTCAGCTACAAGAGCTAAGTGTTCTTCGTATGTTTCTGCAAAATACGTTTTACTGTCATTATCATCGCAAGTGTTAGCGATAAAATATAAATAATCATTCTCTGTTGGGTTTATTGCAGCCTCTATAGAAGATGCGCTTGGGCTACATATTGGTCCAACTGGTAGTGCGGTTACGTAGTTTCTTGTATTGTATAAATTTTCATCATATAATGCATCAGTCTTTTCTTCTTTGCTTAATTCATGGCCTAGTTTAACTTGATATCCATAATAAGATGTAACATCACTTCCTAAAGCCATTCCTAGATTTAATCTATTATAGAATACTCCTGTTATTAAAGCTCTATCTGAAGCTGTAATTCCTTCTTCTTCTGCCATACTAGCTAGTGTTAGCAACTCATGAATAGTATAATCGGATGATTCTATTTCATCTTTATATCCTAAAAGGACTTCATCCATTCTATCTAACATTTTATAGGCAATGGATTTTATATCAACGTCTTTATTTAGTATTTCATAAGTATCTGGAAATAGATATCCTTCTAAAGAATATGCTATTCCTTCTTCTTTGACAGCATCTGTTACAAACCAATAATTTTCTATTACTTCGTTTACAAAAGAAGAACTATTCCAAACTTCTAAAAGTTCATCACTTGTATAATTAGTTGCATCACTTATTATTGAAGCAATTTCAGTTAATGTTTTTCCTTCTGGAATTGTAAATTTTACTGCATCTGGGTTATAATTGCTACCTAAAGATAAAGTGTTTATAATATTTGTCACAGACATAGATTCTGATAAGCCATATTTGCCTGCTTGGATTGGTTTTGGATTCATTAATTTTATATATAACTTGTAAAAGAATACTGATCTAATTAAGTTATCTTGTTTTAATTCGTCAGCTATAGTTAGATATGTACTTCCAGATGTTACTTCAAAATCTAAAACTTCTTCATTTCTGCTCACAGGGCTAGTTTCAACAAAAAAGATAATTAAAAATATACCTATAATGATTAATAAGAAGGATAATAGAGCTATTACTAATTTTTTCATATATCAAAAAGGAGTATTTCTACTCGCCTTCTCCATCAGCATTAGCACTATTCTTTACTTCAGTTTGAATTTCATTTAATATTGTCTCAATTATTTTCCATTCTTTTTCTGTTTCAATTGGTAATAATGTTGTTTCTTCTTCATCTGGATTGTAAGTAGAAGCATATACTTTTGTATTACCATCTTGGTCTAGTGTATTATCTGTATAAACCATATAATTTTTCTTTGTTTCGTCACTTTCAAATGTAAATAATACTTCACATTCTACTTCTTTTCCCTCTTCGTTTGTAACCTTAAATGTCATTCTTTTTTGTTCCATATTAATTTCCTCTTTCTTTATCTAAATATGTTTGAAGTATTATATTAGCAGCAACACTGTCAATTACTTTTTTTCTTTTCTTTCTCGACATATCAGCTTGTACCAAGTAGTTAGTCGCCTCTTTGGTTGATAGCCTTTCATCTTGCATTATAACAGGTATATTGAATTTATTTTCCAATAATGATTTAAATTCTAATGAAGCATTTCCTCTATCACCTACAGAATTATTCATGTTTTTTGGAAAACCTAGAATTATTTTTTCTATTTTTTCTTCTTGAATTATTTTATCTAAGTGTTCTATTAAATTAGTCGTGTCTCCATCATACCTAATAGTAGTATATGTTGAAGCTATCATTTTAGTAATATCACTTATTGATATTCCAAGTGTTTTAGTTCCTAAATCTAATCCAATATATCTCATTTCTTCATAAACCTTTTTAAAATAACGGCTAGTAATTGATTTCTATCAAATGCTTGTATTTTCTTTCTTGCTTCTTTATGACTTGATATATAGCCAGGATCTCCACTTATTATGTACCCAACAATTTGATTAACAGGGTTATATCCACAATCCTCTAGAATTTCATAAACTTCTTTTACCGTCTGCTCAACTAAAGCTTCTTCAAATTCATTGTTATCATATACCTTGGTTTTGTCCATAATCTCACCTACTTATATATACAATATTTTATCATTATTTTAAGTTTTTATCAACTTTATTATTTTTTTTTTGATTTATTTGTTATAATTATAATGGAGATGATATAGTGGAGATGCTAAGTTATGATGAGTTTAAAAGAGATTTAAGAAGTGCGGGAATTGGTTTTGGAGTTTTAATATTATTTTATTTATCAAATTTTTTTATTGATATACCTTTTAATGTATTTGGAAGTTCAATAACTGATTTAAGTTTAGTATATAGAATTATATATATTATTACCTATCAATTTATATTTGCGTCAATATTATTTTTCATATATAGAAAAAAGTTAACTAAAGATTTTATTGATTTTAAGAAGAATAAAACTGCTTATTTTAAAAAATATTTTAAATTGTGGTTTTTGATGATCTTTTTAGTAATATTCTTTAATGGAATTATTACTTTAATTACTAATGGTCAAATTGCTAACAATGAGCAAGGGGTTAGGGATTTATTTAATAAAAGTCCAATCTATGTTTATATTGCTAGTGTTGTTATTGCTCCTTTTGTGGAAGAAATAGTGTTTAGGCTTTCGATCAGAAAAATATTTAAAACTAAAATATTATTTATTATAATGTCTGGAATTGTATTTGGTTTTGCTCATATTTTTGGTCAAGTAGAAGTTTTAACAGATTACTTATTTTTTATACCTTATGCTGTTCCTGGTGTTGTATTTGCTTATATATTCGCAGACAGTGATAATCTATTTAATTCAGTATTTATGCATATGTTTCATAATGGGTTGTTAATAGGATTGCAGTTTTTAGTTTTATTTTTAATGTAGAAAGGATAATTTATGAAAAAGAAAATCATAATTGGTTTTATTGTAACTTTTATCCTTTTTTTGTCGGTTTTATTGTGGGCTAGATTTATTGGAACAAAAGGACTTGTTGTTAAAGAATATGGAATTAGTGTTCAAATTAGTGATAATTTTGATGGATTAAAAATTGTTCATTTTTCTGATTTACATTATGGTATGACTATTAATTCTGATAAATTAGAAGAAGTTGTTGATAAAATCAATTTTATTAAACCTGACATTGTTGTTTTTACAGGCGATTTAGTTGATAAAAAAGTTTCTATTACCGATGACGAAAAAAGTGCTTTAATTAATTTGTTAAAAAGCATTAATGCTTCTTTAGGTAAATATGCTGTAAGTGGTAACCATGATATAAGTAATTTTGATAATATAATGGATCAATCTGGATTTGAAGTTTTAAATAATACTTATGAATTAATTTATAATAAAAATAATAATCCTATACTAATAGCCGGAGTTACTTCTAATTTATTAGATACTGCTTCAATAGATGAAAAATTAAAAAGTACTTATGAATTTTTAAGTACTAATAGTATTCAATATAAGATTTTATTAATGCATGAGCCTGATTTTATAGATAATATTCAAAGTAATACTTTTAATTTAGTTTTATCTGGTCACTCTCACGGAGGACAAGTTAGGCTTCCTTTTGTTGGAGCATTAGTTAAGGTAATTGGTGCGAAAAAGTATTATGATTCATATTATAAAGTAAATAATACTGATTTATATATTAGTAGTGGTTTAGGTACTACTTGGTATAAAGTAAGGTTATTTGATAAGCCATCATTTAATTTTTATAGAATTCAAAAAGGGTCTTAATTTAGGCTCTTTTTTCACTGTCAAGATATGCATATAGTTAATCTAAATCTATAATCCTGTTATTTAATAGTATTTCTATTATTTCAAACTAAAAGAGGAATAAAATTCCTCTTTAATCCATTAATTCTTGTTCTAATACTTCAAGTGGTTCATCTTTTAGCATGTTAAATTCCATACTATATTCAGCTTTTTTATATTCCTTTGCTCCAGTTCCTGCTGGTATTAATTTACCAATTATAACATTTTCTTTTAAACCATTTAAATGATCTACTTTTCCATGTATTGCAGCATCTGTTAAAATTCTTGTTGTCTCTTGGAATGATGCAGCTGATAGGAATGAATCTGTTTCAAGTGATGCTTTTGTTATACCTAAAAGTACTGGTCTACCTGTAGCAGGAGCTTTTCCTTCTAGAATTAACTTTTTATTTGTATCAGTAAATTCATTAATATTTATCATTGTTCCTGGCAAGAATAATGAATCTCCACTATTAATTATCTTAATTTTAGAAATCATTCTTTTTGCCATTACTTCAACGTGTTTATCAGATATATCAACACCTTGACTACGGTAAACTTTTTGAATTTCAAGTAAAATATATTGTTGAACAGTAATTGGATCAGTTACAACAAGTAATTCTTTTGGACTGATAGCTCCATGAGTTAATCTTTGTCCTGCTATTACTTCATCATCTATTGCTACGGCTAATTTAGCTCCATAGTTTGATATATGATGTTTTGTTTCAGCATCGTTAGATACTGTAATTGTAAATTTACCATTTTCTTCTTCAATCTTTGTAACTTTACCTTTAATTTCAGATATTGTTGCTTTTCCTTTTGGATTTCTAGCTTCAAATAATTCTTGAACACGAGGAAGACCTTGTGTGATATCATCGCCACCTGCAACTCCACCTGTATTAAAGTTTCTCATGGTTAACTGTGTACCTGGTTCACCAATTGATTGAGCTGCCATTATACCTACAGCTTCACCTATTTCAACAACTGAACCTGTTGCTAAGTTTCTACCATAACATTTCTTACAGCAACCATGCTCTGATTTACATGTAAGAACTGTTCTTATTGATAATTCTTCTATACCTAATTTACAAATTTTATCAGCTAAAGATTCTGTAATATAAGTATTTCTTTCAGCAACTACTTCTTTTGTTGTTGGATTTAATACTTTAGTATTTGTATATCTACCAATTATTCTTTCTTTAAATGATTCGATAACAGTATTATCTTTTTCATTTATGAAAGATTTAACAGTAACACCTTGCGTTGTACCACAATCGTCTTCTTTAACAATAATATCTTGTACTACATCTACTAGTCTTCTTGTTAAGTATCCAGCATCGGCTGTCTTTAAGGCTGTATCAACAGCTCCTTTTCTAGCACCATGTGTTGATAAGAAGAATTCACTAATAGTAACACCTTCACTAAATGATGATGTAACTGGAATTTCTACTTGACTTCCATCTGGTTTTGTAAATAATCCTCTCATACCAACTAGCTGCGTTAATGATTTAATATCACCACGAGCTTTTGAATCAATCATCATTGATATTGAGTTTTCTTTATCTTTATTAACCATTTCTGTAAGTTCATCAGAAATTCTATTTTTTGCTTTTGACCAAACTTCTATTACTTTATTATATCTTTCTTGTTCTGTGATTAAACCACGTTTAAATTGTTTATTAATTGTATCAACCATTTCGTTGCTTTCTTTAATAACTTCTGGTTTAATCTCACTCTCTTTGATATCACTAATAGCAATAGATATACCTGATAATGTAGAATATTTAAATCCTAAATCTTTTAATTTATCAAGCATTACTGATGTTTCAGTAGTTTGATATCTTTTATAAATTTGTGCAATCAGTTTTCCTAAAACACTCTTATTAAATGGAGAAACAGTATCTAGTTTATTAATGAAGTCTTTTAAATCAGTTCCTTTATCAGCGAAGTATTTTGCTGGAGTAATTGATTCTATGTTTTCACTAGATCCATCTGCAATATATTGGAATGTATCTGGAAAAATTTGATTGAAAATTAATTTTCCTGGAGTTGTGATTAGGTATTTATCTAAATATTTATCTGCAAATATTTTATGTCTAAATGATTTAACAGGTAATACAATTCTTGTATGAAGTGTTACTTCTCTTCTTTCATAAGCCATTAATGCTTCGTTTTCATCTTTAAATACTCTACCTTCTCCTGGTAATTCTTTTGTTTCAATTGTTAAATAATAGTTACCTAAAACCATATCCTGGCTTGGCGTAACGATTGGTTTACCGTCTGATGGCTTTAGAATGTTATTAGCACCTAGCATTAAAAGTCTTGCTTCTGCTTGAGCTTCTGTACTAATTGGTACGTGAACAGCCATCTGGTCTCCATCAAAGTCAGCATTAAATGCTGTACATACAAGTGGATGAAGTCTAATTGTTCTACCATCTATTAATTTAGGTTCGAATGCTTGAATACCAAGTCTATGTAGTGTAGGAGCACGGTTTAACATAACTGGATGCTCTTTTATTTTTTCTTCTACAATATCCCAAACTCTAGGATCTTGATTTTCAATCATTCTCTTTGCTGCTTTAATATTTGGAGCGATTTCTTTTGAAACTAATCCATTTATTACATGTGGTTTGAATAATTCAAGGGCCATTTCTTTTGGAATACCGCACTCATACATTTTTAAGTTTGGTCCAACAACGATAACTGAACGTCCTGAATAGTCAACACGTTTTCCTAATAAATTTTGACGGAAACGTCCTTGTTTTCCTTTTAGCATTGAGGATAATGACTTAAGTGGTCTATTACCTGCTCCTGTTACATTTCTTCCACGACGACCATTATCAAATAAGGCATCGACTGATTCTTGTAACATACGTTTTTCATTTTGAATGATAATAGATGGAGCTCCTAATTCAATAAGTTTTTTCAAACGATTATTTCTGTTAATTACTCTTCTATATAAATCATTTAAATCAGATGTTGCAAATCTACCACCATCTAATTGAATCATTGGGCGAAGTTCTGGTGGGATTACTGGAAGTACATCTAGTATCATCCACTCTGGCTTGTTTCCAGATTCTTGGAAAGCACTTAAAACATCTAGTCTTTTTACTAAACGAATTCTTTTTTGTGAGGTAGAATCTTTTATTTCATCGATTTCTTCTTTGATTTGATTTACTTCTTTATCAATATCTACTTGTTTTAATAGTTCTTTTATGGCTTCAGCACCCATACCTACTCTAAAAGTATTACCATATTTTTCATAATATGCACGGTATTCTTTATCAGAAATAGTTTGCTTTTTTTCTAATGGTGCGGCTCCTGGATCTAATACTACATAGCTAACAAAGTATAAAACTTCTTCCAAATCTCTTGGAGACATATCTAATACTAATCCCATTCTAGAAGGAACTCCTTTAAAGAACCAAATGTGACTTACTGGAGTAGCAAGTTCAATATGGCCCATACGTTCACGACGTACTTTAGCTCTAGTTACTTCTACTCCACATTTATCACAAACAATATTTTTATATCTTAATCTTTTATATTTTCCACAAGAACATTCAAAATCTTTAGTTGGTCCGAATATTCTTTCACAAAATAATCCGTCTCTTTCTGGCTTTAAAGTACGATAGTTGATTGTTTCAGCTTTCTTTACTTCTCCATGAGACCAAGATCTTATTTTTTCAGGTGATGCGATGGCAATTTTTAATCCTTCGAAATTGTTTACATCCATTATTTTTCATCCCCCTCATTATCATCAAATTCAATATTATCTAAATCATTTTCTTTGAAGTCTTCTTCATACATTTCTTCTTCTTTTTGAAGTTCTTCATCTATTTCTTTATCATCTTCAGTTGAAACTGGTGTTACATCTATTTCTTTATCTATTTCATCAGTAGATATAGGTGCATCTTTATCTGTTTCTTCTAGTTCTTCAAGTTCAACGTAGCTACCATCTTCAGTTAGAACTGTTATATCAAGTCCTAAAGCTTGGAATTCTTTAGTTAATACTTTAAAGCTTTCTGGAATACCAGATCCTGGGATTGGATTACCCTTAACTAATGCTTCATATACTTTTACACGTCCTACAACGTCATCTGATTTAACGGTCATCATTTCTTGAAGAACATGGGCAGCACCATAGGCATATAATGCCCAAACTTCCATTTCTCCAAATCTCTGACCACCAAATTGGGCTTTTCCTCCAAGAGGTTGTTGCGTTACTAATGAATATGGGCCAGTAGATCTAGCATGTAATTTATCATCAACCATGTGGTGCAGCTTAATCATATACATTACACCAACAGATATTCTGTGATCAAATCTTTCACCAGTTCTACCATCATATAGCCATGATTTTCCATCTTCATCTAGTCCTGCTTCTTTTAGAGCATCTACTATTTCAGTTCTATTAGCTCCTTCAAATACTGGAGTTGCTACGTAGATACCTAATTCTTTTGCAGCATAACCTAAATGCATTTCTAGAATCTGTCCTATATTCATACGAGATGGAACTCCAAGTGGGTTAAGTAGAATATCTACTGTTTCACCATTTGGCAAGTATGGCATATCTTCTTCTGGTAATATTAGTGAAATAACACCTTTGTTACCATGACGTCCTGCCATTTTATCTCCAACTGATATTTTTCTTTTTTGAGCTATATAAACATGAGCTATTTTAGATACTCCGGCTGGAAGTTCATCAGTATCAGCTTTTGTGAATATTTTAACATCATGTACGATACCTTCGCCACCATGAGGAACTCTTAGAGATGTATCTCTTACTTCTCTTGCTTTTTCTCCAAATATAGCGTGTAATAGTTTTTCTTCTGAAGTAAGTTCTGCTACTCCTTTTGGTGTTACTTTACCAATTAAAATATCATCATCTTTTACTTCTGTACCAATTCTAATAATACCAAATTCGTCTAAGTTTTTACGAGCATCTTCTCCAATATTTGGAATATCTCTAGTAAATTCTTCTGGTCCTAATTTAGTATCGCGACATTCTATTTGATATCTTTCGATATGAATTGATGTATAAGCATCATCTTTTACTAATCTTTCATTTAATATTACAGCATCTTCATAGTTATAACCATTATAGTTCATGAAGGCTACTTTAACATTTTTACCTAGTGCCATTTCTCCTTGTTCAGTTGATGGTCCATCTCCTATTACTTCATCTTTATAAACTTTATCGCCTTTTTTAACAATAGGTATTTGATGATAACAAGTTGATGCATTGCTTCTTTCGAATCCATTTAGGTAATATGTATCTTCTCCACCTACAGTTTTAACAACTATTTTTTTAGAGTCTACATATGTAACTACACCATCGGCTTTACAAAGTACAACTGCACCTGAGTCTCTTGCTGATATTGCTTCAATGCCAGTTCCTACTCTTGGAGCTTCTGGCTTTAATAATGGAATAGCTTGACGTTGCATGTTAGCACCCATTAAGGCTCTTTTTCCATCATCGTGTTCTAGGAATGGAATTCCCGCTGTTGTAATTGATACAACTTGTTGTGGTGAAACGTCAACATAGTCTATTTGACTAGCATCTACAATTACGTTTTCTCCACGATATCTTACTGGTGCTTTTTCTTCTAATATTTCATTATTATCGCTTATTTTAATTGTAGCTTGAGAAATGTAATAATCTATTTCTTCATCAGCAGTCATGTATACAATTTCATCTGTAACTTTTTTGTCAACTACTTTACGATATGGTGTCATTATGAATCCATATTCATTTACTTTTGCATAACTTGCTAAAGATGTAATAAGTCCAATGTTTTGGCCTTCTGGAGACTCAATTGGGCAAAGTCTTCCATAATGTGATGGATTAACGTCACGCACTTCCATACCAGCTCTATCTCTTGCAAGACCACCAGGTCCTAAAGATGTTAAACGTCTTTTATTTGTAAGCTCAGCTACTGGGTTTGTTTGATCCATGAACTGAGATAATTGGCTACTACCAAAGAACTCTTTCATACTAGCTGTAAGTGGTCTAATATTGATTAAAGATTTTGGAGTAACTTCTGTTATTTCTTGGGTTGACATTCTGTCTCTAATTACTCTTTCAATTCTAGAAATACCAATTCTAAATTGATTTTGAAGTAGTTCTCCTACTTGACGTACACGTCTATTAGATAAGTGATCGATTTCATCAAATGATCCAATTCCATCTAATAAATTCAAGTAATATGAAACTGATGCATAAATATCAGAAATAGTTAATCTTTTTACGGTAATAGTTTGATCATTACCAATTATATTGATAACTTTTTCTGGATTTTCTTTTGTATGTACTTTTATAACTTGTACTTTATTAAATGTATCTAGCTCTTCATTAACTGGAACTTCTTTAACGCCATAGCCACTCTCTAAAACCGGTTTCATTGCTTCTAAAACGTCTTTTGTTATTTCTGTTTCTTTAGCAAACAATACTTTTTTGCCTTCTTTAATGTCTTCAGCTAAAACTGTACCTAATAATCTATCAGCTACATTTAATTTTTTATTAAATTTGTATCTTCCTACTTTAGCTAAATCATATCTAAATGCGTCAAAGAATCTAGATATTAATTGGTTTTTAGCACTATCTAAAGTAGAAGGTTCTCCTGGTCTTAATTTTGAATGAATATCTATTAAAGATTCATCGGTGTTTTTATTTGTATCTTTTTCGATAGTTCTTATAATATATTCATTTTCTCCAAATAATGATGTGATATCTTCATCACTATTTAATCCAATTGCTCTAAGTAGAGTTGTAATTGGAACTTTTCTTGTTCTATCTATTCTTACATAGACAATGTTTCTTGCATCTAGTTCGTATTCAAGCCATGTTCCTCTTGTTGGAATTATTTGACTTGTTATAACTAGTCTTCCATTTTTGTCAATTTCTTTTCCATAATAAGCACTAGGGCTTCTTACTAATTGTGAAACAATTACACGTTCTGCCCCATTTACGATAAATGTTCCTGTTTCTGTCATAATAGGCATATCGCCTAAATAAATACTCTGCTCTTTTACTTCTCCAGTTTCCTGATTAAAAAGTCTCGCTTCTACTGTTAAAGGTGCAGCATATGTTGCATATCTTTCTTTGCAACCTTTGATTGAGTATCTTGGTTTTTCAAAACTAAAGTCACCAAAATCGAGAATTAATTTTCCAGAGAAATCCTCTACTGGAAATATATCCTCGAATACTTCTTTAATTCCTTCAGTTATAAACCATTCATAAGATTTTTTTTGAATTTCAAGTAAATTACCTAACTCAAGTGTATTCTTTGTTTTAGCATAATTTCTTCTTTCACGGTGATCACCAAATTTTTTTATTGTATAAGCCACTAAATTCACCCCTATAAACTATTATAACAACAATAAGCTAGTACATCTTTTGTACAAGCCACCAATATATAATTTTAACAAAGTAAAATCAAGATGTCAATGATTTAAAGCTCTTATAATATAAAAACCTTTATTTTTTGCTACTACGTTAACTATATACTCTTTTTCTAAATCACTAACTAATGATTTAGCTCCCTGATCTTTTGATATGACTAGCCAAAGTTCTCCATTTTTATTTAAATATTCTTTAGCTTTAAAAAGTATTTCATATAGTATTTGTTTACCCACTCTAATTGGTGGATTGGTTATTATAAAATCGTACTTTTTAGTAATGTTTGAATAGATATTACTTTCAAAAATATTAACTGTTACATTACTATTTTTAGCATTTTTTTCTGCTAAATGTAGACTTCTTTTATTTATATCAACCATGTCTACATTTGATTCTGTATTGTCTTTTACAAATATTCCTATTGGTCCATACCCACAACCAAAGTCTAGAACATCACCTTTGATATTATTCAAATCCAGATTTTCTAAAAGTGTTCTTGTTCCAAAATCTAATCCTTTTTTAGAAAAAACGCCTATGTCTGTTTCAAATATGTATTTTTTTTCTTTTATAATAACTTCCTTTTTTTGAATATTGCTTTTTAAATTACTATTTGTAAAATAGTGATTCATAAATGTCCTTTCAATAACGCCGAAAGCCCATACTACTTTTATAGTATAGGCTCTAAGCTTTTTTTTATTATTTTAATTCGATTGTTGCGCCAGCTTCTTCAAACTTAGCTTTTAATTCGTTAGCTTCATCTGTTGCAGCTTTTTCTTTAACTACGCCACCATTATCAGCAATATCTTTAGCTTCTTTTAATCCTAAACCAGTTATATCTCTAACTAATTTAATAACAGCAATTTTGTTAGGTCCAGCACTTGCTAGAACTACGTCAAATGAACTTGGTCCTTCTTCAGTTGCAGCAGCTACTGGAGCAGCTACAGCTACAGAACTTGGATCAACGCCAAATGCTTCTTTCATTGCGTCTACTAATTCCTTTACTTCTAATATTTTCATTTCGCTAATTGCATCGATAATTTCTTTTACTGTTAATTTTGCCATTTTGTATTCCTCCTTATTTTATTTTTCTTCTATATTTTTACTGTGTAAATCTAAGCATATTGCAACATTTTTAACATGTTCTAATAAGCCTGCTGCAAACATTGTAAGTAATGTATCTCTACTTGGAGTAGCAGCTAATTTACTTAATGTTTCTTTATCTGTTACAGTTCCATCAATGTAACCTATTCTAATTTCTAATGCAGGATGAGCTTTTGCAAAGTCACTTAATACTTTTACTGGTTCTACTGCATCGCTTCCAAATACTATTGCTTTAGGGCCATTTAGTTCTTCACCTAAATCGATTTTTAAACTGTCAAGAGCTCTTTTTGCTAAAGTATTTTTATAGATTTTTAAATCTGAATCTTTTTCTCTTAGTTTTCTTCTAAGTTCTATTGTTTCTGCAACTGTAAGACCTGCGTTATTAAATAATACTACAGATGTTGATTCTTTTACTTTATTTGCAATTTCATCAATAACAGTTTGCTTTTGCTCTAGAATTTTTGGATTTGCCATAATCCACCTCCTTTATTGCATAGAAAAGCCTAACGCGTAGTTAGGCCGAGATTCTTAAATAATTAAGTCCTCGGTAGGATAATTAAAGTTTTATCTCCCTACTGTCTACGGTACTATTTCCAAAACAAGTTTATAATAGCATACTTTAAATTAAAAGTCAAAGCTATTTGTGTCAATTTTTATTCCAGGACCCATAGTTGAAGCTACGCTAATGTTTTGAACGTAAGTTCCTTTTACTGTAGTAGGTTTTGATTTAATAATTAAACCTACAAAAGCATTTAAGTTTTCTACTAGTTTATCATCAGCAAATGAAACTTTTCCAATAATAGCATGTACGTTACCAAATGTATCAGTACGGTACTCTACTCTTCCTTTTTTAACTTCATTTACAGCTTTTACAACATCTGTTGTAACTGTTCCAGTTTTAGGGTTTGGCATTAATCCTTTTGGTCCTAAAACTTTTCCTAATTTACCAAGGGCTGGCATCATATCTGGTGTTGCTATCATTGTATCGAAATCAAACCAGTTTTCTTTTTCTATTTTTTCCAACATATCAGTATCGCCTACGAAGTCTGCTCCAGCTTCTTTAGCTTGCTTTGCAAATTCTCCTTTAGCTATTACTAATACTTTTTTAGCTTTACCAGTTCCATTTGGAAGTACTAAAGCTCCTCTTAATTGTTGATCAGCTTTTTTAGTATCAAGATTTAATCTCATCGCTACTTCAATAGAGCCATCAAATTTAGAGTATGATGTTTCTTTTGCTAATTTAATAGCATCTTCTTTAGAATATAGTTTAGTTTTTTCAACTTTTTTTGCTACTTCTAAGTATTTCTTTCCTTTTTTCATTTTAACCTCCTATGTGGTAATTGCGGACAAATCCTTCCACGGGATATTTTATTCAGATACTTTCACGCCCATGTTACGAGCAGTACCTTCGATTATTTTCATTGCTTCTTCTACTGAATAGCAATTTAAATCTGGTAACTTAATTTCAGCTATTTCTTTAACTTGATCTTTTGTTAAAGTTGCTACTGTTTCGTTTTGACCTTTTGTTCCGCCTTTTTTAATTTTAGCGTACTTCTTTATTAAGAATGCTGCTGGTGGAGTTTTAATTACGAATGTAAATGTTCTATCTTCATAAATAGAAATTTCTACTGGTAATATATCTCCCATTTTATCTCTAGTTGCATCGTTATATTTTGTACAGAATTCTTGTAAATTAACTCCTGCTGGTCCAAGTACAGTTCCTACTGGTGGAGCTGGCGTTGCTTTGCCGGCTGGAATTTGTAATTTGATCTTTTTTGTTATTTGCTTTGCCACGAAAAACACCTCCTATTTTTTATATCTTTTTTCGCGAGTGGTTATAATGCGTGTCCGCGCTCCCACTTAAATCTATATTAAATAAATATAGCAGCATTATAATAGCACAATATTTATTTAATGTCTACATTTTTTTATGCTTTTTGTATTTCTGTAAATTCTAGTTCGACAATAGTCTCTTGTCCAAATAAATCAAGGGCAACTTCTAATTGTTGTTTTTCAAAATTAATAGTCTTAACTTTACCATACATTTCTTTAAATGGCCCATTAATAACTTTAACTAAATCATTTTCGTTGATTTCATTTACAACATCTACTCTAGCTATTCCCATTGTTCCTAATATTTTATCCACTTCTTGTGGAGTTAAAGGGAATGGTTTAGCTCCTTTTCCAGATGAACCGATAAATCCTGTAACACCTGGTGTGTTTCTTACTACAAACCAAGCTTCATCAGTCATAATCATTTCAACTAATATATAACCTGGGAACATTTTTTTCATTTTTTCTTTTTTTTGACCATCTTTGAATTCTATTTCTTTTGTTTCTGGAACAACTACTCTAAAGATATAATCTTGTAGTCCCATTGAGTTGGCTCTCATTTCAAGTTTTTCTTTTACTTTATTTTCATGTCCTGAATAAGTATTTACTACGTACCATTCTTTTTGCATTATCCCACCAACACTTTCACGATTCCAATTACAAAGTCAGATGCTAGAAAAAATATTCCTAGAATTACCATTATTGTTAATGTAGCTATTGAATATTTTACCATTTCTTTTTTTGTAAGCCATTTTACTTTCTTCATTTCTTTTTTTACTTCGACAAGAAATCTGGCTATTTTTTTAGCAAGTTTTTTCATTGCTCACCTCTATTTTTTTCTAAAATAAAAACACCTACGTGTGTTTCTACTTAAATATTAGCACCTATTTATTGTTATGTCAAATATTTTCGTTGTTTTATCTTAAATTTCTTTCTAATTGTTACTATCCTTCTGCTCTTCTAATATTTTTTTAATAAATTTATATGTTAACTTTTCAAATAGTTTTTCATTTGTTATCTCTTCTAAAGTATTTTCTTTTATTTCACAAATTGTTACGTCTTCAATGTCTTCTACGTTAGAAATTAAATAATAGTCTTTTTCTTCTTCTGTTATTATTGAAGCTACTTGATAGTCTTTGCCATTTATTTTTTGTATATCTCCCATTTTTATATTCATATAAATTACCTCCACTCATTTAATTATACTATATATTTATGAAAATATCTTGTTTTTGATAGTTGTAATCATTTTAATTGTAATAATAGCTGATATTCCTGCTCCACTTATAGAAAATAATATTGGCGAGAAAGACATATTTATTAATGTCTTTGAATAATCCAATGAAAAATAGCTTTCAAATAATTGTTGCATTCCATATAAGCTATATATGTTTAAGGCAACACAAAATAGAAATATAATTGTCATTATCCTATCTATTGTTTTGCTTTTTATTTTCTTTAGTAAAATATATCTTGTTATGGTTTCATCTTTTTTATATTGTGTTTGTATTTTGTATCCTAACTTTTCAGCGTTATTTAGGCTATATTTATTCTCTACTGTTATTTCGGCAATTAAATTTTTAACTTTTTCTTTTAAAGCAATTTTTTCTATATATTTCATTAGTTTAATTTGTAGTTTATTGCCTCTATATTTAGGTAAAACGATAATACCATCTATATCAGCGCTTTTTCCTTTTAAGTTTGGTAAGTGCTTTTTTAATTCTTCTAATCTAGGGGCCACTGATAAAAATATCCAACCAATCATTTCGTTATTTAAGAATGCTCCATATATTTTGCCGTCTGTTTTAGGGTTATTTACGATTCTTAAATAGCTTTCTTTTCTAAAGGGCAGGAAATATCCTTTTTCCTCTTCTTTGAAATAGCCTATTATTTCCTCTTGTATATTATATATAGCGTCTACATCTTTAGTATTACATAATCTAATATATCCTTTTTGCTTTTTTACCTTTTGATTGTCTATTTTATTTATGATAAATGTTTTCATATTGCCTCCAATTATTATACCTATATTATATAGCAATTACTTAATAATTTAAATGTTTATTTGTAATTTGTCTTATTTTGATTATTATTTTATAATATTGATAGAAGGAGGTAATTATGAAAAAGGCTTTTGTTATTGTTTCTCTTGCTTTAGTTTTATTTGTTTATTTGTTTTTATCTTTTCATAAAAATTCTGATAAACTAGAAGATAGTTCTTGGCAATTAAGCGATTGGACTTTAAACTGTTCTATTGTAGCTCCAATTACCTTAAATTTTGAAGGAAATGAAATTAGCGGGAATGGTGGAGTCAATTCTTATAGTGGCGAATATGAAATTAATGGTGAGGAATTTATTATCAGTAATTTAGTTTCCACTGAGATGGCTTCACTAGAGCCAGATATAAATAATGCTGAATCAGGGTATTTTTCAGCTTTAAGTGAAGTTAGATATTATGAATTAAGTGATAGTGATTTGAGTTTATTGAATAATAATAAAGAAGTTGTTTTAATATATGAAAAGAAGTAAGTTAAACTTACTTTTTTTCTTTTAAGTATTCAATTAATTTGTTTATATCTTTTTTATTAGGATGACACCCAAATATTAAGAAGCTTCCTGGACAAGTATATTCATCACTTGAAACGAATATTTCTTTTTCTTCTAATATTTTTCTTATTTCTTTTTGTTTTTCATTTTTTCCACAAGCAGTAGTTATTAAAACTACTTTTTTAAATTGCTTATTTTTAAAATCTTGTACATATTTCACAAGTTCTTCTGAGCTTTTTCCACCATATATACCACTTATTATGTAAAGTGTTTCTATGTTACTTAAGTTAGGATTTTCTTTTATATTGAAAATTTCAATATTTAATGCTTCTTTTATTTTAAGGGCAATTCTTTTTGAATGACCTGTTATGGTTGAATAAATTATAGTTTCTTTCATATATACTCCTTTTTATAGCAATGATATCTGTTTTAAAATTTGTTCTTTGTTTTTAATGTTAACAAAGCCACATTGTTTGTAAATTATTTCATCTTTGTTAAAAACTAATAAAGATGGTAATTCAGTGACACCATATTTGGCAATAGCGTCTACATCTGGAATATTTATTTTTCTATATGAAACATTTAATTTTAATGATTTAATGATATCTTTTATTGGTATAGAATTAATTAAGCACATGGATTCTTCATTATTATAAAACTCTATTAGTAGTGGCTTATTACTATCTGTTAATAACTGATCTAGCTTATCTAACTCTAAAGAATATTTTTCAT
Organism: Bacilli bacterium; assembly: GCA_028691955.1. Classification (GTDB taxonomy): domain Bacteria; phylum Bacillota_I; class Bacilli_A; order RF39; family UBA660; genus JALELF01. Next base: position 20,169 of record JAQUYH010000007.1, on the reverse strand, counting down.
CTATAATTGAAGCTCCATACCTATCTTGAAATAATTCTTTTATAGTCATTGCATAAGTATCATATTCTTGCTTTATTTTATTATATTCTTCTTCTGTTCTTGCTACTTTGATTGCTCCTGCTTCACAGGCAATCATACATTGTCTACAGTTTATACATAAATTATTGTCTACAGCAATTGTTTGATTTTCTTCATCCCAATAAAAAGCTTTAGTTGGGCATGACTCGATGCAAGAACATTCTTTAGCATTATCACATCTTTTTTTATTAATTAAAACACTCATAAATTTCCCTCAGCTTAATTATATAACATTTTTTGCTTTTTATGAAATTTATCGTAAAGAAAAGACCTATGATTTTATGTCATAGGTTAATATTACTTTTTTGTTAAAGTTGGATCTGTTGTTTTCTTTTTTGCATTATTCATATCTAATAATCCTTGTGCTTGTATTTGATTTGTTCTATTAACGATTATTAATCCAGTTTTGTATTCTTGTCCTTTTGGTAATTCTCCATCTATACTAATGCCTGATACTTTTAAAGCATGTTTTAAATTAGGTGTTAAAAGTTTACCGTTCCCAGCGAATCCGTATGGAGTTGGGTCATCCTCATTTACTGAAATGGCCATTATTTCATTTATTACTGTTTCCTCCAAAACTTCACGAAATATTGAAACTTGTTCTGGCTTAATATGAGGAAAAATTCTTTCTGTTTGCTTAGCTGCATCTTCAACAAGGGCATCTATACTTACAAAATTACCAAACTTATCTTTAGGCTCTCGTTTCAAAATAGCTCGAGATTGCTCTTGTAATTCTGGTGTTTGAAATATAGTTTCAGAGTTATAGCTTCTATCTTCTGGGCATTTTCCGTCAGGACTTATGCCAGAAATTTTCAAAGCTCTTTGTATATTGAATGATGGACGACCGCCTATTCCACTAAAACCATAAATTTTATATGAATTGCTTGCGGGCGATACGGGAGAAACGTCTCCTTTTACTATCTCAACTAAAGCTATATGAGTAAAAGCATCTTTAAATCTCTTTAATTGTTCTTCACTTACTCCTTCAAAAATGTTTCTGGTGCTGTCTACTGCTTTTTCTATAAAATGATCAAGAACAGTAGATTCTGCTAACTCTTCTTCTGTGTTATTATTTGTTTTTAAATCAGTCATATGATTCCTCCTTGATTAGTTATTATAATCATAAAAATTTACATTGTCAAACGGATGAAAGTATTACTAATTCTTTGTTTCAAATATTACATAATTTTTCATATATTGTTTATAAACTGATATTATTGATAATTTAGTATCATTTGGAGCTTCACTTACATTAGAAAGACAAATATAACTATAACTATCTTTATCTAGTTTATCTGTATACTCTTTAATGGAATTAATGAAGTCATTTCCCTTAATTCTAAAATTAAAGATGTTTAAAAAGTTAACTTCTTTTTCATCATTATTTTTAAATACTTCAAAAGTAATTCCTGTAAATAAATCTCCTGCTGAGTTTGACCAGAATGGATCCACTGATTCTTCAGCTTTAAAGATATCATTTTTTATTTCTTCTAGTAGAACTAAACAATCACTTGTTTGATTTTCCTTATACATTTTGTAGCACTCTACTAATTTTTTTCTTGCAATTTCATAATTTTCTTTCATATTTGTTTCCTTCTTTCTATTTATGAGGCTTATTAATTCTTTTTTAACATTTGTATTATTATTTTTCATACATTTAACTATACTATCTAATTCTATTATATGAACTTTATTTAGATTGTTTTGTTTCTTTAAATTTTCTATTTGCCTTATAAGATATTTTTCATTATAGTCTTTAATTATTTCTGATATTTCTATTAGTGTAAAACCCATAGTCTTTAATTTTCTTATTACTTTTAATTCGTTTAATTGATCATCAGTATAATATCTATAGCTATTTTCCTGATTTATATGACTAGGCTTTAATAAATTTAAACTATCGTAATACCTTAATGTTTGAATAGATGTATGACTTATCTTAGAAAAATCACTTATTTGATACATTATTTCACCTCACAAGTTAATACTAACACTATAGTTAACTATAGAGTCAATAGTATAAATGAATATTTTATTTTCTTTTAATATAAACTTTAATTAAATCTTGATCCATTAAATTATCTGGTAAAGTGTCTAAAGAGAAAAACTTTAATCCTCTTGATTCTTTTGAGGACTCAAAATATCCATTTCCTCTATCAACTATTTCTTCGTAGTTACTTCCTAAAACGCCTGTATATTTTCTTGCCATATATAAAAGTGTATTATTATATACAACGTCCCCATTAGGGTAAGAGTTTTTTCTACTCTCTCCTGAAACTGCTTTTATTAATATTAAGTCTTCCTCGTTTACTATTAATCCAGTTTCTTCTTTAAGTTCTCTGATAGCAACTTCTTCAAATGTTTCTCCTAGTTCTTGAAGACCGCCTGGAACACACCATAAATCTCTATCAGTTCTGTGTTGTAGCAATATATCCCCTTTCTCATTGACTACTATGATCGCACTTCCATTTTGAAACAATGGCATATTTCTAAGCTCTGGGCGCAAGGCATTCCTTAATTGTAAAATATAGCTTAATGCTTTGTTCATAATTTCTCCTTATTTCTTGTTATATATATTAAGTATATCATTTATTGCAGCTTTTTTCCACAATCAAAAAAACTGTAAAATTTACAGTTTAAATCTATCTACTTTAATACTTTTTTAGAGCACGTTTTTGATTATTTTTGATCAGCTTAAAATTTCATATTTTTCTTTTAATTTATCAACATTTCTATAAGTTCCATTTTTTATTTCATATTCGTATTCTGCTTTGTCCATGGCTAAATTACTATTTTCTAGTTCTTTGGTTATATTATATGGAACTCTAATAAAATCAAATGATAGGCTACTGTTATATTCTTTACTACTTATTTCTCCTTCTATTGTCAAATAGAAAGCTTGGGTTACTTCCATAAAATCACTATCAATATTATCATCTCTAATTATACTTGTTGAATTTCCAACACTTCCGCAATTAATTAACGTTTTATTGTAAAACTTCTCCATCAGCTGGGTGTGTAGATCACCAAAAACTACAATATCTGCCATCTTATCACTTATAGTTTTATCACTAGGATAAAAAAGCGTTATTTTTCTTTTGTGGTCTTCAAAAAAGTGTACTCTATCATATACGCTGGTTGGTGCGGCATGAAAGAATCTTACTAAGCTGCCACTAATATATAACTCATAACAAAAGCTTAAACCTGTAATTTTAGAAATATATTCTTCTTGTAATTGTTTCCTATAAAATATTCTATATTTATTATCTAAATTTTCGTGTGCTACTATTAGCTCTTCTAAATTCCCTTTTAATACTACTTCACATTTTTTTAATACTAAGTCAATACATTCTTTGGAATGAGATCCTTTTCCTACAATATCTCCTAAACAAAAGATTTTGGTTATTTTCTTTTTATCTATATCTTCAAATATTGCGTTTAATGCTTCTAAATTACCATGTATATCTGATATTATTGCTATTTTTTCCATCTTTTCACCTTTTCATTTTTTATCGTTTAAAATTTCTAAGTATTTATTTAAAATAGCAGAAATGTCATCTTTATTATAGTGATCTAATTCTGATTGATAGCTTAACCCTAAAAGCTTATTATCCCAAAGTTCTACTTTGTCTTCACTTAAAGATTTGGAATATATGTAACAATTATAGTCTAATTTTTCTTTTGTGTATTTTTCTCCAGTAAAACCTGCTTTTTCATATAGCTTTACAGCCTTTTTATTATCATCAATATCAGTATATAATCTAATTGTTTTATAGCCCTCTTCTTTAGCTTTTGTTATGGTCCATTCTAGTATTGTTTTCCCATATCCTTGTCCTCTATGTTCTTCTTTTATTCCATACCAGCCAATCCATGCATCATTAGGCCATTTATCTTTGTATGAATATATTCCAGTAATTCCTACTATTTTATCTTCTAAATATGCCAAATAATATTTAACATTGTCGTCTATATAAAATATACCAGTAACATTCATAAATAGGTTTCTATCTAGACTTGCTAATAAGTTTATAGTTCCATCTTCATTTGGAAATATTTCATTCTGTGTTTTTATTGCTTCTTTTATATTGCTAAAGTCTATTATTTTAAATTTAAAGTTGTTCATGTTTAATCACCTATATTTATTATATATTATTTTAATTAAAAAAACTATGAATAATTTCACAGTTTATATTCTTTCTTTAAATTCGAAGTTTATGTCAAATGAGTGCTCGAAGCTTTTTAAAAATTCATCTGATTTTTGTTTTCAATTCATTTTGACCTCCATTAATTTATAAACTATTTACTATATCGTTTAATATTTTTTCTCTATTAAATGATACGTCATAAGCAGCGATTTTATATTCAATGAATTTACTATTAAAATATTTATTGCTCTCTATAAAATAGTCCATATTTCTTTTTAATTCTTCGTTGCTATAGTAATATGTCCAATCATCTTCTGTATCCTGTTTTTTAATATTTTGATATAAATCATTGGAGGTTATATCATTATATGTTAAGCCAATAATATTATACTTTTTCAAATCAATATTTGAAATAACTTTTTCAAAGTCTATTGAAACTCCTTCAATAGCATATTTACTTCCATATAAAAATTAGGCCATTATATTTATTTTAATCCATTTTAACAACTGGCTCTATCTTTATTTGTGTTATATATGATGGAAAATTTTTTGATATATCAAATACTATTTTATCTTTTATTATAAATTTTATTCCGCTAGTTATTCCTTTTGATATTATTAGATTTGTACCATTAACATAGTGCATTCCTCTAGATACTTTTCTTAAGAAGGGTGGAAAATTGATAATTGATTCACAAAAGCCATAGTATTTCTTCTTTTCTAGTTGCACTCTTATTTTGTCACTTTTAGCTTTCAATATTTTATTGTCAATTTTTTGATTTCTTTTTTCTATATATTTTTCTGATAAAGAGCCGTTATGTGTATGCCCAGATAATACAATATCATAATCAAATAAATTAGAAATATTATCTTTTATTGTTTTATTATACAATGTATCTGGTAAATGATGACATAAAATATTGTATTTATTTTTTGATGGTTTAAAGTCGCTTTTGTTCCAATCTTTAACTATCATTTTGCTTTTCCTTTTGGAAATTTTTGATATGGCATAAGATTTTCGACTTGCGTAAAATCCACTGAAAAGACAATCCTCAAATTCAACGCTTTCGTTATCAAGAGGATAAATGTTTTCTGACTTCAATTGTTTAAATAGCTTTCTTAATTCTTTATCTTTTCTTATAGTTAAGTCATGGTTACCTAATGATAAAATTACTGGAGCAATTTTTTTTAACTTTTCTAATAAATCAAGGAGTATATTCATAACCTTTTTATTTTCAAAATTGTTTGTTCCAAATCCTCCAAAGAAATCACCACATATGCATATATAATTTGGTTTCATGTTTAAAACAGCTTTCATTATATCTATATTAGTGCTGTATTCGGTAGTTCCAATATAATGTAAATCTGCTATAAGAGCTATTATTATATTTTTTTTTACTTTTTCACTTTTCAAACAGTATTGTTCAGTAATTATTTTCATTTGGCCACCTATATTTATTATATATTATTTTAATCAAAAAAACTATGATTATATGCATAGTCTATTTAAACGTTTAAAATTTATTAAAGTTGGTATTATTCTTGTAAAGTTATTTCATATCGCTCTTCTTTAGCAGGCGTGTCTATTATTTTTACTTGCTCGGTATGTGCAACCTGTTTATATATTGGTGCGTTCCATTCTGCAACTCCACCGTGATGAGAGCATGTTCCTCTACCCGTTGAACAAGAAGGGCTTCTTGTGCCGTCATTACATAAAGTACAGTACCCAACTATTTCTGTTGTATAGGTTGTTTGAGTTTCATAATGATATACTTCTGTTACTGCAGGATAATATTTATAGCTTGAATACGTTTCACCATCTAATTCACAATTTTCTGTAATATTTGTTCCATCACAGGTTGGTATTACCTCTTTAACTTCTTCTTCAAGATCTACTATTACATTTTCTTCTGTTTCTTCTTGTGACTTATCTATTTCTACTTCTTGTTTTTCTGCTTTTGATGTTGCTTCTTTTTCTATAGTAGCTTCATTATTACCATTAATTGATCCTATTATCATTAAAGTAAATATTACTGCTCCTATTATGAATGGCTTTTTTTGATAAAATTTCTTTCCCATTTTTATAACCCGCTAATAAAAATTTCTGTAGTTTATTTCAAGTCTTATTTTTTTATATCCTTTCTTCCCAAAAAATAAGAGTAGTATAATCGATTATACTACTCTTCAGGAACAATATACATCTAATAGCTTTTTTTGTCAATTAAATACTCTATTAAAAATTTTATCTAAATATATTTCATATAAATTTATTTATTATTATAGTTTTCATCAGCTAATATTTCAACATAACAATATAACTAGATAGTGTCATTCCTAGAAGAGTGTTCTTATCTGTTTCTGATAAAAAATCTAGTTCTTGAATGACTATTTTTATTTTTTTTATGTCTACCATCTAATGGACAAATAGCTTTAGCATAGAATTCTTCTATTATTATTAAACCGCTATCTCTGATTATATACCAAATAATATTTTTACTATTTTGTTATTAATTCTTTTATTACTATGTATTCTTTTTTTTGCAACTTTTGGTTACATATATGACAAGTATATTCTTCGATAAATTCTGCTAAATTATTTGCCAATAATTCGACATCATTAATATTATCATCAATAAATTTTTTGGTCACTTCAACATTATTGCATGGATATTTATATAAAATGAGGTAATATTTATCTTTTTTTCTAATTATATCAAAAGGATATAGTCTACAATCAACTGGGCGATACAAATAAATTGAGCATCCTTTCTTATAAAAGGGACATACACCATTTTCGCATGTTTTTATATTGTATAAATGAGGTGTTATCTTTTTATAAAATTCTTTGTTATTGCTTCTTAATTTAATTATTTCTAATTCCTTTTCTGTTATTAAAGGATTATCAATATTGACGAAATCTGTGCAGCAGTTATTATTTTTATTTTTGCAATTTGAACAATCCTTATATGTACCAATTTCTTTTTTCATTTTATCACCTTAATTTATTATCAATTATTTTTAAAAAGTGAATTTTTATTTTATTGATATTAGTAATGCTCTTTGTCTTCAATTATTTTTATTATTAGTGTGATAGTGTTTGTCACTCCAAATGTTGTGTTTTCTATGCTGAATCAAAGCCATTACAAAGGCTGATTCTGTCATATCCAATCTAGATATAATACCATCAGTTAATAAAGAAATTCCGCCTTTACCAGAACGTAAGTCATTCTCATTAAATACTTTGTCCATAACTGGTCCTAATTCTTTTTCTTTGATATCTTCAACATATTTATTAGGTACTGGAAAGCCATGGCTTGTTCCCCAACTGATAAATCCGTCATTATCTTCAATAACTGCAACATTTATAATTATCCATTCGCCTAGACTGTTTGTCATACCAGACTCTATAGCTAAAAATTGATCTGCCTCTATTCCATTTTCTAAACAATATTTTTTTAAATTCGATACTCTATTTTTTGCTCCTTGCATTATTTCATCATTAACTGGTTGATCACTTACATCAGATGGTGTAGGGATGCCTATAATGTTTATATCATCATAATAATGTTCAAGTGCTTTTTTAGCGCCTTCAATTTTCCCTGGATTTTTTGTTGCTATTACAACTTTCATCTTCATCACCTAAATATATTATATATTATTTTGTATGAAAAATAAAACTATAAAAAAATTCATAGTTTTATACATTTATATCAAGGTTGAATTTTATAACAATGGTCGAGAAAACAGGACTAGATTTGTTTATTCCAGAATTTTCTAATCTTTATTTTAAAAGGCTTTCTATTTTCATAGAGAGTCTTTTTTGCTTATTTATTTCTTATTTTAAGAGAATATTAAGAGAATATTCTTATATCAAATTTCTATTAATGGTTCATGATGAGCCATATCATAAGAAATACTTGTTATTTTTCCTACTTTAACATCGCCTTTCCTTTTAAAAACAAAGGTGCAATATTCATTAATATTAACTTTTCTGTTACCACCAAGCAAGTTGTATAGTTCGATACCCATATTGGTAAACTTGTATATATTTAATTTTTCGTCTTTTCCATTTTTTGGAGAAACAATGACTACACTGTTTTCATATATATAAATTCCTTTTTCTTGTGGAATCGTCAAGATTAATCCCTCCTTTAATATACCTAATTCCTCTAAAAGCCATAAATCTTGCTTTCTTATACTATACTTATTGTTAAATTCTTCAAAATTTGGTAGTAGAAGCTCTCTTCCTTGCTTAAATGCTAGACCTTCTAACTTAGTGAAAACCAAGGCTTCTGCATTAGACAGGCTTCTAAGAAAATCAAGAGTCCTAATTGAATATTCTTTTTTTTCAGTGACTGTATCTGCCAAAATTTTTGCCCAAATTACTTTTACTTCTTCATTTGTGATTTTTTTGATACTATCAAAGTATCTATCAATCCACTGTTCATCTATTTCTTTATCTGAAACAGGTTGTTTTATATCTATCATACTTAATGCTTTTTCAACTATTTCAAGAGCTTGATAATTTTGAATAATTTCTTTTTCAATTAGGCCTTGATTTATATCTGGTAGAATTTCTTCAACTGCAATATCTTCAGATTTTACAGAAACCAAAAAATTATGATTTTGTTTAACATCATGTAATAGTTCATAAGCCTTTTTTGTGGCTTTTGCCTTTCTAATAATTTGCTTGGGTTCTAAATACCATCCCAATCCTTTTCCAATTGTATTTAAAAGCTTATCAGTCATTTTCCCTAAGCCTAAAATATCATTAACATTCATAAAATTCTCCTTTAACTATATTTAAAATAAACTTTCTATTATTTAATTAAATAGTTTTAATTATATCACCAGGTATGTAACTCTTTCTTCAATGAGTGGTTGTTTTAATTTCTTTTCAACAAGATCTATCAAACATTCTGATAAGTTTAAAAGCTCATTTGAAATTTTTTTAGCCTCAACTTTTGACCTGTCATTTCTTATAAAAGTTGATGAGTCCAATTTCACATCCATTTCATGCATAATTTTATTTCTAACAATAAACAAACTTTTCAATTCATCAATTTTTATTGGCAACTCTTTAGTTGGAATTCCAAAATATCCAATAGTTTTAGCAATTTCATCTGCACTTTGTAAGCTATTATGGGTTAAATTTTTTTTCAATTCAATAATTAATTGTTCTTTAGGACTATTGCAAACAAACAACTCAGATAATAACTTTGAATTTATAATGTTTTTACTGTCTTGTATAGTTTTACTAACAAAATCCTTAAATTCACTATTTGCTCCATCATCTCTATCAATTACCTCCTGGATTGTATCATTTATTAATTTTTTTATAATAGCATCTATTGTTGAACCAGAAAAAAGTATTATCGCACGCAATAGATCCTGATTTTGCTCAGTAATCTTTTTCTTAGAATTATCGTATATTTCAAAAAAAGAATTTATTGTATCTTTTGCACTATCTAAAATTGCCCTAGAGTGTTTAGTTAACTCATCTTGACTCATACTACTGCCTCCTCAAAAATGTTTTTGGAATATCATACATATTCCATGGTAATGATGAATGACCTGCAAATCCAGGATAACCAGGATAACCAGGATAGCCAGGATAACCAGGATAACCGGGATAGCCTCTATAAGGTGAAAATTGATTTCTATATAATCTATTCTCCTTACAAATTGTTCCAAGATACTCTCCACTATTATTGACTGCATCATTATCACCCCAAGGAAACCATCCAATCCACTCACAATCTTTATTATATAGATAGTCACCTTTTTTAAAGGCAATCCATTCACCACTTGAATTAAATAAATATTCAACCATACTATCACCACAATTAAATTATATCATAGAAAGGAGTGTCAAATGTATCAAATTATAGAGGCTGAGTCTGCCCCACCGATTAAATCGGTAGCAGGCTCATTACTTGATAATAGCCTCATTCTTCAAACTATTAAGATAATTATAAGAAAATAAAAAATGAAAGCATAAAAAAATCCTTAATAAATAAGGATTTCTATAACGAATGGTCGGAAAAACAGGATTTGAACCTGCAACCCCTTGGTCCCAAACCAAGTGCACTACCAAGTTGTGCTATTTTCCGAATTAATTTTTATAATCAAAATGGTGCGCCCTAAGGGAGTCGAACCCCTAGCCTTTAGATCCGTAGTCTAACGCTCTATCCAATTGAGCTAAGGGCGCAAATTGGATTAATAATTTAAATGGTGGCTCCGAGTGGAATCGAACCACCGACACAAGGATTTTCAGTCCTTTGCTCTACCGACTGAGCTACAGAGCCAATTAAAATGGCGGTCCCGGCCAGGTTCGAACTGGTGATCTTCTGCGTGACAGGCAGACGTGATAACCGCTACACTACGGGACCATGGTTGCGGGGACTGGATTTGAACCAGCGACCTTTGGGTTATGAGCCCAACGAGCTACCAGGCTGCTCTACCCCGCGATATCAAAAAAACTTAAATGGCGGAGAAAGAGGGATTCGAACCCCCGCGCCGTTGCCGACCTCCCGGTTTTCAAGACCGGTCCCTTCAACCAGACTTGGGTATTTCTCCACATAGCTATTTAATAGCTAAAATTATAAAAAATATACTTATGTATATTAATTAACAAAGATGGTGCCTGGGACCAGACTTGAACTGGTATGAGGTTTAACCCTCGCAGGATTTTAAGTCCTGTGCGTCTACCGATTCCGCCACTCAGGCACGATGGTGTCCCGTTGGAGATTCGAACTCCAGACCCTTTGATTAAAAGTCAAATGCTCTACCGACTGAGCTAACGGAACATATAAATAAGATGGCTGCCTCGGCTAGATTCGAACTAGCGCATGCCACAGTCAAAGTGTGGTGCCTTACCGCTTGGCTACGAGGCAATTATTCCACAACACTTAGATGGTGGAGGGAGATGGATTTGAACCATCGAACCCGAAGGAACAGATTTACAGTCTGCCGCGTTTGGCCACTTCGCTATCCCTCCATAAAAATGGTGCCGGGAACAGGAATTGAACCCGTAACCTACTGATTACAAGTCAGTTGCTCTACCAATTGAGCTATCCCGGCAAAAATAAATGGTGGGCGATGTAGGACTCGAACCTACGACCCCCTGCTTGTAAGGCAGGTGCTCTAACCAACTGAGCTAATCGCCCAATGCATTGGACATAATCAACTATATCATTTATGATTAGGTTTGTCAACAAAAAAAAAGGAAAAAATGTGATTTTTTGTGCTATATTTTTTGCTTAGAAATTTTCTCCTTTATCCATATTGGCAACATTTTTTCAAGAGTTGAAAATCCTTTTGGAGTCTCAACAATTGGATGCTTTTTATATTTCTTTTTTAATTTATAGTTTATATTTTTAATACTTAGCTTTAGATGAAGTGTTTCTTCGTCTACATCTAGTACTTTAGTATAAATAATATCCCCTATATTTACGTAGTTATGAGGGTCTTTTACGTATCTTTCTGATATTTCAGATATATGTATTAAACCTGAGTAATATTCTTCAAAGGACACAAAAATACCATATGATTCTATACCACTAACTGTACCCTTTATAATGCTGCCTACCTTATATTTTGCCATATTTCACCTCTTAACTATTAAATGATTCTAACACCTCTTTGTTTAATTTGTCTAGTTCTTCTTTTATATCTTCATTTAAAGCTATTTTACCTTGCAGATAGCTTCTAACGCTTTGAAGTATTAAAGCTTCTTGATCTAAATCTTTTTTTGATTTACTCATTTGTGTTACTTTTGCCTTTAAACTTGCCAAATAGGCAGCAACTATTATAAATATAGCAATGCTAATAATAGTTGCTATTAATAATTTGGTATTAAAATTATCAATTAAAAACAATATTAGAAATATTAATGAAACAACTATAATAAAATTTTGAACAATCTTTATAATTTGCTGTTGTTTCTTTAATTCTATATCTTTATCTATACCCCATGCATTACTTTGAATTTTAACTAACTTATCGTTAATTAATTTTAATATTTCTTCATTTGTTGTCATTGCTCTCTACCTCTAGTTAGAGCATCATAGGTTAGCTTAAATATTAATAAACCTAATAGAAGTAATCCTATCCATAAAAAGACATTATGCCTATTACTCCAGAAAAAATCAGAAATAGGACTTAGCTCTTCGCCTAACCATTTGAAAAAACTTACAACTTTTTCAGCCATTTTACACCTTCCTTATACTAGAATGACCTTTCATTATTTTTTTTATTCCATGTGGAAAACTAAAAGCAATTGTTACTATCATTTTATCCACACCAACTACTATTCCTTTGCCAAATTCTTGATGAATAATATTGTCGCCTATTTCATATGTTGCATCTTTATCTATTTTACCTTTAAATACGGCTTTTTGTTTATTAACATCTTGTACTATTGCTTTTGAATCACTTTCTAAGTATTCTTCGCTAATTTCTTTTATGAATCTACTTGGTGGATTTACGGAATCCATTCCATATAGCGTTCTTTTTCTTGCATTAACAAGCCATAACTTTTCTTTTGCTCTAGTTATGGCAACATAGCATAGTCTTCTTTCTTCCTCTATATCTGATTTACTATCTAAAGAATTTGTATGTGGAAATATTCCTTCTTCTAGTCCTACTAAAAAAACATCCTCAAACTCTAATCCTTTAGCTGAATGAACAGTCATTAAAGTAATAACATCGGTGTTGTTGCGGTGTTCCTCTATATCTGCTACTAAACTAATTTCCATTAAAAATTCATCTAATGATATTATACCATTTTTTTCTTCGAAATTCTTAGTAATTGATTTAAACTCTTCTAAGTTTTCTAATCTAATATCTGATTCTATTGATTTTTCACTTTCTAATTCTTGTCTAATTCCTGTTTTAACTAGAACCTCTTCTACTAATTCTGTTAAAGACATATTGTTAGCAGCTTCTTTTAATGATTCGATAATAGTTTTAAATTCGAATTCTTTGCCGCTATTTATTGAGTCATATAAACTAGTGTTGTTCATATTAGCTTTTAAAGTTATATTTTCTATTGATTTAAGACCTATTCCCCTTTTAGGAGTATTAATTATTCTAAGTAGGCTTACATCGTCTTTAGAGTTATATATTAGCTTTAGATAGCTAATCAAATCTTTGATTTCTTTTCTGTTATAGAAATAGAAGCTTCCTACTACTTTATATGGTATGTTTTCTCTTAATAAGGCTTCTTCTATATTTCTAGATTGAGCATTGGTCCTATATAAAACAGCTATATTTTGCTTTAATGTACCACCTTTTAATTCTTTTTTTATTTCATCTACCACATAAAATGCTTCGTCTTTTTCATCTAATGATCGATGGTAATGAATTTTATTACCATCACTATTTTTAGTCCAAAGATTCTTGTCTTTTCTTTCTTTGTTGTTTTTAATAACATCGTTAGCTGCATTTAGTATGTTTTGCGTTGAACGATAGTTTTCTTCTAATAAAATTATTTTTGCATTCTTGTAATCTTTTTCAAAATTCAAGATATTTCTATAATTTGATCCTCTAAATGAATATATAGATTGTGATTCATCTCCAACAACGCAAATATTTTTATATTTAGCGCTTATCATTTTAACTAAAATATATTGTGCTTCATTGGTATCTTGATATTCGTCTATTAATATATATTGATATAGCTCTTGATAATACTTTAATATATCAGGATTATCTCTAAACAACTTAATTGGTAATATTAATAAGTCATCAAAGTCTAATGAGCTATTTTGTTTTAATTTTGTTTCATAAGCTTGAAATACTTTATAAGTAATATCATCAAATTCATTTCCAATAAATTTGGCAAATTCTTTTGAATCAACTAATTCATTTTTCGCACTGCTTATTCTATTTCTAATAGCCTTGGGATTATAGGCTTTAGGGTCTATATTAAGGTCTTTCATGATCTTCTTCACAATAGTTAATGAATCGTCACTGTCTAGTATTGTAAAACTTTTATCATAGCCTAAGACAGCATAGTGTTTCTTTAAAATGAGTAATCCAAATGAATGAAAAGTTGATATTTGTATGGAATAAGCAATAGGTCCTAATAACTCTACTACTCTCTCTTTCATTTCTTTGGCTGCTTTATTTGTAAATGTTATGGCTAATATGTTAGAACTATCTATATCGTGCTCTATAAGATTAGCAATACGCATAGTGAGTACTCTTGTTTTACCACTTCCAGCCCCTGCTAATACTAATAAGGGGCCATCTATATGTTCTACTGCTTCTTTTTGTTTTTCATTTAAATTGTTTAATAGCATATTATCCCCCTATTTTGTCTAAATCATACTCCTCAAATGAGCAATTAGTTGACTCGTATTCTGTCAAATCTCCATTATGCGGAAATCCATTAAAATAATAGTATAAGACTCTACATATTCCGCTATGAGTTACAATCATAACGTGTTTATCACTATAGTTAACTGAAACATCATTTAAAAATGATGATACTCTATTAAATATCTCGCCAACTGTTTCAGCTCTTTCATATTGAATGTTCTTTTTAATGTTCCAATATTCTTCTAGATTAATTTCTGTTCTTGCCATTCCTTGAAATTCACCATGATCACGACTTAATAATCTATTATCTGTCATTATTGATATATCAGGAGCTGCTAGTTTAGCTGTTTCTATAGCCCTTCTTTTGGGTGAAGAAATAATAAAATTAATGTTGGCTTCTTTTACTTTATTTCTTAAAGATATTGCTTGTTCTTCGCCAACTTTATTTAAATCGGTTTCCATATTTCCTTGCATTATTTTATGAATATTTTCGTTTGTCTCACCGTGTCTTACTACATATAGTTTCATCTTTTATCCATCCTTACTACTATATTATCATAACATAAGTATGTATATATAACAAATGTTATAAGGCTACTTGTCATATATATTTACAAAAAAAAGAATGAAATTCATTCTTAAATTATTAATTTTTATAAAAATTGAATAATATGTTTTTTTTATCAACTATTTCTTTTCTAGCAAGTGATGCTTTATTAAACATTAAGGTTGATGAAAATCTTTTATCAGTAATAGGATATATTCCAAAGGATAAAGTTATTTTTTGTTTGATATCATATTCTTTAATTTGCTTATTTATTGATTTGATTCTATCTTCTAAATCAGACTCTTTTTTATACTCATAAAGTAATGCGAAATGGTCGTCAGATATATTAGAACATAGTTCATTTGACTTTGTTTCTTTTTTGATGATACTAGCAATATTTTTTAAAAATTTGTTAACTTCTGTTAACCCAATATCATCTAGTAATTCTTTAAAATCACGCATATCAAAGACAATAACAGCATATTTTTCTTTATTTTTTATTGTTTTAGGAATATCATTTAAAAACTTGTTTTTATTTGGCAATTTTGTTACTTTGTCGTAATAAAGAAGCGTTTCTATTTCTTTTTCTTTCTTTATTCTCTCTTGTACTATTATATGGAAAATAGCCCCTAAGCATATTATTGTAATTCCTATTAGAACAGAGTAAAATATAGTACTTCTTATATTGCTAAATATAAATGACACATCAAAAATAATAATAAAAATTATAACTAAAAACAACAACTCTTTCTCTTTAGATTCTTTCATTTTTTCCTCCTAAAAACTATCGTTAGCTTTGGCTTCAAAATCTAATGTGCTTACTTTTCCTAATTTATAAGCATAGTATGATGCTGCTCCTATCATTGCAGCATTATCTGTACATAATCTAATTTCTGGTAGGGTTAAATTAATATTTTCTTTAGAACACTCTTCTATTAATTTATTTCTTAGTCCTTTATTAGCACTTACTCCTCCTGCTACTATTAAGTTATTTATGTTATATTCTTTTAATGCTTTCATTGTTTTTTTAACTAGTATATTTACAACTCTATTTTGAAAAGAGGTTGCTAAGTCTTCACTATTTATTTCTTTTCCTCTTTGTTCTTCATTGTGTTTTAGGTTAATTACTGCACTTTTTAACCCACTAAAACTAAAATTATATGAATCATCATCTAGTGGGGTTGGAAGATCGTATGTATCTTTTCCTAAACTCGCCATTTTATCTAGTTTTGGACCAGCTGGATATTCTATATTTAATACTCTTCCCACTTTGTCATAGCACTCTCCTACAGCATCATCTAGTGTCCCACCAATGTATTTAAATTTGTAATCATCCTCCATATATACAAGTTCAGTGTGTCCTCCACTTACTACTAGAGCAACTAAAGGAAAGCTTAATCTTTTTACTAGATTGTTGGCATATATATGGCCTACTATATGATGAACGGGAACTATGGGTTTTTTGTATACAAAAGCTAGTGTTTTAGCTGCTTCTACGCCTATTAGTAAGCTTCCTATTAGGCCAGGGCCATAAGTAACTGCTATATAGGTAATACTATCCATAGTCATTTTGGCTTTATTTAGACATTCTTCTATAACAATAGTTATGTTTTCCACATGTTTTCTACTTGCTATTTCTGGTACTACTCCACCATATTCTTTATGTATATCTATTTGTGTTGAAATAATTGTAGCTATCTCTTCTATTCCATTTTTTATGATTGAAACACTTGTTTCATCACAACTAGACTCTATAGCTAAAGCATATATATCCATTATATCATCTTCCTAATCATTAAGTATGCATCTTCATTTTGATAGTATTTCTCTCTTTTGGCTGCAATTTCAAAGTTGTTATTTTTATATAAGTTAATCGCACTTTTATTATTTACATTCACTTCTAAGGTTATGTTATCTAAATCTTTTGATTTATTAATTACGTATTTTAATAAATCTGTTCCATATCCTTTTTTCCTGTATTCCTCTTTAACATATATATAATCAATTTCAGCTCGTTCATAATAGATCGAATAAGCTATAAAGCCAATATCATCTAATATAGTATATGTGGTATTCGAGCTATTAAGTTGCTCTTCTGTTGTTTCTTTTTCACCCATTAAATTTAAAAAGTAATTTATTTCATTTAAGTTTTTAGATTCACGCATGATTTTCTTCTGCCTCGGTTTTTTTTAAGTATATTGGATTTATTTTATGTGGATTTACAGGTTCATCAAATTTATGTTTTTTAACTATTTTTTCAATATCTATGTTTTCAGTATCAGATATATATTGTCCAATATATTTATTTTTTAATTCTTCCAAGCTTATATATGTATCTGGCATTATATTTTCTAAATTTTTATTGTAAACACCAGCAAAGGAAAATCCTCTTCTAGCATCAATATTTGCAATTATAGCATTTTCATTAGATGATGAGGCCATGATTTCTAATGACGATAAAGGAATTATCTCAATGTTTTTAGCCCAAGCAAAGGTTTTAGCTATGGTTACGCCTATTCTTACTCCTGTAAATGATCCGGGTCCAACTGCTACAAATATCTTTTTTACTTGTTCTACTTCAATATTGCTTTCTTTAAAAAGTGTTTCTATATATTTAAAAATGTTTGTTGATAAATTGTTATTCGATACTATCTTGATATGTTTTATTAGGATACTATCTTCTAATAAGGCAACATGGCCAATATTTGTTGATGTATCAATAAAAAAGCTTATCATATAACAGCCTCACATAGTTCTTCATATTGTTTCCCATGTGGAGTTAAAATAAGCACTCTTTTGTTTTCATCTATTACTTTAAATGTTATATCTAATCTTTCTTCAGGTAATACGTCTTTAATAGAATCTGCCCATTCTATTAATACTACTCCACCTTTTGTATAGTATTCTTCTATACCAATATCACTTACATTACCATCTAATCTATATACATCCATATGATATAGTGGTAGTTCACCAACATATTCTTTTATTATTGTAAATGTTGGAGATGTTATTGTCTCTTGTATACCTAAGCCATTCGCTATGCCTTTTGCAAATACTGTCTTACCACTACCTAATTCACCGTTTAAGCAGATAATCATATTAGGAAATTTCTCTGATTCAATATTTTGAGCTAACTCTATTGTCTCCATCTCACTACGTGTTGTTATCTTATATTCCATTCTAATCACCTATTTTTATTATAAAAGAAAATGAAAAATATGACAATAGTTTTATAGAAATAATTAAATTAAAAATTAGTTATTATTAAATAAGTGTAAAGGCTAGTTATTGTCAAAGAAATCTTTTACTTCTTTTAAATATTTTATTGAATATTCCAAATAGTAATTAAATGTATCTTCTTCTTTCATATTAGCTAAAATTCTATTATTGTTTAAAGGCGTTAGAACATGATTTAAAGGATATGAATTTTCTTGTATTTCAAAAGCGTTTAGTGGCTTTTTATACATGTAAGGTATGCTTGTAATAGTAAAGTATTCTCTACCATCTTTGCTAATAAAAAAGTATCCTCTATCAATTGATATTACTTCGTCTTCTTTTAAATAGTTTTCAAACAATATTTTAGGCAAAATTTCTTTATTAATGATTTTAGCTATTTCATCTAATTCTTGTGGGTCATTAAATACAAATAACTTTATATTTAATTCCTTAGATAATTTTTTTGCGTATGCTATCTCTTTATTTTGAAAATCAGCTATATACTCTTCTGTCCAATCAAGACAACTTCTTTTCCTTAATCTTTCTCTTATTGTACTAGGAGAAGAAGTTATTAATATAATACATAGCATATTTAGTTGTTTAAAAACTTCTTTACTTATTCTTTGTACAACGCCAATTTTATCTCTAACACAAATGTCCATTTGATACAATTAAGGATTCGTTAATAGTCTCTAATCCATAAATAAGAGCCATTTGATTTTGGTCTATATTTGTTGTTATCTTATTTTCATCAGATTTTCCTAGTGAGTTCTTTATGATATCTGAAGCAGTATATGAATTTATATTTAATTGACTTTGTATTTTCTCTAATATGTAGTCTTTACCAACTCCATGGATTCCTGAAAAAAATATAATTTTTTTCATATATTCACCTCTTATTAATTTTTAGTTTTTATATTTAAAATTTGTTTAAACGCTGCTATTCTAAGCAACGGGAATAATGTTTTACTTTTATCATATTCTAGTCCTAATCTTAAATTATCTTCTGAGCTAACTCTACTTATTTCTTCTATAGAATTTAGTTCATAGTAATTATTAATAGGTACGATAATATTGGCGGTTAAGTCAATAACATTATTATCATCTAGTAAAAAAGAATGATAAAATTTCTCATTAATACTCATATTACTTAGTGCAGTAATGGCTATCATGGATTTTTTTCTTCTTAGTAACTCTAAAGTTACTTCATGGCATCCGCCTATCAAGTCTTTTCTATTTAATAGGCCCTCTACTTCTTTTCCAAGTAAAGAATCACTTATTTTTGCAAATTCAATTTTTCCAAAAAAGGGAGAATCTATAATATAAAATCCATCTTCTGTTAACTGAAAACTATTAATTATTTTTTTGTTTATAAGCAGGTTAATAAATCTTTCTGCATTGGGATTATTTCTTGTAATGGTTATCATTGCAACATATGTAATCTTTTTATAATACTCTATTTCGGATACACCAATTATATTAAACGCTTTTATCATATCGCTCAGGTAGTAATTAATTAATAAAGTACGTAAATATCTAAATAGTTTGGCAGAATTTTTAATTCGATACTCTTTATGAAAATCAATATTATTAATACTTTTAAGCACATCAAAAAATTCGTCGCATAATTTTTCATCTGCTCTTTTCCAAGATGCTTCGTTAGTATCAATCATTTGAGATAAATCTATATTCATATAATCCTCGTAAAAATCTGTTAATATTATAACACACTATTAAAATATATTAAAAAAACAGATGTTACTCTGTTTTAAATACAAAAAAAATTGGCAACTTGCTATCTTCGCTTATCACTATTTTCGCCGTTAAAGTGCTTAACTACTGTGTTCGAGATGG
>JAQUYH010000001.1 GCA_028691955.1 Bacilli bacterium | reverse complement strand
ACAACACAACTAGATTAAAGTCAAAAGTAGTGAAAAAGAGAAAAATTTACACAAAAAGAGAAAAATAAATTTTCTCTTTTTAATTACTAGTTTTTTATTTAATATCTACTAAATAGGGTTCACATCAGTTATTTAGTGATGATAATAAAATATTACCAGCTTATCATCAATATTATGGAGTAGAACGTGCTATTGAAAGAACTCTAAAAGCAGAAGATGGTAAAGCAGGAATAGTATGGCATACTCAAGGATCTGGTAAAAGTTTTAGTATGGTATTCTATGTAGGAAATATGATTAATAAACTTAATAACCCAACTATTTTAGTTGTAACAGATAGAAATGATTTAGATAATCAATTATTTGAACAATTTTCTAAATGTAGTGAATTCGTAAGACAATCAGCAATTCAAGTTGAAAGTAGAAGCGATTTAAAGGCTAAATTAGAGGATAGAGTTAAAGGCGGTATATTCTTCACAACATTACAAAAATTTGAAGAAGAAACCGGTTTATTAAGCAATAGAGATGATATATTAGTAATAGCAGATGAAGCGCATAGAAGTCAC
This sequence comes from Bacilli bacterium, assembly GCA_028691955.1. Lineage (GTDB taxonomy): Bacteria > Bacillota_I > Bacilli_A > RF39 > UBA660 > JALELF01. Next base: position 183,991 of record JAQUYH010000001.1, on the reverse strand, counting down.
TATGGAATAGATGCTACTTTAAAATTTGATATAGAGAATTTAAGTGCATATAAAAAATATGGAACTGCTAAATACTTACATGATGCATTACCAAATGCTAAATATATAGGATTTACTGGAACACCAGTAGAAACTAAAGATCATTCAACTACTAATGTATTTGGAAATATAATAGATGTTTATGACATGACACAAGCAATAGAAGATGGTGCTACTGTACCAATTTTATATGAAGCTCGTATGGCTAAAGTAGGTCTTAATGATAAACTACTTGAAAGTATAGATGAATACTATAATTCTTTAGAAGAAGAAGGCTTAGCAGAACAAGATCAAATAAAAGAAAGCCAAAAAGCTATGGCTACTATGAAACAAATACTAGAAGATCCTAGTAGATTAAAAATGATAGTAGAAGATATATTAACTCATTATGAAGATAGAAAAGATTTAATAGCTAATAAAGCTATGATAGTAGCATATTCTAGAAATGCAGCATTTACTATGTATAGTAAAATATTAGAACTAAGACCTGACTTAAAAGGTAAAGTTAAAATGATTATTACACCAAGTAATAAAGATACAGAAGAAATGCAAAAAGTAATAGGATCTATGAATGATAAAAAGAATAATGAAATAGAGTTCAAAGATCCAGACTCTGATTTTAAAATAGTAATAGTAGTAGATATGTGGTTAACAGGATTTGATGTACCATGTCTTGGAACTATGTATATAGATAAACCAATGAAAGCTCATAACTTAATGCAAGCTATAGCACGTGTTAATAGGGTTTATAAGACTAAAACAGGTGGGCTTATTGTAGATTACATAGGACTTAAAAAGTGGTTGTTAGAAGCCTTAAAAACATATACTGAAAGAGATCAAAATAGAATACTAGATAATCATGAAGTTGTTAAATTATTAAAAGATAAAATTGAATTAACTAGAAACTTATTTCATGGATTTGATTATAGTAATTTTAGACAACTTGATAATAAAGGTAAGTATGATTTAATTAATGAAGGTGCTAATTATATTTTAGAAACAGAAGAAACTAAAAAACGTTATATAAAATATAGTTATGATATAAAAGGATTATATTCTATTTGTACTGGTGAATTAACTAGTGATGAAAAAGAAGAAATTTTGTATATAATAGCAGTTAAATCATTTATATCTAAATTAAATGGTGGAAAACTAGATGTTAAAGAAATAAATAGTAATGTTTCTAAAATACTAGAACAAGCTATTAATGAAGATGAATTAATTAAAATTGGAACTGTTCAAAAAAGTAATTCTTTAAGTTTATTAAATGATGATATATTAAATAAATTAGCTAAAATGAAATCTAAAAATATAGCAGCAGAAGTATTAAATCATGCTTTAAAAGAATATATAGAAAAAGTAGGTATGGTTAATTTAGTTTTAATGGAAAAATTTTCTGAAAGATTTAAAAAGATTGCAGAGAATTATAACGAAAGAACTTCTTTAGCAGATATTGAAAAAATAATTGAAGAAATGATTAATTTAAAGAAAGAAATAGAAGATGAAATAAAAAAAGGAAATGAATATGATTTATCTCCTGAAGAAAAAGCTTTCTTTGATGCTTTAGGAAAAGATCCTGAAGTTAAAGAATTAATGAAGGATGAAATATTAGTTCAAATAGCTCATGAGTTAGTACAAGTTATAAATTCCAACATGACTATAGATTGGGATATTAGAAAAGATTGTAGAGCAAATATGAGAATTGAAATTAAGAAGTTATTAATTAAATATAATTATCCACCAGTTAAAAGGGATAATGCTGTAGAAACAGTATTAAAACAAGCTGAATTAAAATGTAGAAGTATGGTGTAATTTGTGGATAGTTTAAGTTTAATATTTAAAGATATAAAACCAATAAGCCATAAAAAAAATAAGAGTATAAAAAAAGATAAGTTGGTCTTTAATGATAATTTTTTGAAAGCAAAAGCAATATTTGAAATTATAGAGCATTTTAATTTTATGCTAGATAAAGGTATACGCAGACCTGTAAAAATTGATATAACATGTAAAATGGTAGGTGATGATGCAACTCTAATAGTTTTTGAAAGTATTTTATATTATATGATGAAAAAATATGATTTTGATATTAAGTATCAAATCATAATTAATGGTAATAATTTATTAAAGAAAATGTATAAATTGGGAAATTTATATGAATTTGATAATAAGACAATTATAAAAGATAAATTTATAAGTAATTACGAAAATAAATTGCAAACAAATTTAAAGAGATATAAAAAAATATGTGAAAATACAATTGAAAATTTAGAGGGTACATTTCAATCTATTCTGCTTGATGATGTTTGTAATTTTTTAAAACATGGCGGTATTAATTCAAAATATTCAGAAATTTTAGGTGAAACAATTGTTGAAATAATTGGAAACGGTTTAGAACATTCAGATAATGATTTAATTCTTGATATTAAAATTTGTGAAGATGAAACCAGAGATGATGATATTAAATTTTTAAATGTAACGGTAATATCATTTACTAAGATAAAATTTGGATCTGATTTAAAAAACTACTTATCAAATGAGAATGAAAATTATAACAAGAGTAATGAAATAGTAAGGATAGCTTATAATAAGCATAAGGATAATTTTACTGAAAATTATAACATTGATAATTTCGTTATGATTTCTTCATTTCAAGAAAATGTTACAACTAGAAAGAATAGTGAAGGAACGGGTGGAAGAGGGCTAACATTGCTTATTAATACACTCATAGAATCATCAATTGCAGATTATTGTTATATATTAAGTGGTAATAGTGTTTTAAATTTGGAAAAAAAGTATTTGGAACTTACTGAAGATAATCTTATAGGCTTTAATAAAGGTAATGATTATTTAAATGAAATTCCGGATTTAAGTATTGTAAAGAATAATAAAAATTGTTTTAATGGAACTATACATAACTTAAGTTTTATATTAGAAGGAGAACATTATGAAGATAATTAAATTGGAATTTGAAAAGACATTAACAAGACTAGCTGGCAATCCTTTTGGTGTAAAAGTCTTTTCAGAACAAGTCGAAAGTAATATAGATTGGAATGAATTAAATAAAATAATTTTTCCAGAACAAATAAACAGAATCGCAATATCTTTTATACAAGGATTTGCAAAAGAAATATTAAAAAGAATAGATAAAAATGATATTGAAAAAGTATTTGACTTTGAAGTAAGCTCAGAAGAATTAAAAGAAAAAATTATAAGTAGTATTAAATTTTAATGACAAATTATGAGTGTATAACTATATCAATATCAATAATATCTATTATCTTAGCAGCAGCATCTGCTGGATTTACTTTTTATAGTTCAATGAAAATAAACAAATTTAACATGAGAAATAATTATTATGATCTATTTAAGGATGATTTAACTTTATTAATACCTAAATACTGTACTGATTTTATTTCTGAACAAAGTCAAAAATGTAATGATGAAGTGAGTGAAGAATTTGAAAAATATATAAATAATTTTAGAGGGAAAATAAAATTTTTAAATTATGTTGATAAAAAAAACGCTAAAAAACTTGATAATTTATTAATCGAATTAGAAGAAGAAATTATTGTTTTACCAACAAGAACAAAAAATATTAAATCACATATAAAAAGATTTAATTATTTGATTAATAAAATATATATAAAAATAAACAAACACTTTTCTTAAAATTGAAAAAAATTTTAAAAACAGTACAAATAGTTGCAATATACTGTAATAGGCAGGGTTTAAAACTCCAAAGCCACGGATGTGGGTTCAACTCCTGCTACCCCTGCCATAAGTAATTACAAGGCTTTTCAAGGATTTGAAAGGTCTTTTATTATGTCTTAAAATAGCTAAAAGTGGGTTTTTGGTGGGAAAATAGATATTAAGTTTAAATATTTGTAGATAATAACTGACAAAATTCGATAGTTGGTGATATAATTAAAACAGTTAAGCAGTATAGTAAGCCGGTAAGGTTTAATTGATACTGCTTTTTTCATTAAAAGGAGATGTACAATTTGAAAACAAATAATATGAATCAGTTGTTTAAAATAGTTAAAAATAAAGGTATATCATTTGAACGCGGGGAATCTACAAGTTTTAAAAAAAATAATTATTATCAGGTAATAAATGCTTATAAAAATTTGTTTGCAGATCAATTCGAAAGCATAGATGATATAAAAAACAATATTATCAATTCAGTAAAATTAGATGAATACAGGAGTGTTTATAATTTAGCAACCGTTACAGACGACAGATTATATGATGGAGTTTGTAGTAAAATCTGCACAAAATATGGATTAGAGGCAAAAAACCAACCGGAAAAAGAGTTTAAAATTAAGGAAATGCTTTTTTTTAGACATGTTTATATGCCTAATACAAAGTATTCGGATTTTGTTAGAATGTATAATTTTGAACATGAGCTAAGGCTATTGCTATTGAAGTATGTTTTAATAGTTGAGGAAAATGTAAAAAATATATTTATTTCTTATTTGAATGATAAAGGTAGTCCGGCAAATTATTTAATAAATATAGAAAATTATAATACCACACCGATAATTAAAAACAGAGCTTTTTCTACTTTTAAAAAAATTATTGATAAACATAATAATTATAAGTCCAAACCAATTAAAAGAAAAAGAGACCAAAAACTAACAATACCATACTGGATTATTATAAATGAACTAACAATGAATGAAACGTATAATACAATATTAAATTTAAAAGAAACTGATTCAAAAGAAATCTTAATAAGATGTATGAACTTTTTTACTAAAACAAATGTTACAAGCGAAAAAAGAGGGAAAAGCATTAATCAATTAAAAAAAGAAGAGAGTTTGGTTCAAACATTTTCTTTTATGCTTTCCTTTTTAGGAGAGTTTAGAAATAAACTGGCTCACAACGAACCTATTTATAATTTTAATATAAAAAGTGTTTCAATCTTTAGTGGGTTATCTTTAGAGTATGACTATCCAATCATAAAGAAAGAAATAATAGATAGTAGGACAGGAGTCCCTTTAACCGAGCTAGAACAACAACACAATATTAATGAAAAGACTATGAACAATTTGGAAGTCTTTTTTGGAACTGATGATTATAATAGAAGAAGAGCTCGTGTAAGAGGAAATTATGTAAAAAGAGATCAAAACCTTAATTTGTCCTTTGTAATTTATTTAATAAGTAAAATTATTTTTAAAATTAATTCCAAAAACGATTTTCAATTTGAATTGAAAAATATATATAGAAAATATAATATAGTTTTAACTCTTGAAGAGTATGAAATAACAAATATTAATCAATTTGTAGAGTTAAAAGAATACGCCAATTCTATTTTGGATCCGGATGTTGGGGAAATAATTCAAAAAATAGAATCAGGTTATGGCTTTAAATTAAGATTGAAAAAATTAGAAAGAGACCAGAAGATTCAAAACAAAAAAATTATAAATCTTGTAAATAAAATAAAGGTAAACAAAGTCACTTCAAATTATGGTAGGTTTCCTGTGATTGAAAGATATACAAGTTTCACGGGGATAGATAAAGATTATTTTGAAAAAATAAAAAATTAGACTTATTGTATTTACAAATTGAAATTTAAATGATACAATTATATTGTAATTAAATTCCCAATTAGGGAGAAAAAAGAGGCTGATGGTCTCTTTTTATTTTAATATATTATTCATCATATTAACTGCTTCTTGTTCAACTGATTTGAATAGATGAGCATATATCTCTTGAGTAGTGGATACATTGCTATGCCCAACCCTTTTATATACTTGGATACAAACTTCTAAACCTATAGAAGTTTAAATTATCCAAGTTCTTTTTATTATCTCTATTCTTTATCTAATAATTATGGTATTATATTAATAGGGTGATTATAGATGAGTAAAATCTTTATAGCAGCAAATACGTTAGACATAGGTGGGATTGAAACAAGTCTTATTGCCTTCTTAAAAAATATCGATTTAAAAAAAAATAAAGTAACTTTATTACTTCAAAATAGAAAAGGAGCTTTATTAGAACAAGTTCCAAAAGGAATAGATATAATAGAATATAAACCAATAAAAAGCAAAAATATTTTGTTTAGAAAAATAAAAAACAGAATTAATTTTATCAATTTTATTAAAGAAAATAAAGATAAATATGATGTTAGTATTTGTTATGCATCATATATATATTTGCCTTCAATTATAGTAAGGAAAATAAGTAAAAATAATTATATGTGGGTTCATACTGATTATAGTAAAATATATTCATTAAGTGATTTCTTTAGATTTATTAAATTGTATGGCTATAATAAATATAGTAATTTAGTTTTTGTATCAAAAGAAGCTTTAAATAATTATCCATTTAAAATGAAAGAACAAAAGTATTTTGTTTGCCATAATCTATTACCTTTAGATATAGAAAAGAAGAGCTTAGAAAAAGTAGATTATAAAAAAAAGAAAAAGTTTTTGTTTGTTAATATTAGTAGACATGATGAGGATGCTAAAAAAATATCTAGAATTATTGAAGCTAGTTATGAACTTAAAAAAGAATATAGTGATTTTGAAGTACTTTTAATAGGTGAGGGTAATGACACTAGTAAGTATGTAGAAATGCTTAATAATTATGAAATAAACGATACTATTAAGATATTACCTATGACTACTAATCCATACCCATATTATAAGTTAGCTGATTGCTTTTTACTTTCATCTAATTATGAAGGTGGGCCTATTACTATATATGAATCTTTAATACTTAAAACACCTGTTATTACTACTAATGTAGGGGATGTTAAAGATTATGTTGATAAAAATAATGGGATAATTATTGATAAGAATGTTATGAGTTTAAAAAGAGCAATGTTTGAATTTATTAATAATAAATATAGTGTTAAATTTGATAGTGATAAGTTTAATAAAGAAGTAAAGGATGTATTAAATAGTATTATAGAAAGTGGGAATAATCATGAAATTTAGTGTTATTATTCCAGCTTATAATAGTGATTTGTATATAAAAAAATGTATTGATAGTGTTTTAAATCAAACTTATTCTAATTTTGAAATTATTGTTATTGATGATGGATCTAAAGATAATACTTATAGTATTTTAAAGAACTATAAAGATGGCAGATTAAAGGTATTTCATTTTGATATTAAAGATAGTGTAGGCCCTTCTTTTGCTCGTAATTATGGCATTAGTAAAGCAACTGGTGATTATATTGTTTTTGTTGATTCTGATGATTATATTGAGCCTAATTTATTAGAAGTATTAAATAATAACATAGAACCTGATTTAGACTTATTAAAGTATAAATGTCAAGGCGTAAATGATACTGGTATAGTTAGAAAATACCATAACAATATATTTGATAAAGTAAATAAAGTTGATTCTATTAAGAATTTAGTACAAGATGATTTATTTGATTCTTTTTGCTTATATGCTTTTAATAGAAAGTTTTTTATTGATAATGACTTTAAATGTGCGATAGGAATGTTTCATGAAGACTTTGGTTTAATACCATATATTGTTTTAAAAGCTAAGAAAATTAAATCAATTGATTATATTGGATATAATTATTATCAAAATGATGCAAGTGTTACTAGAAAGCACAATGAAGAATTTGAGATAAAAAAAGCTGATGATTTTATTAAACAATATGAGATGTTAGTTGATAAGATTAAGTTATTAGGTAGTAGTGAAGAAAATAATATTATATTAGTTTATATAACTGATTCTGTTTGTAGAAAATATAATAGTTTGGCTAATAATTTAAAGAAAAGATATAAGAAAAGAATTAAAGAAGTATATAAGAATTTACCAAGTAATAATATTAAAAGATTTATTAAAAAATATATTTTAATGTTAAATGTTGAGTTGTATTTATTTATTACTAAATTAAAAAGGAAGTGAATATATGACAAAGGTTAGTGTGTTGATTCCTGTTTATAATGCATCAAAGTATTTAAAAGATACTTTAAATTCTGTTGTAAAGCAAAGCTTAAAAGATATTGAAATAGTTATTGCTAATGATGGATCAACGGATGATAGTGAAGAGGTAATTAGGAAGTTTAAAAAGAAATATAAAAATATTAAGTATTTTTATAAGAAAAATACTGGTGTGGCTGATACTAGGAATTTCTTAATTGAACACGCTAATGGTGAATATATAGCTTTTTTAGATAGTGATGATACTATTGATAGAAAAATGTATGAAGAGATGTATAATTTAGCTATAGATAAAAAAGCTGATATGGTTATTTGTGACTTTAATGAGATTCATGATTTATTTACGGTTGTTAAAAAAGGAATAAATGAGGAATCTAAAATACTAAGTCCTCCTGCTTTATGGAATAAGTTAGTTAAAAAAGAGTTTTATTTAAATAATAGATTTCCTGATGTTACTATTGGGGAAGATATGACTGTTATTCTTAGAATGATGGTTAAAAAGATTAAAATAGAATATATTAATAAGCCTTTTTATAATTATTATAAAAGACCAAATTCTTTAATGAATAAAGCAAAGTATTCTAAATATTGGGAAGATATTTTTGTAGTATTTGATTTATTAAATGATGTATTATCAAAGTATCCTGAAGAATTAGAATTTTTATTTATTCAGCACGTTTTAAGAGATTCTTCTATTAAGTTTATGTATTATGAAGAAGGATTAGATGATTTAAAAAGAATAAATATAATTGCTCATGATAAGTATTCACATTTTTGTAAAAATAAGTATTATAAAAGAAAAAAATTCCGTTATCGTTTTGTGTGCTTTTTAATATATCACAAAATGTATTTTGCAGTTAAATTGATAAGAAAAATAATGAATTCAGATAGGTGATGTATGAAGAAGATTTTATTTGTTGTTGATGATAGAAATATGGGTGGTGTTTCTATTGTTTTAGAGGATATTTTAAATAATATTAATCTTAAAAATAGTAAAATAGATTTGTTGGTTTTAAATAATACCGGTAGTAGACTTAAAAAAATACCTAAAAATATTACTATTATTGAAGGAACTAAATTTTTTAAATCAATAAATGTTTCTTTTAATAGTGCTTTAAAAGGAAAAGATATTAAGTCTTTAGCTTTAAAAATATATTTAACTTTTTTATTAAAAACTAATTTAATTAAATATAAAATCAGAAAAGAAAGAAAAAAGATATTAAAGAGTGATTATGACATTGAAATTGCTTTTAAATATGGGTTTGTTACTTTATTTACTTATTACGGTGATTCTTTAAAAAAGATTAATTGGATTCATAATGATGTTAGTAATAATGATCCTGCTTTTAAATATAGAGGTGTTTTTAAAAAAATATTAAGTGAATTTGATTTGAATGTTTTACTTTCTGATAATTTGGAAAGAGCTTTTAAGAGAATCTATTCTGTTAATAATACGATTGTAATTAACAATGTAATTGATGATAAGAAAATATTGGAATTATCTAAAAAGACTAATTATATTCAAACTAAAAATATTAATATTTTATCTATTGGGAGATTAAATAAGATTAAGTGTTATGCTGAACTTATTCAAACTTTTAATAGATTAAAGCAAGAAAATATTCTCCATAATGTTCAATTATCTATAATAGGTGATGGTGAGGAGAAGGAACATTTATTAGAACTCATTAAAGCTTATGATTTAGAGAACAATATTCGTTTATTAGGTGAGAAAGATAATCCATACCCTTTTTTAAAGATAGCTGATTTATTTATTTTACCTTCTAAGAGTGAAGCTTATCCTACTGTTGTTATTGAGTCTTTGATGTGTGGTACGCCTGTTCTTTCTACTAATACAATAAGTATTAGTGAGATGTTAAATGAAAGTTATGGCTTTATTACTAATAATATATATGAAGCTTTAATTAGTATTATTAATAATAGAGAGTTATTAGTTTATAAGAGAGAGGCTTTGAAGAAATATAAATATAACAATAAGAAAATAATAAATAAAATTGAAGAGATATTAAAATAAAAATATTAAAGAAATTTAATATTTTTTGTTAGTAAAAACTTGAAAAATAATATATATTGTGTATAATATATATTATGTGCTTGCCTCATGGCCAAGCGGTAAGGCAGTAGACTCTGACTCTACGACGCGTTAGTTCGAATCTAACTGAGGCAGCCATCATGACCTGTTGGTGAAGCGGTTAACACGGTACCCTCTCAAGGTATTATTCATGGGTTCAAGTCCCATACAGGTTACCATTAAAATTTACTATCTTTTGATAGTTTTTTTGTTTCTTATATGTTATACTATTGTTAATTATAATTAGGAGGCACTATGATAAAAACAAGAAAAAAAGGGTATTTAATTGTAATATCAGGACCAAGTGGAGCAGGGAAGGGAACTATTTGCTCTAGTCTACTAAAAAGAAATGAAAAGTTAATAGAATCTGTTTCTATGACAACTAGACCTAAAAGAGAATATGAAATAGAAGGAACAGATTATTTTTTTACAACAAAAGAAGATTTTGAAAGAAAAATAAGTGATGATTATTTTCTAGAGTTTGCTACTGTTCATAACAATGAATATTATGGAACACCTAGAAAAGATGTTGAAGATAAATTAAAAGCTGGATACAATGTTATACTAGAAATTGATATACAAGGAGCTATAAAAATAAAAGAAAAAATAGAGGATGCTTTATATATTTTTATATTGCCTCCATCAATGAAAGAACTTAAAAATCGTTTAGTTAAAAGAGGAACGGAATCAGAAGAAAAGATACTAGCTCGCTTTAAAACAGCTTATCAAGAAATAAATGAAATTAATAAATATAACTATGTTGTTGTTAATGATATTTTAGAAGATGCTGTTGCTAAAGTAGAAGCTATTTTAGTTGCTGAAACTTGTAGAGTTGACAGAATTGAAGAGCTTGATGTTGGTAATATGGAAGAAGTTATACATGAGGATTTGATAAAATGACCTATTTAATATATGGCAAGGAAGATTATTTAATAGATAAAGAAATAGAAAAAGTAATTAGTAAGAATAAAATAGACAAAAATAGCATTTCTAATTATGATGATAAAGTGTTTGCTAAAGATATTATTGAAGATGCTAAAAGTATATCATTATTTAGCCCAAATAAGGCCATTATTGTACTTGGAGATATATTTGATCAAGAAACAACAAAACTCTTTGAAAACTACCTAAAAAATGAGAATATTAGTACTTTTCTTATTATAGTATTAAGACAAGAGAAGATTGATGAAAGAAAAAAGATATTTAAATTAATTAAGAATAAGATTGAGTGCAACAAAGTAGATCTTTTAGCTTTTGTAAAAGAGGAACTAAATGGTTATAAAATAACGGAAAGTTTACAAAGAAAGATACTAGATAAAGTTGGCAGCAATATTTATAACATTAAAAACGAATTAGATAAGATTAAATTATATAAAATTGATTCTAAAGAAATTAATGAAGAAGATATAAAAATTATTTCTAAAAATGTTGAAGATAATGTATTTGATTTTGTTGATAATGTTATTAAAGGAAATGTTGCTAAAACTTTAGAGATTTATAGAGAACTTATTAAGAAGAATAATGAACCTATTGCTATTATAGTTATTTTAGCTAATCAAATTAGATTAATGTATCAATCTAAAATATTAAATCAATCAGGTATTACTTATGATAGTATTGCAAGCCAATTATCTATTCATCCATATCGAGTTAAGCTTGCTTTAGAAAAGGGACGTAGTTATAGTTTAGATACTCTTTCTAGTTTATTAGAGAAGCTAGCTGACTTGGATATTAAAATTAAAAGCGGTTTAGTGGAACCTAATATTGGTTTGGAATTGTTTTTGTTAGAATTATAAAAAGACTTAAAATTAAGTCTTTTTGCTTTGCATTTTTGTAATATTATCATATATAGCTTTAAGTGTGTCTTCATATTTATTATTTTTAGGAACGTAGTATTTGCATTTTTGTAATTTACTTGGTAAGTAATTTTGTTTAACAAAACTATTCGGATAGTCATGAGGATATAAATATGTAGTTGAATTTATTCTTATATTATCAGGTATATCTCCAATATTACCACTTCTTACATCGTTTAGAGCTTGATTTATGGCTAAATAACCACTATTTGATTTAGGTGATAGAGCCATTTCTATTATGGTTACACCTAAAGGGATAATTAGTTCTGGAAAGCCAATGCGTTCACAAGCATTAATACAAGAATCTATTTTTAAATTAATTCCTGGATTGGCAAGCCCAATATCTTCATAACCAATTACTGTCATTCTTCTATATATGCTATCAAAGTCTCCTATTTCAATTAGTCTAGCTAAATAGTGTAGGGAAGCATTAGCATCACTGCCTCTAATAGATTTTTGAAATGCGGAAAGTAAATCATAATGGTCACTACCATTTTTATCGCCTAATAGACTTGGTTTGTTATTTATATTTAAAAGTACTTCCATATTAATTACATAATCGTTAGTAGCATAATAGGCCATTTCTAAAAAGTTATAAGCAAATCTTAAGTCGCCATTAGATAGTTTAGCAATATAATAGATAGATTCTTCATCTATTTTAATATCTTTTAAGAGGTTGCTTTTAATTGCTCTATTAAGCCCTTCAGTTATTTCATCTACTGTTAGTTCTTTTAATTCAAATATTTGGCATCTACTTCTTATGGCTGGGTTTATTTTGTGGTATGGGTTTGATGAAGTAAGACCAATAAGTGTGATTAAACCATTTTCTAGATATGGTAGCAATAGGTCTTGTTTATCTTTATTTAGTCTATGAATTTCATCCATTATTACGACTAGGCCATTAAACATTTTAGCTTCTTCAACAACTATGTCAAAGTCTTTTTTATTGTTTATTACAGCGTTTAGCATTCTGTGTCTTAGTTTTAATTCTTCTACTATAGCTAAGGCTATTGTAGTTTTGCCTATACCAGGTTTACCATATAAAATAATTGAAAATAATTTGTTATTGTTAACCATATTTTTAAGTATTTTATTCTCACCAAGTAAATGTTTTTGACCAATTACTTCGCTTGTATTTTTAGGTCTTAGTTTAATTGCTAATAGTTCCATAACATCACCTTTACTTATTATATCATTAATTGTGTTGAGAAGGGTACTTTTTGTGCTATAATATTTATAGTGATAATATGATAAAGATAGAGAAATTTAATAATGAAATTGATGACTATATTGACTACTTACAAATGGAGAGAATGTATAGTTCTAATACGATTGAATCTTATTATGAAGAGTTAAAAAGATTTAATAGTTATATTAAAATTAATCCTTTATTGGTTAATGAAGATAAAGCTAGTAAATATATTAATTCTCTTAATAGTTTTAGTGGTAAAACAAAAAGCCATATTATTACTGTTTTAAAGGAATTGTATAAATATTTTGAAAGTGAAGAATTAATTAATTTCAATCCTTTTTCTAATATTGATATGCCTAAGTTAAAGAAAGTTATTCCTGTGGTATTATCTGTTGAAGAAGTTGATATGTTATTAGCTTTTGAACTTAGAACGGAGTTAGATTATCGCAATAAGGCTATGATTGAGTTAATGTACAGTACTGGTCTTAGAATTAGTGAGTTAATTAATATTAAATTGTATGATATTGATTTAGAAAACGATACTTTAAAGGTTATTGGAAAAGGCTCTAAGGAGAGAATGTTACCTATTGGAGATATTGCTATAAAATATTTGGAAATTTATTTATATAAGTATCGTAATGTTATTTTAAAAGGCAAAAATTCTGATTATTTATTTGTTAATAGCACTGGTAATATGTTAAGTAGACAAAGTTTTTACTTAATTTTAAAAAATATTGCTAGAAGAGTAGGGGTTAAGACTCACTTCTCTCCTCATACTATTAGGCATTCGTTTGCTACTCATTTACTTAATAATGGAGCTGATTTAAGAAGTATTCAAGAGTTATTAGGACATTCATCAATTTCAACAACACAAATATATACGCATGTTTCAACGAAACATTTAAGAGACAATTATAATTTGTTTCATCCACATTCTAAAAAATAAATTTTAAGGAGATACATATATGATAACAACTGTAAAAGCAAGACTTGTAAAAAGACCTAATGAATCATTAAAAAAATACATTATTGAAGCTGATAAATTTGCTTTAAAAAATCAGACGGAGGCAGGTGTAGAACAATTAAGAAACTTGGTTAAAGACTTAGATCCAAATTTTTATCCTGTTACTTTGCAAATAGCGGCAGAAGCTTTGGAATTTTTCCCAAAAATAAATAATAGTATGGCAAACTCAAGCTTTTCTAATATTGCGTTTATTAGTAATGTCAATCTAGCTGACTTATTTAGAAGGTATAATTATACTTCTATCAAAGAATTTTTGCTTGAATTTGGAGAAAGGGTTTTATCTATGCCTGACTATTATGAAATTACTCCATATGCAAGAGATTTTGGCTTCTTTTTTGAAAATGTTGAACCATTATTAAAGCTTAAACCTATTTGTAATTCTGGATTTGGATGGATAGGTGAGGACGATATCTTAAATAGAACATCTTTTATTGGATTACCTTTAACTACTGCTTATAATAATTTTCTTATTATGGAATATGGAAAAAAATTAGCACAAAGAAGAAAAATAATGTTGCAAAAAATTGATGATGGTTCTGGACAACATACTAGATAAAAAAATAATATAATCCCCCTACTTTAAATTTTATTTAATTTTAGAGGAGGAGTAATATATTGTCGTTTCACCAGAGCGTTTTTTCTTTTCTTAGGTGTATAGTTGTAAGGATAAAATGCTTAGAATTGACCTAAGAAAATATGATTTTGATCAAATTTAGTTATAATTAAATTTTATTTAATTTATAAATTTATTTTTAATTATATATGTTTATTTATTTAATTTAATGTAATTTTATTAGTTATAATATTATATAATGGTTATAATATATATAATATAGTGTAGTAGTATATATTAAAATTAGTTTAATTTAACATAATATAAATTATAGGAACTTGTTAAAATAAGAAAAACAGTTTTAAATAGACTGTTTTTAATATATAAATAAGATTTTATTTATATATATCTTTTTGAATTTCTAAAAGTTTGTCATATATTATTTGAATTTGGTCTGTTATGTTTTCTCCAAAACACCAAATATTTAAAGAATGAGTATCGCCACCGCCACTAGGTTGGGTAACCGCAGCTTTAACTATCTCTAAAGTATCATGATATGCTTTATCTTTTAATATATATTCCTCTTTCATATATAATATCACCACCTATCTTTTATGGTTTTTACTACAATATAATTGTAGCACTTTATATTTTGAAAAGTATTTCTAAATTACTAAATAGTCTATCTTCCCTGCCCTTTTGCCTTATTTAATGTTATATCTAATAGTCCAAAATTATTACCACTTATTATACAATTATGAGGCTACTTTTCTTGATTGTATTTCAGCTATTTTTTCAAAAACTTCGGCTGCATTAGTTTCAGTTATTTCTGTATATCCTAATTCTTTAAGAGCTTGGACTTTTATTGTATTAAGCTCCATTGTACGACTTAATTTTTCTTCTATTTTGTGTTCGATTTGTGTTACAAATCTTCTATGTGATTCAATTAGTTTTGATTTAGAAGCTCCACCATTATTATATAAAGTCATTGCTGAATACATAATGCTTTCAAAAGTGAATTGTTCATCTTCATTAAAAACAAACTCTAATGGTTTGATAAAGCCCATTGCTTTACTAACATAGCCTAAGATATATTTTAATTCTTTAGCGTTATCTATTGCTTGTATATAATGATAGAAGTATTTTATTTCATTATATCCGTCATCAGCTTTATCGTCTTCTAGTTTTTCTTTAACTATATCAATGACACTTTTTAATAATTCTTGTTGCTTTTTACCTAGACCATTATATATTTCATTTGTACAATCACTATCTTTTTTATTATTGCTTTGAAATAAATTATTTATTCTAGATTCTACATCTAGGATATAATCGGTATCAACTTTTATTTTATCAAGTTCATTTGGAGATTTAATACCTAATAAATTTAACAATAATACCTTTTTATCTTTAGGCCATTTATTTATATCATCTAGTTCTAAATAGTTGTATATCATTTGTCTTGAAACACCCAAAAATTTAGCTAGTTTGACTTTTGAAATACCTAATTCGTGCAAAATCTCATTTAGTCTTCCCATTTTTGATACCCTCCTATTACAATTTTATCATATTGGTGTCTATTGTCAAGGCGTAAAGTAAAAGTAAATTAAATTGTTTTATAAATACCATAATTTTTCGCCATTTTTTCTTACTTCTTTTATTATTCCTCCACCTAGGCATAGATCGTTTTGATAGAATACGCAAGCTTGACCGGGAGTTACAGCTTTACATTGTTGCGGGTATTTAACTATTATTTCATTTCCTAAATATTCTAGTTCTACTGGAATGTCTTGTTGTCTATATCTAAATTTAACGGTACAATTTTTAGGCTTTATATCTTGTGTCCAGTTAATATCTTCAATAACGGCTTCATCACTATACAAGTATTCATTTGTCTCATTGTATGCTGCATATAAAATATTATTTGTTAAGTCCTTACCTACTACAAATAATTTATCTGTTCCGCCACCAATATCTAAACCTTTTCTTTGACCTATTGTATAATACATTAATCCTATATGTTTGCCTATTATTTGACTATTTTCTATATTTACTATATTGCCTTCTTTATTGGGCAAATAGTTTTGTAAAAACTTAGAAAAATTTCTTTCTCCAATAAAGCATATACCAGTAGAGTCCTTTTTACTTGCTGTTATTAAATCATATTTTTTGGCTATTTTTCTTACTTCTGGTTTTTCTATTTCTCCTAAAGGAAATAATACATCTTTTAGTTGTTCTTTGGATAGGAAAGACAAGAAGTAGCTTTGGTCTTTATTTAAATCTTTTGCTTTATATAGATTACCATTTTCTATTTTAGCATAATGGCCGGTTGCTATATATTTGGCACCTAATTTTTTAGCTTTTTTAATAAAGGCATCAAATTTTATATATTTATTACACATTATATCAGGATTTGGAGTTCTTCCTTTTTTTAGTTCATCTAAGAAGTAAGTAAATACATTATCCCAATATTCTTTTACAAAATCTACTCTGTATAAAGGAATTCCTATTTTATTGCAAACGGATAAAGCGTCATTGTAATCTTGTTCTTGTGGGCATATATTATTATCTAAATTAGGATTACCAAGATAGTCATTATTAATAGAACTATCCCAGTTTCTCATAAATAATCCTATTACTTCATAACCGGCTTCTTTTAATAAAATAGCAGCTACACTACTATCTACGCCGCCTGATATACCTACTACAACTTTTTCCATAAAAATCACCATAAACATTGTAACATAATTTGTTAAAAAAAGTTATTCTTTCCTTATTTTTGTTATATAATAGTATTGGAGGTAATGATATGAAAGAGAAAACAAGAAAAATATTTGGTTATATAATTGTTGTTGTCATGATTGGCGGTATTATTGCTACTTTGGTTCTAGTATAAAAAAAAGATATTGAAATTTCAATATCTTTTATTCTTCTATTTTAAAGTCTTCAATACCGTTATCTGTTACTATTTTGCTTATTTGTTTTTCAATTGTTTTTAATTTTTTATCGCAAACAGCAACTAATTTCATAGCTTTTGTATATTTTTCTATTGATTCTTCTAAGTCTACATTACCGTTTTCTAGTTCGTTAATTATAGTTTCTAGTTCTTTTATGTTTTCTTCAAATTTTACTTCTTCTTTATCTTTCATTATTTTCTTCCTTTCCAATAACTTGTGAAACAATGTAGCCGTTATTAAATTTAGTTTTAATTTGATCATTTATATTTATCTTTTTAATATCAGTTATAATTGTTTCATTAATATAGGTTAAGGTATAACCTCTTTTTAATATTGATAATGGGTTTAATAGTTCTAACTTTTCTAGAATATTCTTTAATATTGTTTTATCTTCTTTGTATAAAGAATCTGGATTTTTAAATATATAGCTGTTTTTTAAATTATCAAAGTATTTTCTTTTGTTTTCAACTTTTAGTAAAATTGCTTTATTTATTTTTTCTACTAATAAATCTAATTTTTGCTTTTTATTATCATACATTATTAATGGGTTTTTTATAACAAAAGAATTTTTAATGCTATCTAAGTATAATTTTAGATAGTTTATTTTTTTATTGATACTTTCATTTAATCTTATTTTTAATTGATCTACATGGTTTATAACATCATTAATATTAGGTACAACCATTTCAGCAGCTCCTGTGGGTGTTGGAGCTCTTAAGTCGGCTACATAATCGGCTATTGTAAAGTCTATTTCATGGCCTACGGCACTTACTACGGGTATTTTACTATTATATATTGCTCTAGCTACAATTTCTTCATTAAATGGCCATAAATCTTCAATTGATCCACCACCTCGTCCAACTATTAATACATCAAGATCAAAAGTATTTGCTAAAGCTATTTTTTTTACTATATCATCTTTTGCTCCATCACCTTGAACTAAGCTTGGAAATAAGTATGTTTCACATAGTGGGAATCTTCTTTTAATCGTAGATATAATATCTTTTATAGCGGCTCCAGTTGATGCTGTTATTACCCCTACTCTCTTTGGAATTTTAGGAATAGGTCTTTTGTGTTCTTTATTAAATAAACCTTCTTTATTTAGTTTTTCTTTTAATTGTTCAAAAGCAATATATAGGTTCCCAACACCATCTTCTAACATTTCATCTATATATATTTGATAACTTCCTGTTTGTTCATATACTGAAATTCTACCTGTTACTAATACTTTCATGCCGTCAGTAGGCCTAAATAATAGTTTTTTAGCATTAGTCATAAACATGATAGCGTTTATTTTGCTATTATCATCTTTTATTGAAAAATATAGATGTCCTGTTGTGTGAAACTTTAAGTTTGATATTTCCCCCTTTAAATAGACATTTTTCAAATTAGGATCACTATCAAATTTATGTTTTAAGTATCTGGTTAGAGCTGTTACTTCTAAATATTTATTTTCCATTATTTTCCTTATCGTGATAGATTTTATCTAAGGTTGCATTAATCATTTTTGTGACTGATTCATCACTATATTGTTTAGATAGTTCAATAGCTTCATTTATGGATACTATTGAAGGAGTATCTGTATATAATAACTCATAAGCTCCTAGTCTTAAAATAGACTGATCAGTATATCCTAGTCTATCTATGCTCCAACCATTTAAATATTTATTAATTTTTTTATCTAATTCGGTTTGATATGTAATTACTCCATAAACAGAGTCTTTTACAAATTCGTTATCAATACTTAAACTATCATTTATTAAGTTATCAATGGTAAAATCAATTTTGTTTTTTTCGTATATAAGTTTTTGGTATAAAATTGTCATAATTATTTTTCTAAGTTCGCTTCTATTTAATTTTTCCATATAAATTCACCTCTATAATTTTAACATAAAACTAAAAAATAGTATATATAATACTATTTTATTTAGCGTATTTATTTCCTTCACCTTTGTATAGGGCAACTATTGTCCAGATGTATATATATGCCATCATTATCATCATTAGTGACCAGCCTATTACTGGGATTATTAAAAGCAATAACCATACAAATGGTGATAAATAGTATTCACTGCCTTTTACATTTAATTTAGCTGCTGTAAGACAAGTTATTTGAATTATAAATACTGCTGCCATAATGAAGGCTGGAAATATAAAGCAAATTAATCCTAATGCCCAGTTTTTCCATTTAGCATACCAAGCATTTTTATCAAATACTCCTAGTAACGCGCCTAATACTACATTGCTTGTCCCTTCTGAGAATATGAACAATAGTAACCAAACCCACCAATTTTCTTGTTTTAAAATTTTCATGTTATTTTATCCTTTCTTTTAATTTATATAAAAGATTTAGTGCTTCAAGTGGTGTGAGTTCTAAGATATTTAAATCTTTTATTTCTTTTTCTATAATAGAGTCTTTTTTTACTTCAAGAGGTAGTGCTTCTTGAACTTTTATGTCTCTTTTTTTCTCATTACCTTCATATACTTTTAGTATTTCACTAGCTCTAGCTATTAATTCGTCTGGCATATTAGCTAGTTTAGCAACATGAATACCATAGCTTTTGTCAACGCTTCCCTCTTTGATTTTATGTAGGAAAGTAATATTGCCATTTTCTTCATAGGCACTAACATGAATGTTTTTTAAATGTTTTAAGTTTTTATCCAAATCTGTTAGTTCATGGTAATGAGTTGAAAATAGCGTTTTACATTTTATATGATTATGAATGTACTCTATTATAGCTTGAGCTAAAGCCATTCCATCAAATGTTGCTGTACCTCTACCTAGTTCATCAAATAAGACTAGACTATTTTCTGTAGCATTTTCTATAGCATTGTTAGCTTCTATCATTTCTACCATAAAGGTTGATTCACCACTAACTAAATCATCTGATGCACCAATTCTTGTATATATAGCATCAAATATAGGCAAAGTAGCTTCTTTAGCGGGAATAAAGCATCCCATTTGAGCCATTATGACAGTTATGGCAAGTTGTCTCATATAAGTTGATTTACCAGCCATATTAGGGCCTGTTATTAAATCTATTTCAGTGTTTTCATCTAATAAGATATCATTAGCTACAAATTCTTTATTTAATACCTTTTCTACTACGGGGTGTCTACTATCTAGTATTTTAATTTCGTGTTTATTTGTGATAGTAGGTTTTATGTATCTATTTTGTTCTGATATTGTAGCAAATGATTGTAATACATCAATTTCAGCTATTATTGAAGCTGTGTGCTGCAAATTAGGAATAAATTCTTTTGTTTTTTCTCTAATTTCATTAAATATGTTGTATTCTAGTTCTATTATTTTTTCTTCAGCATTTAATATTAAAGCTTCTTTTTCTTTTAGAATTGGGCTTATATATCTTTCACAGTTACTAAGCGTTTGTCTTCTTTCGTATCCGTATTCTGGTAATACACTTTTTGTAAGACCTTTGGATACTTCTATATAGTAACCAAAGACTCTATTGTATCCAACTTTTAGAGTTTTAATTCCTGTTTTTTCTCTTTCTTCGGCTTCAAAACGAGCTACAAAGTCTTTACCACCTTTTCTTAAACTTTTTAATTCATCTAATTCAGCATTGAATCCAGATTTTATTAAATATCCTTCTTTTAGGGTAATAGGTGGTTCTTCATAGATGCTGGATTCTAAAATGGTTAAAAGTTCAGTTATGGTATCAATATTTTTATAATAGTTTAGTTCTTTTAGTATTATATCTATTTTTGGTAAAACTCTTAAAGAATTTCTTAATTGAATCATATCTTTACCGTTAGCATTGCCAAAAGCAACTCTACCAGCTAATCTTTCAAGATCATATACTTCAAATAGTAAGTTTTGTAAATCTCCAGTTAAAATAAATTCATTTAAAAGCGTTTCTACTATTTTATATCTTCTATTTATTTCTTCTATATTTGTTAATGGATTTTCAATATAGTTTTTTAATAATCTTCCACCCATTGCTGTTTTTGTTTTATCAAGTAACCATAGTAATGAGTAGTTTCTTTCACCTGTTCTAATTGTTTCAGTTAGTTCAAGGTTTCTTTTGGTATGAATATCCATGTGTAGATAGCTTTTATTGTCTTTTATAATTACTTTTTGTAAATGACTAAGACTTCTTTTTTGTGTGTTGTTAATATATGATAAAAGGTACTTAATACTTGTAATTAGACGAACATCAGTTATATCTATATATGTTTCTTTATAAATGTCTTCTAATTCTTCTATATCATATATTGATATAGTTATTTTAAATTGATTTCTTAATATGCTTGTTATTGATTTATCAAATTTAGAATTAATTACAACTTCCTTTATATTTAAACTAACTATTTCATTAATTAATTTGACATTATTGTGTTCAAGTAATAGAGCATATATTGCTCCTGTAGATACATCTATATAACAAATACTATAGATGTGTTCAAAGTCTATAATTGAAGCTATATAATTATTTTCTTTTTCATTTAGTGAGTTATTATCAAATACTGCTCCTTTACTGACTATTTGGATTAGTTCTCTTTTTACCAATCCTTTAGCTAGTTTAGGATTTTCCATTTGTTCACAGATTCCTACTTTATAGCCTTTTTCAATTAATTTTTCTATATAGATACTAACTGCATGGTGTGGAACACCACACATTGGAATTTTTTCTTTTAAACCAGCACTTTTGCCTGTTAATGTCAATTCTAATTCGTGACTTGCTGTTATGGCATCTTCAAAAAACATTTCATAAAAATCGCCAAGACGATAGAATACGATAATGTTAGGGTTTTCTCTTTTAACCTTAATGTATTCTTGCATCATTGGCGTGACTGAATTAATATCTATGTTTTCTAATTTCATGTTAATCACCACTAGTTATATTTTAACATATTTTTGTGTTTTTATCTATGGTTTTTAATCAACTGGTATATATGTTTTTCCTAAAGCTTCTACATAGGCTTTTATTTTTGCTTCACTTACTTTTTTCCAGCCTTCTTCATAGTAATACCAATAAAAATTGTCTTCATTGTTGAAATAAGCTCCTTCATATGTTGTCACATCTACTTTAAATAAAAGGAGCGGCAATCTTGTTGTGGCATAATAGTCTTCATAACTATATACGCTTCCTCTTTCTTTGTTGTAGGCAATGCCTGTTTCTATATCTCTAGAATACATTGTATATATATGATTTATTAATTCTTTAGGGTATATTTCATACAAAGAGTTCATTATTTTAAATTCTGTGTTTAGTTCACTTCTATTAAAACTATTAGGGACGATTATTTCAAAACCTGAATCGCTTGGATTTTCAGAACTATTGTTATGATTACTATAAACTATTTTGGCTGTAACTCCATAATAACCAACAGCATATCCTCTTAGTTTGGCTCTATTCCAACTATCAAATTCGCCCATCATCATACCGTCACCATCATCTTCTCTTGAAAGTAATACAGTAAGCCCGTGCTGTTCATATCTTTCTTTTTCATATAATGATTGTATTAGATTAAAGTCAGCCTCAGTTATGGCATCATTTGATGCTCCTACATCCACTCCACCGTGACCTACATCAATTAAAATATCATATTCATATGAAAAGTTATTTATTATTACACTAAAAGGTGTATTTATGAACGTCGCTAATTTTGTGTTTTCTTTTGCCCTTTTTATTTGTTTTAATGGATCTAACGTATTTAAAATATTATTTTCTTCTCCGTTATCTGATAAATAAAAAATATATGTGTCATTATTTAAAGCAGCTAGGCTTATATTGGCAGCATATATTTTATCTTCTAATTTTGTTAAAGTATAACTTATACTATATTTGCTACCTTTTAATGTTATCTCTGGATTGTTGGCATCCTTTAGATATATTGCTATATTAATTCCATTACTTGTGAATGCATTATAAACGATAGAATAGTTTACTGCATTTTCAGTATCTACTTTATCTATGATGTTTTCAAGAGAGTCATCATCAAGGTAATTTAATATGTCTGTTACATCATTATACTCATAATCATCGTCTATTGCTTTTTTGGTCTTGTATATTTCTGATGCTATTTTATATACATTGTACAAAAATATTCCGGAAAAGATAATTATTAAAAGTATAACTATTTTCTTTTTTATTGGATTATCCATTGTGCCACCTCGTATTATAGTCATTATAACATAAAAAGAAAAAAAGCAGAAGACTGCTTTTTAAATAAATATTAATTTTATAAATATATAGTATTGCAAAACATAAATTAAGGTAAAAGCTATACTCATAAATAGTAAATTATCTGTTTCTTTTAGTTTTATTTCATCTTTTAAAAGATTAATAATAATTAGCATAGTATAAATACTACCAGCCATACTTAAAAATATATTTAGTGGGCCATATATTATTCCAAATAATGGTCCTAAAATCATACTTAAAATAATACCTGGAATGAATGATAAAATAACAATTCTGAGTAATTTTACGTAATCTGTAGTATTTTTCTTGTATATAAGAGCTAAAATATAAATAATAGCTGCAATTCCAAATACAAGAACAGCATACATTAAGAAATACTTTAATATAAGATTAAAATAATCTAGGTTTTCTAATCCTGAAAAGGCAATTTTCGTTTTACATTTTCCTGTCCAAAAGTCACAAGTCTTAACAAATATAGAGTTAATCATTGCTGTAATTAAATTGATTATGGTCATAGCTCCAGCTAAAATTAAACCAGAAATTAAAGTTGTTTTTTGATCCTTTAATTCTTTTGTGTTTTCTTCATAGCTTTCAGTTGGTTTCAATAAAACCCTTTTAGCAATATCAAGTGTTTTGCTTTTTGAAAAATTTCCTTTTTTCATATAAAATCCTCCCAAATTGCTTCAATTATGTTTTCAAATTGTAAGCTCAACTATATTATACTACATTTTTTAAAAAAGTAAAATCTTTTTATTTCTAATATACAAGCCATGCATTTGGTAGGCCTCTTGCTGCAAAGTTTCCATTTAATAGTCCACATGGCTTATTATATATTTCACTATTAATGGTAAGGGTTGTTGAAGCTCCACCATCTAAGTTAGCAGCATTATATGCTCCATAATTTTTTAGTATATCTGTTACATCTGCAATTGTTGCACCTATGCTGTAACCAGGCTGTCTACCATCTATTATTAAAAATAAAACAATTCCATCTTGTCTTTGAGCAATAGCAGTTCGTGGCTGTATTCCCATACCACCATTTCCTACTATTTCTACTACTTCGCCATTAACTATTAAAAATGGTCCAAATTGTACGCCATCTATCATTCCATCTTGTATTGCTTCGTATGCTGTTTTGTGGGATAACATTAAAACACCATTTTCATCAAAACCTATTATTCCTCCTCCATGAGCAGTATTTGGAATATTACTTATTATTTCTTTGTTCATTATAAGTATTCCAGAAACTTCACCACCATTGCCTACTCCTGCGTTATCTTCAAAACCTGATGCGTTTATTCCAACTATGGCATTATTATCTTTTGAAATAATATCTAATGTTTCTCCAGTAACACCAATTGTTTTAGCTGAAACCAGGTGTATCATTTTGGGATCATATATAGCTATTAATTCCCCTTTAAATCCATTTCCACTTATTGGTATTATCTTATATATTTCGTTGTCTTTTTTTGTCAATATTTCTTCATCATATTTATTATTTATAACTTCCGTATTACTATTAAATATAATGTGTGAGCTATCTGAATCTAATCCACTATCTTTTATAGTGTTTTCTTTTAACACTTCTTCTATTGTTTTGTTGTTGTAAAATGTTCTTGCTAAATATTGATGATTCATTGTAGTCATGGCTGTAGTAATTAATGTATCTTTAAAGAAATGAATTGGCCCATAAGTTATAAATAAACATATGATTGCTAGAACATCTAAGACTATAAATAATATAGTTGTTTTTTTTAGTTTCTTTTTATTCATTTGATTCACCTTCAATTATATATGGACTATTTATTGTTCCTAATCCAGTTATAGTTAAGTTGTTTTCAATAGTTATTATTGGTCTTATTCCATAATAATCACTATTACTTTGAACAGTCATTCCTTTGCTGTTTACTGTATATACTAAATTGCTATTGTCGGTTGTATTTATTAGAGCATAACTATTTAAATCGTTTAGATATAAATCCATTATAAAAGGCAAGCCAACATATGCTGTAGTTGAATAAAATATGCTTCTGATGTCATCTATATATTCGCCATTATAAAATTTACTTTCTAAAAGAATGTTTTGATTTAATGAGTTTATAAATTCATTATTTAAATATTGGTAAACACTGTTATATATATTGAATGTGCTGTTTTCAAACAAGTAGTTTTCTATAATTTCATTACAAATTAATCTTGTACTGTCTTCGTTTTTTAATATTCGCCATAATTTGTTACCATATCTAATATAGCTCCCCACGCTAGCTTCACTTAAAATATTTTTTGCTTCATCTAATATGTATGGATCATTTTGTGTTCCTGAGCCTGATATTATTTCTTTTGTTTTTATTGTTATTATTGGTTTTATTCCATATAAGTTTTGACTATAAGTTATATTAACTTCCCCATTTTCATCTATGTAGTAGTGTTTATCTACTCCATTACTCAGATATGTATAGTAACCATTATTTATAAAGCTGTCTTTGCCTCCTAATTTATCATATAAACTTAATGAAAGTAATACTACTGTATTTTCATATGGATTACTACAGTCATCAATTTCATTATTTAAATCATTAACACATGTAGTTGTGTTTACTATTTGTCTGTTGTCTAGTATATTATAGAAATCATCTGTCAAATATGAATTTATAACGGAATCATTATATTCTGTATCATAAAATAAATTAGTAATTGGCTTCATACTAATTAAGGTTATTTCATCATTGTTTATTTTTATTACTTGCCATAATTGGCTGGAATAAACAACATAATTGGTAGCAGATTTCCCGTAAAAATAGTATTCGTTGTTTTCTTCTAGCAAAACGTTATTTTTTATTAATCTTTCTGCTAAATCAGTAATATTTTCATTTTTATCATTGAAAAATATTTTATAGTAAATTAAGCGATTAAAATATATTAAAAATAGTCCTACAATAAATATTATACTTATAAATATAAAAACATTTTGCTTATTTATTCTTCTTTTCATATCAACACCTTTTTAATTGTACTAAAAAGTTTATGATAAGTCTATAAGACTATTTAATTTTGTTTTTATTTGACAAATTTTTGAAAAAATAATAATTCAAGGAATGAATTACTTATCAAAATTATCTAAAAAAGAATAATTTTTATTTTCATCATGGCTACCTATAATGCAATTTAAATTAACATTTTCTAAAGCTTTATATATATTCTCTTCTATTTTAGGGTTGGTTTCTTTTAAATGATTAATAAGTTTTTTTATTTCTTGTCTTTTACCTTTAGTATCATCAATACTGCATTTTTCTGTAAAACGACAAGCACAGTTTATAAAGGTTAGGTTATTGTATTTTACCCATGATTTTATACTTTCTTCTTTTACAAAACATAACGGTCTTATTAAATCTATTCCTTTAAAGTTATCACTGTGTAGCTTTGGCATCATAGTTTTTACTTCTGCTCCATAGAACATTGATAATAAAGTGGTTTCTATGAAATCATTAAAGTGATGACCTAAAGCTATTTTATTGCATCCAAGCTCCTTTGCTTTATTATATAAATGGCCTCGCCTCATTCTAGCACATAAATAACAAGGATTTCCAGTTACTGTGTTTGCAACATCAAATATGTTTGACTCAAAAATATGTATAGGTACATTTAATATTTTGGCATTTTCTTGTATTAATTTTAAATTAAAATCATTATATCCTGGATTCATAACTACATATTCTGTACTAAATTGTATTTTCCCATGTTTTTGCAGTTCTTCCATGCATTTGGCCATTAGAAAGGAATCCTTTCCTCCTGATATACAAACCATTATTTTGTCATTTTCTTGTATTAATTCATATTTTTGAATTCCCTTTACTACTCTACTATATATATCTTTACGGTATTTAGTAATTATGCTTTTTTCTATTTCTTTATATCTTTCCATATTTATTCCTATCTTTGCAAATTAATTTTATAATATACTATTATTGGTGTCAACAAAAAACATCATTATGATGCTTTTTTATCTCTTGTAAATACATATGGTTTATGTTCATTTGCAATTGTCTTAATTGCATCCATTGGCAAATATATTTTGTGTTGTATTATAAACCCCTCATCTTCAATAAATTCTTTTAATAGTCTATTTAATACTTCTGGAGTTAGCATTTCTGCTTTTTCTCTATTATTATATCTATATGCAACTACATAATTTAAGAAATCTTCAATATAAGGATAATGACCGAAATCATGATGTTTATTTTGGGCATAAACAAATGAGCTTTGGTAAGTATTATTTAATGCTAAAGCATCAATTAGTAATCTCTTTGAAGATTCAATAGCTGGATTGTATTCTTGTTTGCCTATTCTAACTAGCTGTTTTTCTCTTTCAATTAATAGTTCAATTATTGCTGCCATTATATCTTCTTTGTAAAAGTTATATGATACACTTAGGTAAGCTAAATAACTTTTTAATGCTTCATTTACATCATTATTTTGATTATCAGCTTGTAAAAGTTCATATAAACGATAATCTAATACAAAGTGAGCATCAATAACATAAACATCGTTTTTACCTATATAAAATTCAAAATGATTGGGATCTAGTGGTTCTTGATCAAATATCTTTTTTGGTAGCTTTTTTCTATAGTATAAATATTTTTCATAGGCATTTTTAGCAAATTGTATTTGAGCTTCAAAATACATCTTTCTATTATAAGTTGTGTAAGGACTTTCTTTACTACTCATAAAAACCCCTCTTTTTTGTTTATATACTAACATAATATATAGTGTGTGTCAATTTTTTTGATTTGACAATTCGCTACATTTATAATATTATATTGTTTATTGAAGGAGAGAAAATTTTAAAATGACAAAAGAAAAATTACTAAATAATGACAATCAAGATCCATACTCGTCCATTGTGCAAAGCATGAGTAATGGTGAAATATTAAGGCCTGAACTATTAACTCAAGAAAACTTTGCAATGCTTAAAAGACAAGAGTTTAATGCAAGTTTACAATCTTATATATTGAGTGTACCTGCTAGATCACGTTTCTTACTTTCTGCTTTACTTACTCGTTTAATTAAGCAAGGGAGTATTTTAGAAAATGCTGTTATGATTTCAAATTATTTCTTTTTTTGTATAGGTGAAGCTATAAGTAATGGCAGACTTACTGAAGAAGAATTAAAAAATAGAGGATTTGATGATTCAGTTCAATATAATGCTTTTGCATATTTTGCTGAATTACAGGAGTCAGTGGCGTTTAAAGGTGAACCAAATATGGAGCCTTTTGTCCAAAAACTTAAAAAATCATATAAAAAAAGACATTAATGTCTTTTTATTTTGCTTTTCTAATTGTATTAGTCATTATTCTTTTGTTAATACACCAGAAGTCATATGGAGTTTTATTAATTAAGTAACTTAAAACTCTTTTTAAAAATAAATTTCTTTCATTATCTTGATTAATTGTACTTAAGGCAGATTTTATAATTGCTTCTAAACGTGTGCTGGCATAATCTCCTTCTCTTACATCAAAGGATTCTTCTGTTTCAAGTTGATTATTAAACTGATATGCTTCTCTATCTACAGCTATCATTCCTTTTGTAATGGAGTAATTATCTGTTATCGCTTGCATTATGTGATTTAGTGCCTTAAGATACTCTACTTCATTGTAGTGAATATCTGGTCTTACAAACAATTTGCTTAGTTCTCTTTGGATAAAGGTGGCATCTGTGCTGGGGCTTATATATATGGGGTGATTAAAAACAATATTTTTTACTGGGTGAACGTAAACTGTGTTAGCATAGTTAGTGGCTATTTTTTTTAGTCTTAAGTTTACTATTTCAGATAAATTTAATCCTAAAAAATTGGGAACGCCACAAATATATACTTGTACATTGCCTTTTCCTGTTCGATTTAAATTTTGAATAAACTTTAAAATAGCTTCAAGGCCTAAAATATCTCTATTTACGCCATAAAATAATTGTTGTGTTTTTTTACCATCTCTTGTTAAATTATCTATAAGTGATCCTGTACAACCATTATATATTAGAATGTTTGCTAAATTTGTTCCTTGTGCCTGTAAGGCGTCTAGTAAGCCAATATCATCTTCCATATTTAGTGGGAAGTATTCTTCTACTTCCTCTTTTGTTATTCCTGGCGATTGTAAACTGGTAGGACTACCACTATAGTCATGCCTATTTAACTGATTAATTTGCGATTGCTTTATATTGTTTAGTATCCATTCTAGAAGATGTTCATCGCCGTTACTTTGGGCTCTAGCAAAGTGATTTGTAGTTAAATCGATTCCGTGTTCTTTTAATATTGATGGCAGTGTATTATTTCGGTATAATATTGGTTTAATTGTTCTTACCATTGAATAACCAGAAGATATTGAATTACCAAAGCTAATTAGTTTCAGCATAGTTACTCCAATAGATTCAAACTTACATGCTAATTTTCTGTTTTGCTCTTCAAGATCTTTTAATGTGTTTTTGCTCATTTTATTCACCTGTTTATTTCTTTTCTATGATTATTTTACTTCTGCGTTTATTTTATGTCAAATATAGTCTTTGAAATATAGTTTTACAATTTATTATTTGTTTTTTAGTTTGATATTTTCATGATAAATAGGAGCTATCTTGAATGTAATAATAAATGCAAATATTACTGCAAATCCGCACATGATTGATGTTACCGCTACTCTAGTAATAGGTATTATTATGTATACTAAAGTAAGGGGCAAAATAAATGATAGATAACCAATAATAAACCATTTTAAAGCTTTTTTTATAGACTTTTTATTTTCTTCATTTTGCATTCCTTTAAATGCTTGGATTATACCTATAAATAGGAATCCTAAATAATAGTACCCATATAAAGAGTGTATACTTGATTTGATATCAAATATAATATAATTTCCCCCACATGTGGCTCCATTGATTGTTTTAGGTATAAATACAAAGAATATGGCAAAAGCAATAGCTATCGCAAAACCTATTTTTAATAGCTTTGCTTCTTTTTTCAACTTTGATATTAAATATACTCCCATTACAGGTAAGAAGGTTATGGCAAATAAGCCTATTCTAGACCAAAGTAATGCATCCTTACCATCACATATTTGGTATTCTGATAATTGAAATGTTGCCAAAAAAACCAATACAATAACAATCCCTACATCTGATTTTGCTTTACGGCTTTTGATAAAAGTATAAACAGCTAAAGAAATTTCTATTGCAAAAGTTATTATCATAACAAGTGGTGAGAAACAGTTTAGTGTTACTCCTTTCCTGTTTTTGTTTGTAAGTTCATCTAATAATATTTTCATATATTCTCCTTTATTATATATATTTTACCATAAAGTGTATAAAAATTTGTAATATTTAACAATTATATGTTATTATTATGAATAATAGGAGAAGATTGTATGAACAATTGTGAAAAGGCACAAAAAAATCTAAAAAGTGATATGATAGTATATCCATAATAGAACTTATTGTTTTATGATTTTCAATATATTCTAATAGTATTAATATATTCTCATTAGTATTTATTTTTTTCTTACTTTTATTAATTTATTAATCTCAAAACTATAAAAGTTCGAGTTTCCTATCAATATGGTGCCGAATGACAGAATCGGACTGTCCACTGATCCTTACCATGGATCTGTTATACCACTTAACTAAATCGGCATATTTGTAAACAAAAAAATTATAACAAAAATTATGTAAAAAATAAAGACATTTAGAAATAATATGTTATAATTAAAGAGAGCCATACGGAACTCTCTAGAAGGAGTTTTTTTTATTTATGACAAAATATGTATTTGTAACAGGAGGAGTATGTTCTGGTCTTGGAAAAGGAATAACTGCTTCTTCAATAGCCCTATTATTAAAAGCAAAAGGATATAAGGTTTTTATGCAAAAATTTGATCCTTATATGAATGTAGACCCTGGAACTATGTCCCCTATCCAACACGGTGAGGTATTTGTTACAGCTGACGGATGCGAGACGGATTTAGATCTAGGACACTATGAAAGATTTATTGATGAAGAACTTAATTATTCATCTAATATAACAAATGGTAAAATTTATTCTTCTGTAATTGAGAAAGAAAGAAGAGGAGATTTTTTAGGAGCTACTATTCAGATAGTACCTCATATTTCAAATGAAATAAAAAATAAAATCTATGAAGCTGGAACTTCTAGTAAGGCTGATATAGTAATTACTGAAATTGGTGGGACTGTAGGAGATATTGAATCTTCAGTTATGATGGAATCATTAAGACAATTTAGAATGGAAAATGGGAAAGAAAATACTATATTTGTTCATACAACATTGATTCCTTACCTATTTGGTTCTAATGAGCTTAAAACTAAACCTACTCAAAATAGCATTATAGAGCTTAGAAAATTGGGAATTCAACCCGATATAATAGTAACTAGAGCTAGTATGGAGCTGGGTGAAAATGTTAAAAAGAAAATATCTTTATTTGGCAGTATTCCAATTGAAAATATTATTGAGGCAATTGATGTTAGTAATATATATCAAATCCCAATTAATTTTCATAAACAAAATATTGAGGAAACTATTTTAAAACAATTTGGTTTAGAAAATAAAAGAAGTAATTTAAAATATTGGGAAGATTTACTTAAATTGTCTGAAACTTTAAAAGATGAAACAGAAATAGCTTTAGTAGGAAAATATGTTGATTTGGAAGACGCATATTTATCTGTTAAAGAATCTCTTAAACATGCTGGTTATAAATATAATACTAAAATAAAAATTAATTGGGTTAATTCTGAAGAATTAGAAAAAACTGATGTTGATTTAAATAAAGTATTTAAAAATAGTAAAGGCATAATTATTCCTGGAGGATTTGGTTCTAGAGGAATAAAAGGAATGATAGTTGCTGCTAATTATGCTAGAGTTAACAATGTACCATTCTTAGGCATATGCTTAGGAATGCAAATATCTGTAATTGAGTTTGCTAGAAATGTATGTGGTATTAAAGATGCTGATTCTACTGAATTTAATGAAGAAACATTAAATCCTATTATAGATTTAATGGCCGATCAAAAGTCTATTAGTAATATGGGGGGAACTTTAAGACTTGGAAATTATGAATGTAGAATAAAGAAAGATACTTTAGCTTATGCTGATTATAAATCTGAGACTATATTAGAACGTCATAGACACAGATATGAATTTAATAATAAATATAAAAGTCTGCTAGAAGAAAAGGGAATGGTTTTCTCTGGGATTAATGAACAAGCTAATTTGGTTGAAATTATTGAAATACCTACTCATAAACATTTTATAGCTGGTCAATTTCATCCTGAATTTAAAAGCAGGCCTAATAGATGTCATCCTTTGTTTGATTCGTTTATTAAATCGAGCATAGAAAAATAGAAGAAAAAATCTTCTATTTTTTTAGGGTATATACTTTTGGTTTATCATGCTTTTTAAACTCTGCTAAATTTATTGTATGTTTTTTTTCTTCATTAGCTACTTTTAAATCTGCATTTTCTTTTTTCTTGGCTTTATGTATCAAGAAATTTAATATAAAGTCGAGCTTTTTATTTAGTAAAAGTGATACTTGATAATAATCCGTAAAATCAATTAAATGTTGGAAATTTGAAAATTCTTTTTCCAACTCTAATAAACGCTCATCATTTACTTTTTTGTTTAATATTTTTTTCATTTCGGTGTCTATTTGATGATTTATTATAGATTGGCCGATCCATATTAAAATTATTGATATTACCCCTGTTGAAAGATAAAAACTAATAATTGTTGCAGAAATAGCTATAGCTAAAGCTTGTTTTTTCATATTCCATTTTGTATCCTTACACGCAGTGGCAAACATAATATCCATTAAATTTTTATGTGCTTGCTTATTAGCGGAAAAAGTGTCTTCTAATAACTCTAATTCTGGAACTTCTCTGTTTTTCATATTTAAATTTGCATTTTCTTCCAATTTTTCAACTAATGAAATAAAATCACTAGTTTTATATTTTTTTAAAATAGCTTTCCCTTCCCTTTTGGTAATGCCTTTATAACTAAGCTCATGCTCTTTTTTCATTTTTTTTGGAACATCGATGTTTAAATAAATTCCAAAACCAACTATTAATGATAAAATAATCCATGAGTGAGATATTACTGAAACAATAGCGCTTCCTATAAAAATACTGTCTGTTGTAATAATGCTTAAAATTTTATTTTTAAAGTTTTTTAGTTCAATTGCTTTTAATATTTCCTTTTCTTCATTCATAAAAATCCCTCTTAATGGGCCTTATGTTAGCATTTTTTTAATTGATTGTCAAACTGGTTAAACAAATTTAAAATTATTGACATAAAAAAGAGAAAAGTTTTCTCTTTTGCTTTATTAGTTATTATCTTACATGAGGATGAGGCTCTTCAGCACTTATTGATATTTCTGAAAATTCAGCATCATTTGCTCGTTCATGATCATAAGTGTTACTAACTTGATGTTGATTTTTCGTTGGTGCTGCAGTTTCATGTTCTATTTGTTTTTCTGAAATCTTTGTAATATTACTATTTAATTGGCTTGATAGACTATCAAATGTTTCTTTTGCGTATTTTTTCTTCAATGCTTTAAGCCTTGATTTTCCAAATTTATTTTTTAAACCTTTTTGACTTTTTAATACATTTAATCCAACCATAGACGTTTCACCGGCAATCAATAGTATTATTGGTAATGTTGATCCAGGTAAGGCCAATAATAAAACTAAATATAAAATAAAATTAAGTAGTGTTGATAGTTTTATTCTTGAATCAAGCTTTATTCCTTCTAGCTTAATTTGCATAGAATCCATAACCTCTTGATTGTTTTGAATTTCTTCGTTTTTAGCTTTACCATTTACAGATATATTGTTACTTTTAGAACTTATCGCTTCAAATAATGTGTTGTTTCTTCTTCCTATATATTTCCTCATTGCTTTTTTTGTTTTTTTATCTTTTTTTAACGACTTTCTTCTTTCCTTTATCGCCTTAAATACAGCTATTGGCCCTATTATTGCTATTGCTGCAACTGATAAAATTGGCGTTATTAAGGATAATAAACTACATATAATAACTAAAATTGTTCCTATTGTACCATTCAAACTGCCTTTTTTATATCCTTCTTTTCTATAATTTAGCATGTCTAATAATATTTTGACTTCTTCTTTTTCTGTTACTTTCTCTTCAACTTCAGTGGCTTCATTCACAAAAACCCCTCCTCTTCATTTGCTATACTATCATTTTTTTTATTATTGTCAAAAAAAGACTATTACTAGTCTTTTGATTCTTTTAATTTTCCATTTTCAAGATAATATACTGTATCTACTGCTTCTTTTACATTATGTGAGTGGCTTATAATTATAACACATTTGTTTTCTTTATGTGCTAGATCAGAGAGCAAATTAATTATCTCTTCTTCATTATCTTTATCTAGGTTTCCAGTCGGTTCATCTGCTAGAATGACCTCAGAATCATATGCTAAAGCTCGTGCTATAGATACTCTTTGCTGTTCACCACCTGAAAGTTGTAATACTCTTCTGCTTGCTTTTGTTTCATCTATTCCTACCTTATTTAGTAGCTGATGAGCCTTTTTTTCTCTATCTTTAACATTTAAATCACTTATGTCCATAGAAAGTATTACATTTTCAAGAGCAGTCAAGTGAGGCAAAAGGTTAAAACTTTGAAAAATCACTCCAATTTCATTACATCTATATTTATCACGATTTATTTTTGATAAGTCTTTATTTAAATATGAAATTTTACCTTTGGAAGCAACTTCTAAGCCAGCTATTAAAGACAGTAATGTGGATTTACCAGCCCCACTTTTACCAAAAACTCCATATGTAATTCCTTTTTCAAATTCCATATTTATTTTTTGTAAAACGTATTTAGAGCCATCATATGTAAAATATAACTCTTCTATTTTAATTATACTCATATTTCATCTCCTATGTTCTATTCTGAAGGATTTTGTTTGGTTCGTATTGATTAATAAATGTAATAGCTATAATTCCACTTACTGTTGTTAAAAATATACTTATTAAGAACAATTGAAGTATTGTAATCGCTGACACTGTTACTTTTAGACTGTCTACATAATCAATATTTTTTGTAAATGATCCTCCTCTTTGCGTGTTTGTTCCAAAATTTTTACCACCAAAGTTTTCTGAAATTTGAGTAGACTCTGTTTGATAGCTTGATATTTCACTAGCTAGAATTGAGTTTGTTATTGGTTGACTTGTTGCTACACCGATTGTTGTTCCTACTATTAGAGCAGCAAGTGATACTATCATCATCTCTGCCACTAGTTGTAATGTTATTTTAGATTTAGTCATTCCTATAGCTCTTGATACACCAATTTCATATTTTCTCTCACGAATATTTAAAATATTAATAATTGATAATATAATTGCTCCTATTATTAACACCACAATTAAGAAGCTTTTTGAAAATTTACTCATATTTTTTATATGCTCTAGAGTTGATGTGATTTCATCTTCATTTGTTGATACTGTATAAACATCACTTAGCCCTTTTTCTCTTACTTCTGTTTCAAAGGCATCTAAATCATCATTATTGTTTAAATAAAATTTAGCTGACAAGCCTTTATTTGTAACACTATCATCTTCATTTGCTAAAATGGTTTTGGCAATAGATAATGGTATATATATGGTATTTCTTGAATTATTTTGACCCATACCTGAAGTTGATTCTATAGTTGATGAATCCTCATAAATTCCGACTACTGTAAATTCATAAGTAATAGTATCATCTGTAGAACTATAGAAGGTTATAGTGTCCCCTACTTCTAGATTGTTTTCATCGGCTAGATCGCTACTAATTACAACAACGTTTTCAGTTGAATCATTATCAAACATTTCTCCAGAAGTTATTTTGTTTGTTCCGTCAACAAAATTTTCATTATACCCCTGATTAGAATATGCTACAAAACTAAATCCGGTAGTTCCACCACCAAAAGATGGTCTATTGCTGGTGTCTGTACTACTAGTACTGTCTGTTTCTCTATCATCTGGCATTTGAAACATTTCATCGTATGATACTGTTTCTATATCGTCAGATTCTAAAGATGATGTTAGAGTGTAGTAATAATCACTTACGTACGAACTATCACCATAGTTAATTACATCCTCTATTGTTATAGGGGTGTAGGTTTCTTTTTCTTCGTCAGTTGCATTTCTATAGATTCCGGTATCCATATTGAATGTAATTTCTAATTTGTTTGAATTAATATATGTATTTACCAAATTTTCACCTGATTTATTTATAGTAAGTGCTATGCAGGCACTTATAGTAATTGCCATAATTATTAATCCTATTAAGATATTTCTTCCCTTATTTCGCGTAACTGACAGGTACGCATACTTAAATATGTACATTTTTTTCTCCTTTCTATATTATTATAGAAATATTATGTGAAATTATTGTGAAAAATGTATGAAAAAAAGCAAGTATTATTACTTGCTTATTTATAAAATATTGATATTGTTTTGGAAAAAGCTGAAATTATTTTTGTATTGTTCTTTATTGCTATTTCTTTTCCTATAGCTTTTAACCCTATAGTTAAAGATGAAATTATAGCGGTTACTGTTAGAGCTGTTATGTAACTATTTAAATGCATATTACTAATTAATCCCGCTGCTATAACAACACCTGCGCTACCTGATAAAATACCACAGATGTCACCTACAACATCATTACAGAAGCTAGAGACTCTAGGTGCATTTTTAATTAGTTTTACAGCAGTAGATGCTCCATGCACTTTTCTTGAGCTCTGGGCATGAAAAGGTTCTTCATCAGCTGACGTAAAAGCTACTCCTATCATATCAAATAAAACGCCGATAAAAATAAATATTAGTAGTATAATTATACCTATTATTATATTTATTTTAGGAAGCAATGCTTCTGATAAAGCCGATAGTGAAAAGGAAATAATGAAAGCTAAAATTGAAATTTTAACAATCCATTTTGTAATATTTTGTTTGTTTTTCTTTGCCATTTATTTTACCTCAAAGGTATTTTAACATAAAAAAAAATATATGTAAACACATATACCTTTGGTTTGATTGGACTTTAATATAGTTAACTTTACGTCATAGGTCAAGTAGGATTTCCCTTGTTTCTACTATCCGTTACCAGTATAGCAGTTCCCTTTTAAAGAAACAAGTATATTGTCACCAAATATACGACTTGATTACCACTTAGTACGCACTGTAATCCTATATTATGCAACACCCTAGGAGATTTCCTCAACAGGTTTCATTTGTTATTATTCTTTTTTGCAATAATAGTTTCAAATTCCAATATTTAAATAATACGGCCATACTATTTAAAATAGATTAACTATCCCCTATTATCACTCAAGACAAGCTACGCTACCCATAACTTTCGCCATATGGTAGGTTTTCCTATTATATATTAAATATAAAATAGGTCTTCAACTAAACTGTGGGTCACTATCGTATGCCATTACGGATGCCCATAGTTTATACCTTCCAGCACTCACCCCAGACTGGGCGTAAGAAGCAAGCACCAAAAGCTTCATAGATATGCTCTTTAACGGTATTTTACCCCCGCCTTCATAACAAATTATCCTGACTAGAATAATGTGCCATCAATGTCTAAGATTCTAACATAACATATATAATTTGTCAAATTTATAAAAAATGGAGAGGGAAATATTACCTTATTTCCCTTCCCTGCAATATGTATTATAGCACTTTTTAATAAAAAGTCAAATTTACTATTTCAAAATATTTTCTTTATAAAAATCTGATGATTTATCTAATTCTTGGTTAATATAATCTATTCCATACTGTTCCGTTAATGTTTGTTTATCTGAAAACAAATTAGTTCCTAGGCCAAGTTTATCTCCATCAATTATTACACCTAGACTGGCTAAAGTTGTTGGAAACATATCGAGAGTTGTAAAATTTCTATTTTTATTATTTTCAGTTGTCACAGCAGAATTAATAAATAAATTATATACTGTTCTTGTGTAGTCATCACTTACATCTTTAAAGAAGTTCTGATCCATGCTTATATGATCACCGCTGATAACAATGGTGGTATTGTCATAAAAGTCTTGTTCTTTGATCCATGATATAAAATCATATAACATATCATCAGCACATACTACAACGTTACTTAGATTATCATCATATTTATTTGAATAACTACAATATTCGCTCAAATAACCGTCTGGAAAATGTGTGTCTGCAGTTAGCAATGTAAAGTTAAATGGTTCATCTTCACTTGCTAAAACAGCTAATTTTTCTTTAGCATATTCATATAGTTTGCTGTCTTCATATCCCCACCATACTTTGTATGAGCTACTAATTTTACCTTCTGATATAGCTGTATAGTAATCAAAAATATCATAATTTCCATGAAGAGTAAAATAATACTTACGACCTGCAAATAGTGAATCTGATCCCATCATTATCATTTGATTATATCCTTCTTTTTCAAGGATATCTCCTAAATTATAAGCACCAGGCAAAAAATCATCTTCAGAACCATATGAATTACCATCAACATCAACTTTTAATGGAATACCAGCTGTTGTTGAAACCATGCCTGCAATTGTCCAAGTAGATCCACTACTAGACACTGCTCCACCTAATAGGTCTGTATTAGAAAAATTAGTTTGTCCACTTGTTAGTTCTGTTAGTTTAGGCATTAAATTTGTGCTTTGATATCCACCTAGTGTATTAGATAGATATGTTGTCTCAAGCGATTCCATATAAATATATATTAAATTCCTTTTTTGACTTGGAAAAATTATTTCGGTTGTTTCTGGATCTGCATAATTAGCTTCAATAAAATCTGATGAAGTTGCTTGAGCCACTATATAGTCAGTTATTCCAAATTGGTCTGCTGAAATATATCCAATAATAACTAGTGTTACTATATTTATTGCAAAGAAAAATTTTTTTATATAGATGAAAGGAAATAGTGTGTATTTTTTCTCATTTAATTTTTTCAACTCAGCTTTAATTTCTAATTTTAATGGATTAAAGAATAGTATTAACATAATAATTATATATATTATTGTTGCTGGAATTAGACAGTGTTTATAAAAATTGTTTAACATAGTTGTACTGGAGTCTGAAAATGAGTTAAAAAGAGTAAACAACATGCTGTCTACAGGTTGTTTACCAAATGTGGTTAATGCCCATCTAACTAAAAATATTA
Source organism: Bacilli bacterium (assembly GCA_028691955.1). GTDB lineage: Bacteria > Bacillota_I > Bacilli_A > RF39 > UBA660 > JALELF01. The sequence continues at coordinate 143,972 of JAQUYH010000001.1, read as the reverse complement.
TAAATATTGATAGATATAATGTTATGCTTCCTAATATAATGTTGATTTTCTTCAGCATGATTTACCTCGTTTCGTATGATCTACAATAACATTAGTTTTAAATATAAATGTTACTACTATAATTACTAAAATACCATATATTATATATCCTAACGGTCTATTTTTTAATACATAAAAGATAGAAGCTAAAGAGAATAATACATTAATTAGATATATTATTAAAACGGTATTTCTATGTGAAAAGTTTCTACTTAAAAGTTGATGATGAATATGTGCTTTATCTGGTACACTGACACTTTGACCTTTAAGCTTTCTTCTAATTATGGCAAAAAAAGTATCTAATATTGGAATTGCTAATATTAATAGTGGGATTATGATTGATGACATCATAACATTTTTAAAGCCTAATAGTGTTATAACGGCTATAATAAATCCTAAAAACATTGAGCCAGAGTCCCCCATAAATATTTTAGCTGGATAAAAGTTATGTAGCAGAAATCCTAAAGTTGAGCCCAACATTATAAATGTCAATTCGTAAGGTAACCCAAATTGGCCACGAATCAGCGTTATAGCAGCTACTGTCGCAAAAAATATACTACTTATTCCAGCTGCAAGTCCATCTAACCCATCAATTAAATTCATGCAGTTTATACAGCCTAATATAAATATAATTGTTATTGGGTATGCAAATATGCCAAAATCTAAATATATTCCAAAGGCACTAATATCTTTTAATAAAATTTGACCATAGAAGACTACAACAAGTGTAGCCAATGTTTGAAATAAAAGTTTGATTTTTGCATCAACTGGATTTATGTCATCAACCATTCCGGTTAATATAATAATGAAACTACCAATTAATATTGAAATCATTGCATTACTTACATCACCAAATATCATGTAGCCAAATAAAAAAGCAAAAAATATGGCAAGGCCACCTAATCTTGGCATCGGTATTTTATGAACTTTTCTCTCGTTTGGAATGTCCATAGCTCTAACATGATTTGCCACTTTCTTTACAAAGGGAACTATGAGTGCTGAGAAGATAAAAGGTATTAAAATCATTAGAATTGATTTTAAATTTATGTCTATATTCATATTAATCACCTATTTAATATGATAACACATTTTACATATTTCGACAATATTTTATAAAACTATTTCTTTTTAAGTTTTTCTATTATATAATATTTATGGTGATAATATGAATAAAAAGGGTCGCAATAAGTTTATTATTGCTTTAGAAATTATACTTTTAATAATTGGAATTGTTTATTTTATAGGATCTATTGTTTTCATAGATACCAATAAAATATTTCATGCTGTCAATAGCTTTTTAATTGTTGCTATTATTGTTTTATTTATAATGGACGATTTAGAAAAAAGTAAAGTGTTATATAAAATATTATTTATTTTGGCAATTATTTTTTTAATTGCTGCTAATGTATTAAATTACTTTAACTTGTTTGAAAAAAAGGAAATAGTAATTGAAGATTTAACAGCTTTATCAATGAATGAAGCTTTAGACTGGGCTAGTTTAAATAATATAGTTATTGAACAAAGCTATGAATATAGTGATAATGTTCCTGAGTTTGGAATAATAAGTCAAAACGTTATACCAGGAACTCCTTTGAAAGAAGTGACTACTGTTAAACTTGTTATTTCACTTGGACCTAATTATGATAAATCTGTGATTATTCCTGACTTATCTGGTATGACATTAGATGATTTGTTGGAAACGAAAAACGAGTTATTTTTAAATAATGTTGTTATTAACTATGAAATAAATAGTGAATTTCCTAAAAATACAATTATAAGTCAATCAATTAAAGGACAGTATACTAGAAATACGAAAATTACTTTTACTCTTTCTCTTGGGTCAGAAACGACTCCTGTTGAAATGATTGATTTAAAAAATATGACTTTATTTGATGCTACTCTTTGGCTAAAAGAAAACGGTATTAATTATAAATTAACATATGAATTTGATGAAAATATTAATAGAAATTATATAATCAGTCAAGATACTTTAGAAGGTACTACTGTTGATTCTAATAGTACGGTTAATTTAATTGTTTCTAAAGGAAAAAGTATAATTGTTCCTAACTTGCTTTCTATGACAAGTGATGAGGTTGTTAAGTGGATTATTGCCAATAACTTAAAAATTGAGTTTAGTGATACATATGATGTATCTGCTCCTCTTGGTTCAATAATAAGTGCTAATTACAATGAAAATGATGAAGTTGAAGTTGGTACTGTTGTAAAAATAGTAACTTCTAAAGGTCAATTAAAAATGCCTGAATTTAATTCTCTAAGTGAATTTAGAAAATGGGCAAGCAATTATAATATTAATTATTCTGAGGAATATCAGATGAATGAAAGTGTTTCTAAAGGAAGTATTATTAATTTTTCTGTTAAGGCAGGAGATGTTATTGATATAAACGCAAGTATTACAGTGTATGTATCTAATGGTGCTCCTGTAACGGTGCCAAATTTTTATGGAATGTCAAGTAGCAGTATTACTTCAACTTGCAATAGTTATGGATTAAATTGCACTTTTTATCAATATGGATATACTGATAAAGCTTCTGGCATTGCTGTTGTTCAAAACATTAAAGCAGGTTCTACTGTTATATCTGGCACTTATGTCAGTATTGGATTAAGTAAAGGTGTGGCTCAAACTTTTACAGTTAGAATTAATCAAAGTTCTATTCAAAGCTGCGTTGGAAACGCTACATGTACTATTAATTATTTAAAACAGTTATTTGCTAGTAGTTATCCTGGCGTTACTATTAATTATTTAGAAAAAACAAGTAGCACATTTGATTTTGCTGGGAATATTCATGAGAGTTCACCTATAAAAGATGGTTCTACTGTTACACAAGGCAAAACTTATGAAATATGGATTACCAAATCTTAAAAGCAATAATTTATTGCTTTTTTTAGTTGTAATAAAAAAGAAGCTTTCGCTTCTATTCTATTAATAATTCCACTCTAAATCTTGCATTTTTATTTACTATCAAGCTATATTTTTTACCGTCTAATGTGACACTATCTGTAGCATTTAAAAATAAGTCTTGCAGTTCTCCAAAATCATCTACACCTGCTGATTTAGTTCTTAAATATATTATATATCTCCCTACTGGTAATTTAGTTACATCAACTAATTCTTTAGTATCAAACCAAGATCTTGCTTTTGAAAGGCCATCATTTGTTCTTAGTATTAGTTCTTCGCCGACAAATGATCCTATATTATATGAATATCTTTTTTCTGTTGTTATGTTTTCAAATACTATATATCTTTCTATTGTCTTGCTTTCGGCATAGTTACCGTTCATATTAAATGAATTTCCTACTATTTTTAAATATTTACTGCTTAAATCAATAGTACTATATGTATTAAACATATTAGCTGTAGAAGTTGCTTCAGTAGTAGTGATTAAACCATTTTCATAAACAAATAATTCAATAGGGAATTCTTTCATGTAATTATTATTTCTAAATAGGTATCCTCTTCCATCACTATCTGTAGCTTTTTTGGTCATTGATTTTAAAAATAGATTATTAAATAAAATTTTTGATTCATAATTGCCACTTCTAGCTCTTACGTATAATGTATACTCCCCTTTTGTTACGTTTTTAAGACTTACACTACCTTTAAACCAAGTTTCCGTATAACTATGTGTTGTATCACTATATACTGTTGTTGGATGGTTTGTTAAGTATCTTTCTAAAGGTAAGACTATTTCATAACCAGATACATTATTCTTTAGTATTAAATCATATGTGATACTTGTATCTTTAGTGTTGTCAATACCAATAATAGCTAAAGATCCACTAACTTCTAACATATTTGTATCCGGATTATAATTTAGTGAGTTAAAATATAGTTCTCCTGTTTTTGTAGTATATGTATTACTTGAAACATAAACTTTTATGCTTTTAGTTACTACATTATTATTACTATCAGTAACTGAATATGTTAAATCATACGTTCCTGCTTTTGTTTTGTCAATATTATTAGTCATGGTTATTTTATTTGTTATAACCCCATCTTCTAAATCAATAGCTGATGCGTTTTCTAGATAAGTTAAACTATCATTAACATTCATATAAATGTCAGCAGCTCTTATAACAGGTGAGGCATTAGATAAAACAGTTACTGTAATTTCTTTTGTTGTTTTTATGTTTAATAAATTAGTAACGCTATATACAATTTTATATGTTCCTACTTTTGTTAGGTCAACATTGTTAGAATCAATTACTAGTTTATCTGTAATGTTACCTTCATTTGGATCATTTACACTAACGCCTGCTAAAGGATCAAATGTTGTATTCTGTAATACAGACTTGTCAGATGCTGTTATTACTGGCGTATTGCTTTTATATACAGTTATTGCTACTGTCTTGGACACTGAAAATTTTTGACTATCGGTAACAGTATATGTAACTTGATATGTTCCATATTGGGTTATATCTATATTGGTTGTATAATCAATGTTTGACGTAATGTTACCATCTTCAGCATCAGTTGCTGTAACACCTTCCATTAAATCATATGGGGTTATACCTTGTTCTAACGTAATATCTGAAGCTGTTATATTTGGTTGGTTATTTTTCACATTTAAGTATTCTGCTTTTATGTAACCATAGCTATGTGAAAATGAATAATAATCATCAGTAATATCTTGATTTTCATCAAGAGCCACATCAGTATAAACTTTGTACCAATAATCACCATCTTCATCTTTTACTCTATCAATTACTATATATGGAACATTGGCCACTAAAAAGTAATTGTTTTTAATTTCATATATTGTATCTGAATCATCCGATGGCTCTTTTTTTATAGGAATAGCTGCATCAGTTACTTTAATACCTATGGTGTTTGACTCATAATCTTGAGCACCAAACATTAAATCTCTGTTATAAGCGTTGGCTGCCGCTTTTTCACCCCAATACGGATCAGAAGCGTATTTTATATTCATTCCACTTCCTTTATTTCCATAATGACTTCCAAAGTAACGGTCATCGCTTGGATTACTATATTCTCCAGAATAATCCCTTGCATGAGCCATGATGGCATCTCTTACTGTATCATAAGTTATAGCACATGTAAGAGGACAACTATCATAAGCACCATGTCCAAAAATGTTATTCTTTAAGAATGCTAATACACTAGTACCAGTTGCTGATTCATTAATGGCAGCTGAGAATGTTAACAGAGCATTAATTCCATAAGTTTCCTGGCTCTCTATAAAGTCTGCCCCTTCACCGTACATTAATGATATTCCTGTTCTTTCAAGTGTTGTCCAGGTTCCAGTTGAGGTCACATATGTTGTAATAAGTCTTGTTTTATCTATATTATTACTTACCCAGCCTGTGTAGCTTGTGCCATTAATAGTAATGCCTATTAAGTGATACCAGTCTATACTATCTATTGTTTTTTGATCATCATAATAATAAGTAAAATTAATTGGTAATGCTACGATTGTAGAAGAAGTTTCTGAAGCACTAAGTTTTAAATTCACATTTGATGCGTTAACTTTAAGCTTTTTTTCTATGTTTGATGTGTATGTGTTACTTATAATTTGGTCAAAGTTTTCGGCAGTGTATCCTGTTTTACTATGATTTGGTAAATATAAATAATAATTATAATATGGATTAGTTGCATTAATACTATGTGTGTATACTCCACTTTTGTAGTCATCTAACATATCTAGAAAATCTGTATAAAAATAATTTCCATCAAAGCTATAATAGTATCTATTGATATCTAACATTGTGGGAGCTATTCCAAGATTAATTAAGCCAACTAGTTCACTTGTTCCTGATCTATAACCAAAAGAATGATATAAATCCCATGGTTTGCTGGCATTTTCAAAGTTAAATCTAACATAATATGTATTTAAATATGGTCTTTTTTCTTCTGTTACTGCACTGTTTGCACTACTTACCCAACCTACTGTTCCTGGCTCTGATATGTGGTACCATGTTACGCCACTTACAACAGCTTTTGTATCCCAAACGTATGGAGCATTCTGTTGCAATGTTTTAATATATCCTGTTGCTGTATTGGTTGTATATAATGCGGCACTGGCACTATTTATTGTCACATATTGTGTAGAAATTGTTGATAGTGGGACGATTTTTACTTGATCTAGTCTAACCCATCCAGCGTAACCGCTAATTTTTATTTTTACAGTGTTGTAGGCTGTATCATAATCAAGAAAAGCTGCATCAATTCCATAATCGCCTCCAGAAACATAAGTATATGCCGTTCCTGATAAAGAAGAATTATTATAGATGTTTATTGTAGATGAACTATTTAGTTTAGCTACGGCATATTTAGCATTAACTAGCGTTCCGTCTTTTTTTATTACTGAAACAATATCAATATTTTTTTCATATGAATTCATTTTAGCTAAAGCTAATGAATAATCAGTATATGTAGTTGGAGCGCTTTCTTCTCCTAAGTTATTAATTGTATATACTGTGTATGTACTTACTTCAGCATCTAAGTTTTTGGGTACAATGAAAAAAGCTATAAAAATAACTAAAAACAGAATCACTTTTTTCATATTATCTTCCCTCTCTATAATGCTCGGTAAGGATCCTCTATAGTGCCGCTTCCAATAGCACGCATACTACCATTTAAATAAACGACAGCATAAGCATCTTTTATATCTGTTATATTACTATTGGCAAAAGCCCCACTAGTAACAGACCATACTGTATTTGATGAATTAGAATTAAATGTCCATATATTACCATCGACTAGCCAATTATTATTTAAACAGTCAGAGGTTATACTTGAATAATTGCAAGAAGAATCGCTTGAAGATTTTAAAATATCGCTAACGCTTAATGTGCCTACATAACCTGAATTGTCTTGTGCTCTATATATTGTACTAGCCTCGTTTGTTAGAATATTGCTTAAGGAATTACCTACTAAAGTAGTAATTTTGCCAACATTCCAGTTAACATTAGTTATTATATCTTCACAGTTAGAACACATTTTATTTAAACTAGCAAATAAAAGACTATTGGTTTTAGAATCTGCTTCATAGCTTCCATGTGTTAAAAGACCATCTTTTGTGTAAAAAGCTGTCGTATTATCAAAACTTAGGTTCTCCTCTTTTGATAATAGTACTTTTATGCCTTGGCTGGTTATAGAAATTATTTTACCCTTATATCCATAAACATTTATATTGTTATTAACACTTGCTCCTTTAAATAAGTATTCCGTTGTTGAGTTTTCATATAGTCCATCTCCTGTTGTAACAATGGATTGCTTTTTTATATTATCTTCTAAAGTCGGATAACTATATCCATCTAATCTAATACTAGCGAATGACCCATCATTAAATTCTGTTGCTATTATATACATATAACTATTATCTACTTGTACTGATTGGAGAAAATCGATAAATTTACTTGAAAATTCTGTACTGATAACATTTACTTTCTCAAAAGTATAAATTGCTGTTTTAATATTCAGCCTAGAAAAGAACTCTTCACAATATTCGGTGTCTGTAAATATATCTGCATTACAACTTGTTAGATCATAATATCCTAAATCAGAATATGCAATTTGTTGTGATAAATCATCCATATCGTATTGACTTATAAATTTTTTTATTTCATTATTTATATACAATCCATTTACACTGTTATACATGATAGTATCACTATAATTATTATTTATATTTCTAAATTGTACAAACAGATATATAAGGGTTATGGAAATGAAACTAGCTACTATAAGCGTCTCGGCTAACATAAAACCCTTTTGACTATTTTTCCTCACAAATATCACTTTCCTTATTGTTTTTATCTAAAAACTATTATATAATAAATTAAGAATAAAATCTAGTCTAAATGGCTAAGGGGATGAAGAAATGTTAAAAATTTTTGACTTTGAAAAAATGCCTGTTGTTGAGGTAGTAAATGAAATATTAGTGGACGCTGCTAAAAGAGGAGCTTCTGATATTCATATGGATGCTCATGAAGAGTTTATGAAAATCAGAATTAGAATAGATGGTAGTTTAATTGATTACGCTGAAGTACCTAATACTATACGTAAAAACTTAATTACTCGTGTTAAAATTATTTCTGGAATGAATATAACTGAGTCTAGATTACCTCAGGATGGCGCTATTAAAACTACTTTAAAAGATTTAGATTTAGATTTGCGCGTTAGCTGTCTACCTACTAATTTGGGTGAGAAAATAGTTATTCGTATTTTGGATTATTCTTTGAGTTTAAGTGGACTTGAACATTTAGGGTTTAGTGAAAGTAATTATCATAAAATTCTTAAAATGATTAGTATACCTAACGGTATTGTTTTAGTAACAGGAGCTACTGGTAGTGGTAAATCTACTACTGTTTACTCTATTTTGCAACGACTTAATCGAGAAGAAACCAATGTTATTACTGTTGAAGACCCAATTGAAATGAATATCGAAGGTATTAACCAAGTTCAAACAAATAGTGAAATTGGTTTAACGTTTGCTAATGCTTTAAGAAGTATTTTACGTCAGGACCCTGATGTTATAATGATTGGTGAAATTCGTGATACTGAAACAGCTAAAATTGCTGTTCGTGCCTCTATTACTGGTCATATTGTATTGTCTACTCTACATACTAATGATTCTCTTACAACTATTGAAAGATTAGTTGATATGGGTGTTGAAAGATATTTACTCGCTAGTTCTTTAACAGGAATTGTTTCACAGAAACTTGCTAGAAAGCTTTGCCCTAATTGTAGAAAGAAAAGGCCTACAAATGATTATGAAAAGCACTTATTTAAAACTGTATTAAATAAAGATGTTAATGAAGTATATATAGCTGAGGGTTGTGAACAGTGTAATAATGGTTATTCTGGTCGTATTGCTATTCATGAAGTTTTACTTATAGATGAGCTAATAAAAGATGCTATAAGTAATGATATGGAACGTGAGGAATTAAGAGAACTTGTTTATAATTCTGATGTTACTACTTTAATTCAAGATGGTTTGGAAAAAGTTGAAAGTGGTCTTACCACTGTTGAAGAGCTACTTAAGATTATTGAGCTTGAAAGTGATGATAAATCTTATGGAAAAATGGATTTAAAATCTTCTTTAGATGCTACTAATATTGCTCTGCATTCAAATAAAAAGCAAGAAAAAAAAGAAGAACCTATAGTTAATAAGGGAGTTAAACAAGAAGATAATTTGCAAAATGGTAATGAGACACCTAAAGAGGAACATAAACCATATACAATAGAAGAAGTTTCATTTTAAGGCTTGCAATAGTCTTTTTTCTTTTATTTAATATATGTTATAATGTTGGTGGTGAATATAATGCTTAGTATAAAAGACAATGTTACTTCTGAATTAGTAGTTAATAAATCAAAGTTTATTACAAAATTAGTTTATCTAGATAAATTAGATGATTATAAAATAATATTAAAAAATATTAAAAAAGACTATCCAAAGGCTAATCATTATTGCTATGCATTAATATATGATGATTATGAGAAAGTTAGTGATGATAAAGAGCCAAGTAATACTGCAGGATTACCTATGCTTAATATTTTGAAACATAAAAATTTAAATCATGTTATATGTGTTGTTGTAAGGTATTTTGGTGGAATTAAGTTAGGTGTTGGGGGCTTAATTAGAGCTTATAATAACTCAGTAGTTACAGCTGTTGACATGGCTATCTTTATTAATATTGATAAGATTTTATTAATAAGTATTAATTTTAATTATGATGTTAAAGATGATATTGAATTATTACTCCAACATTTTAAAATTATTCAAAAGGAATATAATGAGACTGTCTTTTATCAATTTGAAATTAGTAATTTTGAATATGATTTTATTAAAGATCGATTAAAATTGATTGTAATTAGTATTAAAGAAGAAATTATATATAAAAAAAAGATATCAAGCATTTGATATCTTTTTAATTAACCATTAATTTGTTTAGCAACTTCTTCAGCAAAATTTTCACATCTTTTTTCCATACCCTCGCCTACTTCAAAGCGAATCATATTTAAAATAACGCCATCATTCTTTGCGACGTACTCTCCAACTGTTTCTTTGTTTTCTGCTTTAATATATATTTGGTTTTCAAGACAAACGTCTTCATAATATTTCTTTACTTTCCCAACTAATATATTTTCTATTCTGTCTGCTGGTTTTCCTTCATTTAGTAATTGTTCTTTCATTATGCTTTTTTCTTTTTCTAGTACATCATCAGGTACCATTGAAGGATTTGTATATAATGGTCTCATAGCTGCTGCTTGCATAGCTACATCATTAGCTACTGTTTCATTAGCTCCACTTAGCAATACTAGTGTTGCTATTTTGCCACCCATATGAATGTATTCTCCAAACACATCGGTGTCTTCTTTAATAACTTTTTCAAATCTTCTTAGTGATAATTTTTCACCAATTTTTGCTGTTTTAGCTACAATCAAATCTTGAACTGTGCCATTTTCTGTACTTAAATTTAAAGCTTCTTCTACAGTTTTAACATCAGATTCAATTATTACATTTAGTATTTCTTCAACCATTGAAGTAAATTCAGTATTTTTAGCAACAAAATCTGTTTCTGAATTAACTTCTACAATTGCTGCTTCATTACCTTTAATTAGTATTGAAGCAATACCTTCAGCGGCTATACGGTCAGCTTTTTTCATGGCTTTAGAAATTCCTTTTTCTCTTAACCAATCTACGGCTAGATCCATATCAGCATTTGTAGCCTCTAGTGCTTTTTTACAATCAAGCATTCCTGCTCCGGTTTTTTCTCTTAATTCTTTAACTAAGCTAGCGCTTATCATAAAATCATTCCTTTCAACTACAATTTATCTTAAAGCTTCTACAAGTTCTGCTTTTTTAAGTGTAGAATAACCTTTAATGTCTTTGTCTTTTGCCATTTCTCTTAATTCAGCAACTGTTAATTTTGATAAATCTTTATCATTAGCTTTTTCTTTAACAGGTTCTGTTACTTTGGCAGGTTTTTCAACTTCTTTTTTTTCTATTTTTTCTTCTATTTTATTTTCTACTTTTACTTCTACTTTATCTTCTCTTTTATTTTCAAATCTGTTTTCAAATCTTGGCTTATTGTTTCTTCTATCAAAATTTCTATTATTGTTGTTTTGAAAATTTCTTGGTCTTTCTTCTCTTGGCTTAACTGTTTCTAATGCTTTTTCCATTATTCCTTTGTCATCTTCTTTTTTATTTTCTGAAACAAAGTCAACTAATTCTCCACCATTAGCTTCTACAATTGCATTAGCTAAAACACCTGTGATTAGTTTAACGGCTCTAATTGCATCGTCATTTCCTGGTATTACATAATCTACCATGTCTGGGTCACAATTAGTATCAACTATTCCAAATACTGGAATATGAAGAATTCTTGCCTCTTTAATAGCATTATATTCTTTTGAAGGATCAACAATAAATAAAGCATTAGGTATTTTATTCATTTCACGAATACCACATAGTAATTTATTTAATTTATTGTATTCTTTCTTTAAACCAATAACTTCTTTTTTTGGAAGTAAATCAAATGTTCCATCTGATTCCATTTTCTCAATGTCTTCTAATCTCTTAACTCTTTTTCTAATTGTTCTAAAGTTTGTTAAGGTACCACCAAGCCATCTTTCTGAAACATAATAAGAATTTGATCTGATAGCTTCATCTTTTATTGCTTCACTAGCTTGTTTTCTAGTTCCAACAAATAAAACTTTGCCATCATTTTTAGCTATTTCATATAAAGCTGTGTAAGCCTCCTCTATTAATTTAGCTGTTTTTTGTAAGTCAATGATATAAATATCATCCCTTGAAGTAAAAATGTACTCTTTCATTTTTGGATTCCATCTTTTAGTCTGATGACCAAAGTGAACTCCAGCTTCTAGTAGATAATTCATAGATACTACTGTCATAAAATATTCCTCCTTTTGTTTTTTTCTTCTGACATTTCTAAATTACACCACCATTATGGCACTTGGCGTAACAATTCATGTCATGCTTATTTGAAAAAGCCAAATTAATTATAACATATTATTACAAAAAAACAATAAAAAGGGTTACTTTTTATTGAATTTTGTCTTTTACTATATTGTAAATTTCAGTTTCTAATTCCTCAACTGTCTTTCTTCCTTCATCTTTAACACATTCTACTGTTATATAGTCATGCATTTGGGCTATTTCTAAATAGGCTAATTCAGCCTTTTTTAAATGTTCTAATGACGCTTCATGTTGATCTGGAATCTCTAATCTAATTTCTAATGCTCTTTTAGAATATTGATAGGGTAAATGTAAGAAAATAGTGAAGTCTGGCTTGATTAACTTAAGTATGCCATATTCTAATTTTTCTAGATTTTTGTATAGCTTATTTCTTTTTTTAATATTTTCTTCTTTACCTGCTTGATGAGCCATATTTGAATCACAGTATCTATCTAATATTACATTGTAACCTTTTCTTAGTAGATCTTTAATATCATTTATATTATATTTTCTATCCGCTGCATAGTATAATGATGCTACCATGGGGTCAACGTTTGATGCGCCTTCTTCAAACCATCCTGAGCAAACTGCTTCTTTTCCTAGATAAGGACCGGCTATTATCTTACCAGTTGGAGTATTATAGTTTGGAAATGAGTAATATGCTGCTTTAATATTATTGGCACTTAAGTTTTTGACTAATGCTTTAGCTTGTGTTTCTTTTCCTGAACTATCTGTTCCTTCAATAACTATTAGTTTGCCTTTTTTCATGTCTACACTCTTTTCTATAATATTATTATAATAAATACTATAGCGATAATCAACCTATATAAGAAAAATATTACCTTTCAGTAATATTAATTTAATTTTTCTTTTATAAGTTTACTTACATATCCTAAATCAGCTTTACCATTAAGCACTTCTTTGGCTTTAGCCATAATTTTGCCCATATCTTGAATTCCGTTAGGCTTAACTTCTGCAATTATATTCTCTAATTCTTTTTTTATCTCGTCTTCTGTTAATTGTTTTGGTAAGTATTCTGATAATACTTTTATTTCTTGTTCTGTTTTATCTACTAAATCAGATCTGTTACCAGCTATAAAGCTTTCTATAGATTCTTTTCTTGTTTTTATTTGTTTAGCTATTATACTGATTACTTCACCATCATTTAAATTTCTCTTTAAATTGATCTCTTCTAATTGCATAGCTCCTTTTAACATTCTAATTACTGATAATTTCTCTTTATCTTGGTTTTTCATTGCGTTTTTTAAATCTTCTAAAATTTGTTCTCTCATAATTTCTCCTTATTTTAAGAAAAGAGCCTATTAATAGGCTCTATTTAATCTTTCTTTTTTACGACTGTTTTTAATAGCCTCTTTTTTGGCTTTTCTTCTTTTAACTCCAGGCTTCATGTAACCTTCGTTTCTTTCTCGTACTTCTTTTAGGAGGCCGTCTTTTGCAGTTTTTTGTTTAAATGTTCTAAGAGCTGACTCTAATCCATTCTTACCATCTCTAACTACAACTTTTGTCATTAATAATCCCTCCCTTCTTCATACCAACCGTATTATAACACTTAAATATTTGATTTTCAACAATATTTTACTGTTTTTTATATTTTTTTAAACTTTTATAATAAAATATCTATAGTATAACCTTCATAGTTATAACTAATACCATTTGCAGTCTCAGTTAAATTATATTTTTCATAATAATCAGCTGTAGCTGCTTCTATATATGGTTCACTTTTACTACATTGTGGGGCCGATAATAAGCAGTGTCTTCCGCACCCATCACAATGAAGTTTGCTTAAATATTCTTTTAGTGTTTCAACTACATCAGTTTCTGTTTCTTTTATTTCATCATCATTAGTGGTATTGTCTGTGTTATCTAAATTATCGGTTTTTGTACTGTCACTTGAGTTATCTGAACCGTTTGAATTATCCGTGTTTTGGTACTGGTATTGATTTGATTTAAACATATCTCTATATATAAAATAAGTAGCTGTTATCATTAATACAAATATTATAATAGGAATAATAGTACTTGGATTTTTAATTTTTAGTTTTCTAAGTACTTCTTTTAGGTGCAAGGACAAGTGGATAAACATAATAAGAATTTCTATATCAGCTCCATAGACATGAATGTTATAATAAAAGTCATAGTTGCTTGCTTGAATAAAATTAAATATATCAATTGATAGTATCATTCCTGTTATAGTCAATATAATAGATAATATTATCATTATCCAATCTATTACACACATAAATTTAAATTTGAAACTGATTTTAGGATTATTTAGATTTTTTGATATGCTAAATAACCATTTGCGATTTATAAAAACGTGCAGAATAGTTAGTAGAAAAACAAGGATACCTAGTATTTCATGCCAAAAAACGCCTGTTATGTTAGTAAACATTAATATCATAAATATTACAAATAAGAATATATCTAAAATTATTTTTTTGATAATGACCACCTCTTCTATGAAATTATATCGTTTTTTTATGAAAATATTGTGAAATTGGGGTGTTAAAGTTATTTAATATAATAATGTTCTATTGGTTTTAGATTATCATCTAATTCATAACAAATTGGTAATCCGGTTGCTATTTCTAATTTTGTTGTTTCCTCATCTGACAATTCATCTAAATATCTTATTAAAGCTCTGATACTATTGCCATGGGCGACTATAATTACTTTTTTATTATTTAAAAGGTCTTTTTTTATGTTTGATTTCCAATATGCTATCACTCTTTTTTCTGTATCTAATAAGCTTTCAGTTAAAGGTAAATCTTCTTTATTTAAAGATTTATATTTTATATCATTTCCTGGATATCTTTTATCTTTTATTGTGAGAGCTGGTGGCCTAATATCTACGCTTCTTCGCCATAATTCTACTTGCTTATCTCCGTATTTTTTTCTTGTTTCGTCTTTGTTTAAGCCTTGTAAAGCTCCATAGTGTCTTTCATTTAATTTCCAACTTTGTTTTATTGTAATATTTTGCTCATTTATTTCTTCTAATATATATTTCAAGGTGTCTTTTGCTCTTATTAAAACTGAAGTATAGGCTATATCAAAAGTATAGTTGTTATTTCTTAAAGTAATTCCAGCTTGTTTGGCTTCTTCTTTTCCTTTTTTAGAAAGTTCAACATCAGTCCAACCCGTAAACTTGTTTTCTAAATTCCAGATACTTTCTCCGTGTCTTACTAAAACCAATTTTATCATATTTCCTCCAGCTTTATTATATAACTGCTGCTATAACCATCTTTGTTTTTATAGTTTTTTATGTCTATTGTGCCACCATTTTTTTCTATTATTCGTTTTGAAGCTATATTTGTATCAGAGCAATTTACTCTTACTTGTTTCATTCCTAGTTTTTTGCATTCAATTAAGGCTAATTCTAACATTTTTGTTCCATAACCTTTATGTCTATAATAGTATCTTAGCTTATAAAATATCTGACTTCCTCTATTTATCCAAAAATCATTTAAGGTTGTTCTTATACCTATTTCACCAATAGGAATGTTGTTTAGATAAAAAATGTATCTATTAGTTGTTGTATCTAAATGTTCGTTTTTTATATTTTCTTCATTTTTAAATTCTTTTAGTTGCTTTTTAAACTGTTCGTAAGTTTGGTTTTTAATTATGTTTGTAGATCCTACTTCTTTAAAAGGAATATCTTTATACATTTCATATACATCGTGAGCCATATCTATATTTATTATTTTTAGTTCATAATTCATATATACCTTCTTATTATTATAAATTATATCATATTAAATTTAATTAATAAAGTTTCATAATATGAAATAGTAAAATCAATTTTTATTTGTTTTGATGTTTTATTATACACTTGTCAATAATTAAAAGAAAAAACATTGAATTTAATCAATGTTTTAAAATTCTACATATTCTTTTGTATTATATAAAATACCATCTATTTCTATATATATTGAGTATTTACCTTTTAAATTAACACTATTTATATATTTTGTTACTGATAAACTATCCGTAGTTATATTTACACAAAGAGCGGTGTATGGCTTTGAACTTATAACAAAATTGTAATATTTAGCTTTAAAATTTTGATATAAAACAATGTTTACTTTATTTTCTTTTGTAAATTCTCCACTTACTACTAATCTATCAATTTGTTTAGTAATGCTGATATTATGAGACAAGTATTCTTCTTCTATATCTTTGCTGTTTATCACTAAATCGATTTTTGTTTCTGTAACTTCTGTTTCTCCCAAACTTCCAAGTCTTTCTGCTGGAGTTATTGAAAGTTCTTTACTATTTGTATATAAGCTCATCTTCTCTACTCTATATGTATTGGTTGGAAGTTTTAATTCAAATATAATTTCATCGTTTAATAGTTCTACTGTATCGCTTAGAAGTTCATCATATTCTGTGAGTCCAGCTGGATAATTACAGGCTTTTCCATTTAAAAATACTATTCCGCCTGACTCTATTATATAATGATTGCTATCAATATAGTCTACATCTGATATATATGGAGAATAAAATGTACTTCCTCTTTCTTTACCGTACTCCCAAATTTGTTCGATGGTCATATTTTCAGTATCTATTTTATACATTACTCCTCTACTATAACTATCAGTAGCGCTCACATAATCTTCTTCATTTTTTGACTTATTGTTTCCATTATCAAACAAGAAAACATTTCCTTCTGGAGTTATCATAGCTGCATGTTGACTCCATTGCCATTCAAAGTCATCTGTTATTGGTGTGAAAAAGTATTTTTGATATTCCTCACTCCAATTAGTAGGATCACCTAAAATCCAATTTAAATTTCCAGTATCATAATCAATATTTATAACAGCATCAACATGTCTTCCAGATAAAGTAATAGAGCTTGTTTTTTCATCATACCAAACGGAATTGTTGTGAAACCAATCATATACTGTCCAGTTTTCACTTTTACCATCTGTCATATTTAAAATATCTTTTAAATCAAATGTTTTAACTGTTTTTCCTGTATTTCTATCTAATTCTACTACATAGTCTTCTACAGTACCATCTTCATTATAAAAGTCATTGCTGGCAACTAATAAATTTCCATTGGGCATTTCAAAGTAATCGTGGTGATAACCACCTGGGAGACTAAATTCAGTATATATTTTACCTAGTAAATCTATTTCATATAATCCTGTCATATAATATGGCTCATTAATTAGTCTTTCTGTACTAACTAGTAAATGACCATTTTCTAGTCTTGTATTATCCCATAATGCATAGTTTGTTAAATACCATCTCACATCTCCATTAACATCGTATGCGCATGTATACCCTCTACTAGATGGCGTATAAAAGTATAAATCATTTGTTAGTTTCTCTTTATCCGCATATACATATTCTGGTAGTATAAAGTCTTCTGGTAATGGATCTGTTTGAATATATATAGTCGTTTTAACTTCACCATATTCTATAATTATTTCATTATTATAATCAGGATATAATCCATATATTGGAATATAGTGCTCATTTGAGCTTTCAAATGTATTTGTAAATGTGGTTAATTCATCTTTCCCTACTATAGTTATTGTTACTGAAACATCCTCTTCAGTTTCAAACATTACTAAAGCAGTTAATGGTGAATTGTCGTAAGGATCTAATATAACAGTGGGGTTGTTTACAGTATATCCTACCGCACAAAAATCGCTTTCTAATTCAGTCTCTTTTTCTACTAAACTGATTTTTCGTTCTACAGACTTGCTATTATTGTTGAAATTATTTAACTCAATGCAAACCAAAACAAATATAACAATAATTGATAGAAATATATACATTGCTTTCTTTAACATAATATCACCTCATATTAATTTTATACTGACCGATTGTATTAATATTATTTTTATTATATCAAATATTTATGTAGGTGTAAATCGCAAAAAAAAGCAACTTTTGTTGCTTTATTTTGTCTCTTTTAATGCGGCTTGAGCTGCAGCTAATCTTGCAATAGGCACTCTATATGGTGAACATGAAACATAAGTAAGTCCTACTTTATGACAGAACTCTATGCTTGATGGTTCTCCACCGTGCTCACCACAAATACCTAATTTAATATTTGGACGAGTTACTCTTCCTTTTTCAACAGCCATTTTTACTAGTTTACCTACACCGTTTTGATCTAGTCTAGCAAATGGGTCTGATTCATATATTTTATTTTTGTAGTATGCATCTAAGAATTTACCAGCATCATCTCTTGAGAAACCAAATGTCATTTGTGTTAAATCGTTTGTTCCAAATGAGAAGAATTCAGCTTCTTCTGCTATTTCATCGGCAGTAAGAGCTGCTCTTGGAATTTCTATCATTGTTCCAATGTGGTATTCAATGTCAGAATTTCTTTCTTTCTTTACTGCTTCTGCAGTTTCTACTACAATGTCTTTTACAAATTTTAATTCTTTCTTTTCTCCAACAAGAGGAATCATGATTTCTGGTTTAATTTCAAAACCGTCTTCTTCTTGTACTTCGATAGCAGCTTCTATTAAGGCTCTTGTTTGCATTTTAGCTATTTCTGGATAAGTTACAGCTAATCTACAACCACGATGTCCCATCATTGGATTAAATTCATGAAGTTCTGAACATTTTTCTTTAATATGTTCAACTGATACATTCATGTCTTTTGCTAAAGCTATAATATCTTCTTCTTCTGTTGGTAAGAATTCATGTAAAGGTGGGTCTAAATAACGTACAGTCATAGGTAAGCCTTTTAACTCTTTATACATTGCTTTGAAATCACCTTTTTGAAAAGGTATTAATTCATTTAAAGCTTCTTCTCTTGCTTCTAAAGTTTCAGATAAAATCATTTTTCTGATTTTTGGAATTCTATCTTCTTCAAAGAACATATGCTCAGTACGACATAGTCCAATACCTTCTGCACCTAGTTCAACAGCTTTTTTAGTATCTCTTGGATTATCAGCATTAGTACGAACAATTAGTTTTCTAAATTTATCTGCCCAAGACATAATTCTTCCGAAGTTTCCACTTACAGTTGCTTCTACAGTCTTAATATCACCCTTATAAATTTTACCTGTTGTTCCATCTAATGATATATAATCTCCTTCATGGAATGTATTTCCACCAAGTGAGAATTCTTTTGCTTCTTCATTAATCTTAATAGCACCACATCCTGATACACAGCAAGTACCCATTCCACGAGCTACAACGGCTGCATGTGAAGTCATTCCACCTCTTACAGTAAGAATTCCTTGTGCGGCTACCATTCCTTCAATGTCTTCTGGTGTAGTTTCTAGTCTAACTAAGATAACTCTTTCTCCTTTTCCACCCTTGCCTTGTTTTTTTGCGTCTTCTGCAGTAAATACTACTTTACCAGCAGCAGCTCCAGGTGAGGCAGGAAGTGCTTCTCCAATAACTTCTCCATTTTTAAGTTCTGTTAAATCAAATGTTGGATGTAAAAGTTGATCTAGTGATTTTGCTTCAATTCTCATTACAGCATCTTCTTCTGTAATCATTTTTTCATCTACTAAATCACAAGCAATTTGAATAGCTGCATGAGCTGTTCTTTTTCCATTTCTTGTTTGTAAGAAATATAGTTTACCTTCTTGAATAGTAAATTCCATATCTTGCATATCTTTATAGTGATTTTCTAGTTTAGTAGCTAATTCCATGAATTCTTTATAGCATTCTGGTAAGTCTTCAGCTAGTTTTGTAATTGGTTGTGGTGTTCTGACTCCTGCTACAACGTCTTCTCCTTGAGCATTAATTAGATACTCTCCATAAATACCTTTTTCTCCAGTTGAAGGATTTCTTGTGAAAGCTACACCTGTTCCTGAAGTTTCTCCCATATTACCAAATACCATGGCTTGAACGTTTACAGCTGTTCCCCAATCTCCAGGAATATCGTTCATTCTTCTATAAACGATAGCTCTAGGATTATCCCATGATCTAAATACAGCTTTAACAGCTCCCATTAATTGATCAATTGGGTTTTGTGGAAATTCTTCGCCATTCATATGGTCACTATATACTTTTTTAAATCTCTTTACTAATTCTTTCAAGTCATCTACAGTAAGTTCTGTATCAAATTGTACTTGCTTTTCTTCTTTTAATCCATCAATTATTTTTTCGAAAAAGCTTTTTGATAATTCCATTACAACGTCAGAATACATTTGAATAAATCTTCTATATGAGTCGTATGCAAAACGTGGATTACCTGTTTTAGTTGCAAAGCCTTCTACAGCTTCATCATTTAATCCTAGGTTTAGGATTGTATCCATCATCCCTGGCATAGAGGCTCTTGCGCCACTTCTTACACTAACTAATAGTGGATCAGCATTGTCTCCAAATTTCTTTCCTTGAATTTCTTCTAGTCTGGCTAAAGCATCGAATATTTGCTTTTCAATATCTTCGCTTATTGTTTTGCCGTTTTTGTAATAATCTGTACATGCTTCAGTTGTTACAGTAAAACCTTGAGGTATTGGAAGGCCTAAGTTTGTCATTTCTGCTAAGTTAGCACCTTTACCACCTAATAAGTTACGCATATCTTTGTTGCCTTCTTTAAAGGCGTAAACGTATTTCATATCTTTCCTCCTTATACTCTTTCATTTTATCAAATATCTTAATAAAAAAAAAGTACTTTCTGTACTTTTTAATTATATTTACAGTTAACGATGGTTTCTTATAACTACAATTCCAGAAGCACCACCTGTTGCGTAGGCACTGCTAAGGGTGTCATAGCCATTGCCACCGCCTCCGCCACCACCAGTGTTTGCAGTTGCATAAGTTAAGGTTACTGACCCGTGAGCCCCACCGCCAGAGCCACCAGAGCCACCATTATATTTTAAGTGAATACCACCGCCAGCTCCACCACCTGAATATAGTGTGCCTGTTCTTTCTCCAAATTCTCTTGTTGTTGTTCCTTGCCCAGTTCCACCAGCATTACCTGCCGAAGAACCTCCGTTGCCTCCGTTGCTACCGCCATTTCCTCCGACGGCATCATTACTATGGCCTCCGCCGCCAGAGCCACCATTACCACCATTCCAAGTTACGCCTGGTTTACCACCAGAAACTGAGTATCCAAAGGCCGTGGTTGTTCCTCCAGTACGATTCAAGCCGCCGCCTGATCCTCTAGTTATTGTATAAGCGGTATTTTTTGTAATGGCTATACTACTGTGTGTTGCGGTATAACCACCACCGCCGCCGCCTCCATATTGACTGCAGCCGCCACCTCCGCCTCCTACTAAGAACGCATCAATTGTAAAATCTACTTTAGGGGTAAATGTTCCACTTGTTAAAAATTTTATTCGCCAATTTCCATTACCATCATCTATTACAGTATAAGTTCCTGTATATGTGAACATATCTTCATATGTATACCACAATGCCGTTAAAGTAGTATCTTCATTCCCCATTGTGAACGTAGTCCCACTTATATTGCTGCTTCCACTTGACACTTGCCATCCTGCAAAAACGCTTCCGGATTTCGTAGGATTGACAATATTTGTCGTTGACCCGATTGCTAAAGTTTGAGGTGTTGTTCCACTCCAGGCCCCTCCATTAGCATCTACTGTTAGTACGCAAGAAGTTAATAGCCATGTTGCAGTTAGTGTGATATTACTATCACCCATAGTGAATGATGTTTCATCTATATTACTGTTCTCATTAGACTTACTCCACCCTGTAAATGTATAGTTTGTTTTTGTTGGATAGTTAATAGGTATTGTTGTTCCATAAGCAAGAGTTTGAGGTGTTGTTCCACTCCACGTTCCTCCATTACTATCTACTGTTAAAATATATTCATTTACTGACCATATAGCTGTTAATGTTGCATTTTCATTACCAATAGTGAAAGTTCCTTCTGTCAAATCACTTCCAGTACCAGTTTTATCCCATCTAACAAAGCTGTTTCCTACTTTTGTTGGATCACTTATTGGGGTTGATGTTCCATATAGTAATTCCTGAGGTGTTGTTCCACTCCATGTTCCTCCATCCACATTTACAGTTAATACATATGTGTTAACGGTCCAATTAGCTGTTAAAGTTTCCTCACTTGAGCCCATTATATATGTTAGCCCTCCAAGTGTAGTGCTGTTGCTAGACAAAACCCAATTGTTAAATGTGTTCCCAATTTTTATCGGTGTTGAAAGTGAGACTATTGTAGACGGTTCTAACCAATATATTTGAGTTTCATCTAATCCTGAAATTACTCCACCGTTCGCATCTATTGTAAGCTTACTGATATTGAAATCTTTTGATGAAATATTTGTAAGTGTATTATCTCTAACTAATATTGTATTGTTAAATGAACCAATTTCTGATGTAACAAGGTGTTCATTTGATGATTGCCAGTTAGCTCCATTATCAAATGAATAAGCTTCTGTAGCTAGCGCCTGGCCTTCTGATACTGTTGCATTTACTATAATTGTTAGAGTACTTTGATCAATACTTTCAGTTGTAGCTATGGTAAACGAAGGTGCTGTTAAGACATCTATGCATTCTCCTTCATAAATATTTAAATTTTTAGTGCTGCCAGATACACAATAACCATCATTATAAACAGCTATTGTTACGCCACCTGTATCACTAATATTAACTGTTCCTTTTTCTGGTAAAATATCATTCAAGTATATATCTATTCCTGTGAAAGAATGATTTTCTATTGATAATCTTTGATTATAAAAAGGAACACCATTTTCTAATTCATATGTTTCACTATAAGCTTTTATAGCACTTATTATTTTTTCACCAGTTAATAGTGCTGTTTTCTTTTTGCTTGTATCAATAACATCTAATATACTCGAAGTTGTAATCAAAGCAATAATGCTTATAATTGTAATAACAGCTATTAGTTCAATTAGCGTAAATCCTTTTTTCATAAATCCTCCTATATTAAATACATTTTATCACTATTTTAAAAAAAAAGATACATTACATATACCTTTTGACTAGTGCCTTATGATCATTAATTGGTAGTCGCCAAACATCTCTTACGTAACAATTTGCACATAATGAATGATATGCTATTTCACCACCATTATCTACTACGAACTGGTCTCCTTCATATACATATCTATCATTTACAGTTCTGGCATTAAATTCAACAAAATTAGTACAACCACATACTGTATCAAGTTTTATGAGTTGATCTGATAATAGAAATAATTTTTTGCTTCCTGGAAAAGATTGTGTTCGAAAGTCACTCTTTAAACCATAAAATATAATATGAATACCGTTCGTTTTACATTTTTCTGTTAAAGATTCTATTATATCGGGAGATAAAAATTGTGCTTCATCTACTAGAATAGTATCAAGTCCTTTTAGGTTTGGAATAGTTAAGGGCTTTGTATTATCTATAACCAAATCAGCTTTCCTTTTAATGCCAACTCTAGACTTTATATATTCTTCCGTTCTATCTAACTTAGGCTTTATTGTTATTATTTGTTTACCCTTTCTTCTTTCAAGAACGTCTGCTTTTATTAGTAAACTACTAGTTTTACATGAATCCATTGCTCCATATATAAATGTTACATCATCACTATTTCTTCCGTTGGAAGCATCAACTCTTTTTATTATATTAGCAAGTTCCCAACATCTAATAGCACCTTCGGTATCTACTCTATTGGTATAACAAACAACTCTTATATTATATATTAAAGATATAAGAAATAATTGTTCAACATCATTTACTGATAGTAAATGAGCATTATCAACAAATATAGCACTAAAGCCTTTTTCATTATATCTAATTGCTTTTTCAAGAAGCAGTTCATCGCCAATAGTATCAGATAAGTCTCTTCCTAAATATTTATAATAGGTCTCAACTTTAGATATTATTGGTTCGTTATTTGCATTAAGTGTTATAACTTTCTTCCCATGTTCTTCGTAGCTAAAAGCTGATAAACATAAATCAACTGTTTTTCCTTCTCCATATAATAGTTCAAAACTTCTCATTTTATTTTTCCTTTGCTCTTGGATGTGTTTTTAAATAAACATTCCTTAATTGTTCATTAGTAATATGAGTATATACTTGGGTTGCTGCTAAGCTAGAATGGCCTAATAATTCTTGGACCATTCTTAGATCAGCTCCTTCTTTAAGTAAATGGGTTGCAAAAGTATGCCTAATAATATGGGGGCTTATTTTTTCATTAAGTGTTGTTTTTTTTACTATTTTATCAATAATTTTTCTTACGCCCCTATCAGTTAATTTTGTACCATTCTTGTTAAATAGTAAATAGTCAGAGTTTTCTTTTTTTAATTTTTCTCTAACCTTATTTAAATATAAATTTAATTTTTCTTTTAGTGTTTCTCCATAAAGAACTATTCTTTCTTTGTTACCTTTTCCTAAAATTCTAATGGTCATATCGAATTCATTTATATCTTCTAGTTTAATATTAACAAGTTCGCTCACACGAACACCAGTTGAATAAAAAAGCTCTATAATCAAGTTATCTCTGATTCCCAGTGGGGATGTTTTATCTATTGCATCATATATCGAATCTAAATCGTTGTAATTTAAAAATTTAGGGTTTCTTTTTTCTAACTTTGGATTTTTTATTAAAGACATTGGATTACTCGTAATGATTTTTTTCTTAAGCAAAAACTTATGATAACTTCTAAGAGCACTTATATATAAACACATGCTTTTTGACGAATATTTATTATCATATAAAGTTCTTAAATAACCTCTAATCACTTGAATAGTTATATCAGTTTCTTGAATGCCTTCTTTTTTTAAAAATGAAGTGTACTCATCTATTATTCTTTCATAGGTACTATAAGTGTTTGAAGAGTACATTTTTTCGTTTTTAATATATTCTAAAAATTCATTTTTCATTTTACTTCAATATACCTTTCTTCAATAATAGAGTAAATGTATCCTTCTACTTCTAGATTTGTAATATTTTTCATATACTCCATGTAGTTTCTAACTTGGTTTATATATTCTTCTTTATCTATATTTTTTGTTTTATAATCCACTACAATACACTTTTCTCCTATAATTAGTAAATCTATAATTCCTTTACCATTATTAATAGGATATTCCTTGTATATTTTTGATTTGTTAATATTCTTCATAAATGGTTGACTAAATAAAGCTATTATTTTCTCTTTAATAAAGTCTGTAATTTGATAATTATTTAATTCTTCTTTGTAATTATTAAAATCTAGGTACTCTAATATTTCATGAATCTCTATACCATCTTCCATGTTGTTTGCAGATACAATGGTGCTTGGCTTGTTAGAATATGTCTTTTCTTCTAATTCTTGTTTTTTATTGTCAGTGTTTATGTATTCAAATGTTATTTCTGTTTTATTTAGTAAACTATCATATTGTATATTTTTTGCTATTTCGTATTTTTTATTAGGATTTGGTTCAACTTTTTTTATATATTTTTTTAATATATTTTTAATAGAAAGTAAAATATCTAAAAAGCTTTTATATTCCATTCTATCAAGCAAATCTACTTTATCATGAACTGTAGGATATTCATCATAGTCTTCAAAATTGGACACAAAAACTATTTTTTCTTTTGCTCTTGTAAGAGCTACATATAATACTCTTATTCTTTCTGAAATATCTTCTAATAAGTATGAGTTTTTTACAAGTGGCTTATATATTGTATCTTTTATGCCTTCTTTAAATATAGGAGAAATTAATCCAATATTGTTATCAAATAAGAATGAACCATTAACGTCTCGAATGTTAAACTCTTTATATAAGCTAGCAAAATAACATATTGGAAACTCTAACCCTTTTGATTTATGAATTGTCATTATATTAACTGCATTTTTGGTTGTATCTTTACTTAAGCTAAAAGATATATCTGTTTTAATATTAAATATTTCATCAAAGTATAAGACAAAATCTTGCAAGGTATAACCGATTTGTTCTAGGTTTTTGCTTACATCTACTAGATAATCTAATTTAATACTTTTCTCTAATACGTTACTTATTTTTATTAACTTCATATATATATCAAAAGTTTTGTATGTTTCGTTAACCAAGTTACTTAACGAATTATTATTTGAATACTGAGCTAAATAATTAATTTTTTCTATGAATGATTTGAATTCTTTACATTCAAAAATATTATCAATGTTTTCATATAATAATTTATCACTATATTCTAGAATAAAGCTTCTTCCTACACTCATAAAAGAATATTTTAATTCTTTAAAGTCTTTAGTTTTAAATATGTTTATTAATTTAAATAAATTCTTTAAAGCATACATTTCATCAGTGTATGAAAATGTTTCATCTTTGTGGATTGTTAATGGTATGCCTTTATACTCAAATATTTGTTTATATGTGTCAAAACTACTCTTTCGGTCTAACAAAATAGCAAAGTCACTATATACTGGTTTTCGTAATTGCTTGGTTTCTTTATCAAAAACCTCCATTTCCTGCATCTTTTTAAGGATATCATCAGCTATAATGAAGATTTCTAGCTCATCTTTTGTGTATACTTTACTCAATTCGGTTTTTTTATACTCATATGATAAAAGCTCCATGTTGCTATCTTTTACTTTAGGAAATGTTTTATTACCACAGATTAGGGCCTGTTTTTCGTCATATTCTACTCCACCAACTAATGTATCCATAATATAGTTGAATATTAGATTAATGTTATCTAATACTTCTTCTCTTGATCTAAAGTTTCTATTTAAATCAATACATATGCCGTTTCCTTCTTTATATGAATAATAAGTGTTTGTAAATATTTTCGGATTAGCATTTCTAAATTTATAGATTGACTGTTTAACATCCCCTACCATATATAAGTTATTATTACTAATAAGTGATAAAAAGTATTCTCCAATATCATTAGTGTCTTGGAATTCATCAACCATTATTTCATTAGTGTTTGTTTTTATTTCATTAGCTATATTAAGATTTTTTTCCAATATTTCAATACAAAAGCGCATAATGTCATTAAACTCAAATGATTCAATGCTTCTTTTATATTCTAGTATCTTTTTATCGTAGTTTATTATCAATTTTACTATGACTTCTATGTATTCTTTTGTTTGAATAATTTCATCTATTATTTCATCTTTATTGCTATAATCGGTTAACTCTTGCAAAGAAGTAACTCGTGTTTTTAATTTACTGAAGTACTTCTTAATTTCATCAATGTTACTTTCTTCTATTTTTTTAGAAGATGGGAAAGTTGGAGTTTTATAATTAGCTATTTCTATATAGTCTTCATATACTTTAGCTTTAAATATAAATGATAGACTTTCTTTAATTTTATTTACAAATTCGATAATTATTTCATCAGTTGCTGTATCATTTAGTTTGCCTATAATGGATATTATTTCATTTTTATTATTTTCTAATAATTTCAAATAATTTTGAAACTGTTCTTCAATGAAACTAGAATTATAATGTTTATCTAAATATTCATTTAAATATTTACTCTTATTAGATATACTATTTAATTTTTCATTAAATAGTTCAATTGTTTCTTTTATTTTATCATCATCTTTAGTTGTAAAGGTATCTATAAATGATTTAAATTTTTCATCAGTGTAGGCTCTTTCAAAAATAGAATCTAATAATTCCTTTTTTTTAATGGATAGTAATACATTATCTATGATGCTTATATCTTTAGGTAGAGATATAAGGTAGTGATATTTACGTACTAAAGATAAAGCAAAACTATCAAACGTTGTTATATATGAAGAATCTATTAAATTTAATTGTTCTTTTAACTCTGGAATTTTTTTAATACTATCTTTAATCCTAGATTTCATTTCAAAAGCAGCAGCATTGGTAAAAGTTAAAACAATTAAATTGTTTATATTAATCCCTGATTTTAACTTTTCTATAACTCTTTCTGTTAAAACGGCTGTTTTACCACTACCTGCTCCCGCACTAACTATTATATTACTACCTGTTGTAAAAATGGCACTTAATTGTTCTTCTGTCCATTTAGTCATTATTATCACTTCCTAAAAATTCTAAATTTTTGTATTCTTTTAAGTTTACGATATCATTATTAGTCATGTAGCATAAATCTTTAAACTTGCAAAAAGTACAGCTTACATTATTTTTACCTAATCTTTTAGGATTAATTTTAAAATCACTTTTATTGATTTTATCTATTACTTCATTTATATTTTTGTCTACTATTTTTAAAAGTTCTTCTATTTCACTATCGTTTAAAACTTTAGAGTATGCATAAAACGAATTATCTTTTTTTAATTTCATACTTTGGATGAATGAATTTTCTAAGTTTTTATCAAATTCACTTAATATTGATAAGTCAGTATTACTATAACCAAATAGTTTCATGTTGTTTTCTATTATTTCTTTATATGATTTATCTTTATCACTTTTAAAAGTATCATATAATATTGGCATTAAATACATTCCAACAAATCTTGGATTTTTAATTTTATAGCTATTCTTTATTAGGTATAAATAAACTAACAACTGCATATCAAAGCCATGTTTTGCTTTATTAAAGTCGGCGTGTAAGAATCCGGTTTTGTAATCGATAACAGCAATATTATTAATTTCTTTTTCTAAAGACATTATCTTATCTATTTTACCTACCACTTTAATATTATTTGTTTTTGGAACACTAAACCACTCTTCAAACATTATGTTTTCAAAGTTTGTATCAAAACTATTAATTATATTAATTATGTCTATTATTAAGTTTTTATATTTTTGATTATAGAATTGTTGCTTTAATGTTTGTTCTGGAAAGTATTCTAAAAGGTATTTATCAATTATATCTTCATATTTCTCTACTTTATTTTTGTATACTTCTTCTAATATTTTGTGAAATAAATTACCGATTTTAATATATGTTGTTTCTTCAAAAGTATCTAATTTTAAAATGTAATTAATATAAAAACTGAATTGGCATTTAAAAAATTGCTCCATGTTTGTTGTTGATAGATTCAAATTTATCTCTTTTAAATTAATCCCATTAAAAAGATTAGAATATGTATTGTATTCTATTTGAGTATTAGTATATAAATTATTTGTAATATTATCTTTGATATTGTATTTTAATAACTCATCTAGTTTGTAAGAATATAATAGTTTATTATATTCTTTGTTACTAAAATCATATTCTAGAGAAGTTATTTCATAGTCTATATCATCTACTACATTAGAAATGTTGTATTTATTAAAAGGGGTTTCTTCCTTGTAGGATATATATATATCATTTACTGTATTTAAAATGTTGATAATTTTTTCTTTTTCTAATTTATTATTATCATAGCTATTGTCAATTTTTAATAAGTCTTTCTCTTTATCTGTTAAAAAGTCCTCGTCTTTATATATAATAGGAATACTGTTTTGATTGAATCCTATTAAAAACAGAGTTATATCTGATAAATCATAATTATATATATCAATAAACTCTACACAATTAGTGTAGCTTTTATTTTTAATATAATTATTTTTTAATTCATAAATTAAAACTGGTTTAAATTCTTTAACTGTTGGATTTATATCAGTATATTTGTTAATTATATTTACTAACTTGTTTTGAATATCACTATTTAACCCAAGGCTGTCAATATCTTTTTGCAGTTCATTTATTCTTTTATTATCATCTATATTATTTAAAAAATCTTTTACTTTGTTTAATGAGAACAAAGAAGTCATTGAATTTAATTCATATGGAATATTAAATAATGGGAATATTTTATTAATAGTATTTATATATTCTTCTTCTTTTCTTATTTTTATTTTGTTTATATCTATTCCTTTATTGATTAATTTACTAATATTTGTAGCAAGAAATACAACTTCTTCTTCTATGTTGTGAAACTTATATATTTGAAATTTCTTATTAATTTCTTTATTTTTGATAAAATTGCTGTTTAAATTTTTAAATAGATTTTTTAAATACTTGCTTTCACTATAACCTATAACGTTTATTTTTTTGTTTTTGATGAAATGGGTAAAGTATTTATTGTAAATTATGTAATTATTTTTTATTAAATCTTCCTTTATATCTAGTAGATATTTGGTCTTATCATTTAATGCGTTTTCTATATAGTATAAATTATCCATAATTATCTTTGCGTTGCTTGGTAACATGTTATATTTATTTGAAATATAATAGAGGGTACTATCTTTATATTTATATATATATTTATTTATAAATTCATTTAATCTATAATATTTTCTATTTAAAAAGGGATTATTATTTATTTCTTTGTTAGCTATATATTCTGGACAAATAATGATTTCTTCTTCTTTAGTCATATTCTCACCTACTCTATATATATTATAGCAAACAGAAGTTCTGTTATCAAGAAAAAAACACCCGTAGGTGATTTTATTTAAAGAATCCGTTTTGGACCATTTTAGTTTCATTTACAACTATAAACGCTCTACTATCTAATTTCTTTATTAATTTAGTTAATTGATCTACTTTCTTTTTATCTATTTCAATAAATAGCATAAATTTATCTTTGTCTTCTTCTTTGCCTTTAACGTCCATTACAGATACGGCAAATCCATGATTTCTAATTTGATCTACAACATAAAAGTCTTGGTTAGATAAAACAACTTGTACACTTAGTGTGCCTTTTATTAAAACATCAGATAGGAATCCGCCTATATATGTTCCTGTAGCAAATCCTAATGCATAAAATACAGCTATAAAAACACTTGTTTCGTCAGTATTTAAAGCTTCTCTTACAATTGAAAACCAAATTAAAACTTCGAAGAAACCGATGCAGGCAGCTAATAGTTTTTTTCCTTTAACTGTTACTATCATTCTAAGAGTTCCTAATGAAACGTCCATGATTCTCGCACAAAAGATCTTAATACATAAAAATAATACTGTCATGTAGCACCTCTATCTTTAAACATTATAACAAATAAAAGACTTTATATCAACACTACTATTAAATTTTATTTTAATAAAAAAGGTTGACAAATCAACCTTTTTGCATTAGTATATAAGGTACCAATTCGAATTAGGCGAATTGGCTGCTAGTATCACACTAGCCAACCCCTTTTTATTCTTTTATGAGCAGCCTTTCAGGGGGGCTGTTCTTTTTTTTGTATTATTTTTCTAATGATTTATAATATTCAAATCTTTCCATGGCATTTTGTTTATTTTCTTTTAATAATTCTTCTGCTTTGGAAGGATTTATTTTTTTAAGCATCGAATATCTAGTTTGTTTACTTAAAAATTCATCATATAAATCAAAGTTAACATTCTTACTATCTAAGCTAAATAGTTTTGTTTCAGGATTATATCTAAATATTGGAAAATATCCTGAAGATGTGGCTAGTTTTTCCATATCAATACTATTAGCTAACCCACCCTCTATACCATGAGATATGCAAGGAGCATAAGCTATAATAATTGATGGTCCATCATATTTTGAAGCCTCATTAAACGCTTTTAACAATTGATTTTGATTAGCTCCAAGTGATACTGTAGCAACATAGACATGAGGATAGCTTAAAGCTATATGAGCTAAATCTTTTTTCGCTATTTTCTTTCCTGAGTTTGTAAATGAAGCTATACTTCCTATTGGGCTTGCTTTAGATGATTGTCCCCCGGTATTAGAATATACTTGTGTATCTAAAACTAATATATTAACGTTATCATTACTTGCTAGAACATGATCTATTCCACCATATCCAATATCATATGCCCAACCGTCTCCTCCAATAGTCCATACACTTCTGTATGGAATGTATTCTCTATATGGAATTAGTTCTGGTATTTTATTGTAGTCAATATTTTCATATACTTCTTTAGTTATTTCATAGTCGTTACTATTATTTAGCCATTTAGTTATTAACTCTTTATCAACTTCAATATTGTTAGAGAGTATTTCTCGTACTCTGTTTCTCATTATGTTGTTAGCTATTAATATTCCATAACCAAATTCAGCATTGTCTTCAAATAATGAGTTAGCCCAAGGAATTGTATATGGAGTTGATGGGAATGATCCTCCATAGATAGATGAACATCCTGTAGCATTAGCGACTATCATGCCCTCACCTAATACTTGAGTTAAGAGTTTTATATATGGGGTTTCACCGCATCCGGCACATGCTCCACTAAAGGCAAATTTTGGTTTAGTAAATTGGGTGTTTTTAATTAAATCTTTTGATACTTTTTTCTCGGTTATTTTGCTATCTAAATAGTCAAATGCATCTTGCTCCTTTTTCTTTAATGCTTCATCTAAATTAAATGGAGTTAAAGCTTTGTTGCCGCTTCTTCCTGGGCAAGATTTAATACATAAGCCACATCCAGTGCAATCTTTTACAGAAATACCAATTGTAAAATAATAATCTGCCAAATTACGATCTAGAGCTTTTATGCACCTATTTTGTAAGTACTCTGGCATTTCTTTATATTCTTCTTCGCTTATTAGATATGGTCTAATAACGCCGTGAGGACAAACTACAGAGCATAAGTTACATGTAATACAGTTTTCTTTATCCCAGTTTGGAACAACATCACTTATCATTCTTTTTTCTAAAGCCGAAGTTCCTTTTATATATCTACCATCTTGCATGTGCTCAAAGTCTGATGTTTTAAGTTCATTACCTTTTCTATGAGTTATCATTTCAAATACTGAACTTGAATAGTTTTCATTTTCTTTTGTTAAAATGTTCGTTACTTCTTTTAAATAGCTGCCAGCTAAATCAATAGCATCATAATTGGATTGTACTATTTTATCGCCTTTTTTGCCAAATTTTTCTTTAGCTAAAGCTTTCATTTTATCTTTTGCTTCGTTAAAATCAATTATATTTGAAACTTGAATTATAACTGCTTCCATAATAGTGCTTATTTTATTACCTAGCCCTACTTTAGCGGCTATTTCATAGGCATTAATTGTATAGAATTTAATATTTCTTTCTTTTATTATTTTAGCGGTTTTTTCTGGAATAATTAATTCTTGTTCATTTTTAATGGTATTTAAGATAAACGTTCCATTTTCTTTTATGTGACTTAATAAATCAAAATCATCTAAATATTTGTCTTTTGTACATACTACTAAACTAGGACTTTCTACATAATAAGTACTTCTAATTGGTTTGTTATCAAACCTTAAATGACTAGCTGTAACGCCGCCTGATTTTTTTGAATCATATTGAAAATATCCTTGGACATAATTATCTGTATTTTCGCCAATTAATTTAATAATTGATTTTGATGCGCTTACCATACCATCTGATCCATAACCATAAATTAAGAATTCTTTAGATGAAGATATTTTAAATGTTTTATCTACTTTTAAACTTAAACTTGTAATATCATCTTCTATACCAATTGTAAAGTTGTGGAAAGGGCTAGTCTCTAACATATTAAATACAGCTTTGATATCTTTTGGTGTTGTATTCTTTGATGAAAGACCATATCTTCCTCCATAAACAGGAATATCTAAAATGCTCTTTACATCTAAATATAATGGTTCACCTAAACTACCAGGCTCTTTAGTTCTATCTAGTACTGCTACACTTTTTACTGTGCTTGGTAGTTCGTTTATAAAGTATTCTTTAGAAAATGGTCTATATAAATGTACTTCCATAAGCCCATATTTTTCGCCTAGTGCGTCTATTGTTTCTTTTATAGTTTCACAAACGGAACCCATTGCTACTATAACGTGTTCAGCATTTTCACTGCCATAATAGTTAAATGGTTTATAATTAGTTTTGGCTTTTCTATTAATTTCACCCATGTAGTAATTTACAACATCTGGTGCGGCATTATAGTATTTATTTCTTACTTCTGTTGCTTGAAAATAAACATCATCGTTTTGTGCAGTTCCTCTAGTATCAGGATTATTTGGATTTAGTGCTTTTCTTCTAAATTTTTCAATAGCACCATAGTCTATGATATCTTGATAGTCTTCGGCATTTAGTATGTTTATTTTATCAATTTCATGACTTGTTCTAAAGCCATCAAAGAAGTGCATTATAGGTAAACTCATTTTAATTGCAGATAAGTGAGCTACAGCAGAAAGTAAAGCTGCATCTTGTACGGAAGATGAAGCTAACATCATTATACCTGTGCTTCTTGCGGCATATATGTCTTGATGGTCACCAAATATGGATAGTGCATGAGTGGCTAGACTACGAGCTGCAACGTGTACTACTAAAGGTAGCATTTCTCCTGCTACTTTATAAAAGTTTGGAATCATTAATAATAATCCCTGACTTGCTGTATAAGTTGAAGTTAAAATGCCAGCTGCTAAAGAGCCGTGAACAAATCCAGCAGCTCCTGCTTCGCTTTGCATTTCAACGACTTTAACAGTGTCATTAAATATATTTCTTCTACCTTTACTACTCCATTCGTCTATGTGTTCAGCCATTGGACTAGATGGCGTAATTGGATAAATTCCAGCTGACTCTGTAAATATGTATGAAGTATAGCTACATGCTTCGTTTCCATCAATGGTTATTTTTTTCATTTTATCATCCTTTCTTCGTAACAAACCATTTATCAATTATGTCACAGTTATTACTTGTTGGTTCAGGGTCTGGCATTTGAAATTTTACTAAGACTGGCACTTTAAATGCTCCACCAAAGGCAATACATGTGCCAGGTTGCAAAATTCTAAGCCTTTTGACTATTTCAGTCGTAATGTTTGGAACCATGTCTTTTATATATGTTACATCCCTTGGGTGCAGCATTTTAAATACTAAAAAGTTATTACATTGTGACAAAGCTGTTTCACTCATTTCTGATGGTCTTTGAGTAATTAAGCCTAGGATAACACCATATTTTCTACCTTCTTTGGTAATTCTATCAAATATGTTATAGCCTATTAAATCGATATCTGTATCATTTTGAACATATCTATGGGCTTCTTCTAGTATTATGTGAAAAGGCATAGATGTTCTTTTATTTATATCTTTTCCAAAATCAAATAATAATTTTGAATATATCTTGGTTAAAGTTTTAGCAAATCTATCATCAATATAATTTATATTGAAGTTTATTATTTGAGCTTTTTTACCATCTGGTGCGGTTAATAATTGTCTAATATAAGCTTCTTTTGATACATACTCTGGATAATCAAAGTACTTGCTATAATTACTATTAACTAATGAATATAATCTTACTTTTAAAGCATTTGTTTCATCATATATTTTATCACTCTTTAATATTCCTTCGCTTATTAGAGCAAAGTCAAAAGCGTCTTTTAAATCAGTCAAGGTATATTTAAATGTTCCATCTGGTAGATTTAAATCTATATTTTCAATTAGAAAACTATTCATAAATGTTGTAATTAATTCCATCTCTCTAATTTTACCTGATGCATCTATTAATAAACATTGCTTTAAAGGTCTGGTATAGCCTGGTTGAAATATTTCTGTTTCTAGATTTAATTCTGATGTATTAAAATGTGATAGTATTGAAAATATTTGATCTCTTATTTGAGGAGATGGCCTACCACTACTTAAAATATCTAATAAAGCACGTGCGATGATATCGTTTTTTTGTTTAATTACAACTTCTTCTTCTTTAGCAAATATGGTAATTAATTTTAAAGCTTTTTCTATTATGGGAAGTTGTGAGTGTTTATCTGCTGATAATAAAAGGGCGATATCATCTACTCCTAAAAACCATAACGGAACTTTAATTATTTCGGTTTCACTAAATTCTAAATTAGTTGTGTACGATTTAAAGTTAATTTCTGGAACTTTATCGTGTAGTTTACTAAATGCAGTGTGATATTCTCCATAGGCATCAAAAATAAAAATATTTGCTTTATATGGAATGCTTGTCTCTTTTTCAAACAAATTTTGAAATATTCTAGCAACACTACATGATTTACCACTACCAGTAGAGCCAAAAATAGCAAAGTGATTGTTAAAGAAAGAATTAATATTAACTCCAACATTTATTCCATCATATACTGGGCTTTGTCCTAAAATCAAATCTTCTTTTTCGTCATATGATTGTGAACCTATAATCATTGGAATTTTTTCTTTACTGATTAATTTTACTCCTGAACCAAATGAAGGTTTTCTTATAACGCCAAAAACAAACTCATCATTAATTAACTCTCCTAGCAAATTAACTGAAGCTATTCCCTCTTTAATATCTACTATCTCGCCAACCATTAATTTTTGATTATCATCAAATACAACATACATGTTAATCAAACTTTGAATTTTATCAAGTTCAACATTTAATTTTATTAATATGTTATTATCTTCTATTCCTATAATATTTCCAAGCATAAATTACCTCTATTCTTTATATATATTTATTATATAACAAAATAAACAAAAAAAAAAGCCATATAGGCCTTTTAATATTTATATATTAATTATGCAGCTTTTGCACAAGTAAACTCATTACTTGCATAACTACAACTATAGTTTGTTCCACTTACAGAAATTGTTAATGCTGTTCCTACTGTAAATGCTCCAGTAGTTGCTAGTGTTATAGTTCCTGCTGTTGGTTTTGTACCTGACATTGAAAGTACAGTGCCTGCCAACTCACCTGCTTCTGGTGTGCCAAAATTAATAGTTATTGGTAAAGTTACTGGAGTATCACCTATTTGTGATGTAGCATAGTATGATTTTACTGCATCAAGTGCTCCATAAGCTGAATTTTCAGCTGCTTTTGTCCTAGCATCATCAATTACTCCTAAGATTATTGGTGTTGCTATAACAGCTATAATCGCTAATATAACGATAACAGCTAAAAGTTCTATTAAAGTAAATCCTTTATTGTTTTTCATAATATTCTCCTTAAATTATGAGCAAGAAAATGCTCCACTAGTATAAGTACATGTATATCCGTTTACAGTTAACCCTGTTACAGTAAATGCTCCTGCCGCTGACAATGTAACTGACCCTGCTGTTGGCACCGTACCTGACATTGATAATAATGCAACATCAGCTGGTGTGGCAAAATTTATTGTCAAAGGTAATGCTGCTGGACTTGCTGATATTTGTGATGTGGCGTAGTAAGACTTTATTGCATCAAGTGCTCCATAAGCCGAATCTTCCGCTGCTGATGTTCTAGCATCATCAATTACTCCTAAGATTATTGGTGTTGCTATAACTGCTATAATCGCTAATA
The DNA here is from genome assembly GCA_028691955.1 of Bacilli bacterium. Classification (GTDB taxonomy): domain Bacteria; phylum Bacillota_I; class Bacilli_A; order RF39; family UBA660; genus JALELF01. Next base: position 106,939 of record JAQUYH010000001.1, on the reverse strand, counting down.
TAACGATAACGGCTAAAAGTTCAATTAATGTAAAACCTTTTTTATTTTTCATATCATCACCACCTTACTTTTACTTACATTTAAATATTAACACATTTAGAAATAAATGACAATCTTTTTGCTTAAATTTACATTTTTTTACATGTAATATTATTGTTTCCCTTTTACCTGCCAATTAGCATATATATCACTATTACCACTGGATGGTTCTGGATCAGCTTGCTTTAGTTTAATAATCATTGGAACTTTAAATGCACTTCCAAAGGCTACGCAAGTTCCTGGTTGTAAGCTTTTTTGCTTTTCAATTATTTCAGCACTTACATTAGGTATCATTTTTTTAATATATTCAATATCTCTTGGGTGTGTCATTTTAAATATTAAAAAGTTACTACACTGTGAGATTACGGTTTCCGATAGTTCAACTGGTCTTTGACTTATCAAGTCTAAAACTAAACCATATTTTCTTCCCTCTTTGGCCACTCTTTCAAACACGTTATATCCTAATAAAAAGTTATCATTATCTTGCTGAACATATCTGTGTGATTCCTCTAGAAAGATGTGAAAAGGTATACTTGCTCTTTTTGTTAATTTTTTTGTGAATTCAAAGAGTAATCTTGTATATATTTTAACTATTACTTTTGCTATAGAGTCATCAATATCCTCTAGATTAAAATTAATAATTTGAGCTTTCTTGCCATTATAGGTTACTAAACTGGCTATATAGTTTTCTAGTGTTATAAATTTTGGATAATTAAAAAATTTTCCATATTCACTAATTACTAGTGAATGCAGCCTTACTTTTAAAGTTATGGCATCATTATATGCTTTTTCATTTCTAAGCAGTCCTTCTGAAATTAAAGTAAAGTTTAATGCTTTTTCAACATCTTCTAAAGTAAAGAATAAATCATCATCTACTTCATATTTATTTAATTCTTCTTTTATAAAACTACTTACATATTGAGTTAGTAAAATGCTTTCTGAAAATTGGCCAGTTGAATCTATTAAAAAACATTCACGAAATTTTCTAACATACCCTATTCCTTGAACTGGAGCTTCTAAATTAAATTCATTAGTTGAGCACGTGTTTAATATGGAAAATATATCATTTCTTTTACTGGCTGAAGTCTGATTAGTATATAAAATCATCATGATAGCTGAAGCTATTAAGTGATTCTTATAACTAGTGGCTTGATCATCTTTTGAAGCAAATATCCTTGTTAGTTTTAACATTCTTTCAATCATTGGTATTTGTGAATGTGTATCTGCCCCAAGAAGTAGAGAAAAGTCATCAATTGACATAAGCCATGGGGGGATTTCTAAGCTAAAGCTATTTTCTTCAGGCTTGCTTGTTGTATAAAATTTGAAATTAAAATTAGAATTAATAGAACCAATGTTTTTAAAAGCATTTTTATATTCGCCATATGAATCAAATATTAGAAAGTTTGCCTTATATGGAACAATGTTTTGATTTTGAAATACATTTTGTAGAATTCTCGCTACTCCACATGACTTACCACTACCGGTATTGCCAAATATAGCTAGATGATGGCCAAAAAATTCGTTAATATCTACTGTTATAGGATATCCGTCATATAGAGGACTTTCTCCAATTGTTATTGATTCATTTGATGAACCCACGATCAGCTTTACTTCATCATTAGTTATAATACGCAAGTTTGCTGATAGTGATGGTTTCCTTATTACTCCGCCTATAAAACTGTTATTTACTATTTCTCCTAAGAAGCGCACTTTAATAATTTCTTTACTAATGTCTTCTACTTCTCCTAATATTTTTTTACTCTCATCTTCAAAAATAACATGCATGTTCATTAAGTTGGCTCCAATTGGTGTGCCGTCAGGTATTTGAATATGGGCTATGTTATCGTTGATATATACTATATTACCTAGCATAATTCCTCCCTATATTAATTCTTCTATAATGTTTCTTGTTTCTTTATCTAGTTCTTTTATTACTTCTTTTATTTTATTTGCTTTCTCATAAAGATTTAATTTTTCTTCAAAATAATCTAACTTTCTTTCAACTTCTTTTAGTTGTTTATGAACAGCATTTCTACTTATATTTTCATTTTCACTAATTTCTGCTAAGCTTAAGTTGTCAAAAAAATAGTCCATAAAATAATTTTTTTGTTTATCAGTTAATAATTCTCCATAATAGTCAAATAAATTAATATAATATAATCTATTTTCCATGTTATCACCTATCTATCATTTCTTTAAATAAACCATATATGTATTTTTCAATGTCAAATACTTTTAGGTCTTCTTTTTTTTCACCTAAGCCGATATATTTTACCGGTATTCCCACTTCATTCTTAATAGCCAAAACTATTCCACCTTTTGCTGTTCCATCTAATTTAGTTAAAACAATACCTGTAATATTAGTTATCTCTTTAAAGCTCTTGGCTTGACTAATTCCGTTCTGCCCTGTTGTTGCATCAATCACTAGCAATGTTTCATGAGGAGCACCTGGTACTAGTCTATCTATAACTTTGTTTATTTTTGATAGCTCATTCATTAAGTTTGATTTGTTTTGAAGTCTACCAGCTGTATCAATTAAAACCACGTCATATTTTTCATCTTTGGCTATTGTAATACCATCATATATAACACTTGATGGATCTTTATCAGGACTAGATATAACTCTTACATTGGTTCTGTTTGCCCACTCTTGTATTTGTTCAATAGCCCCAGCTCTAAAAGTATCTCCTGCTACTAATAATACTTTTTTGTTTTTTTCTTGTAGTTGATAAGCTAATTTACCTATGGTTGTAGTTTTACCTACCCCATTAACTCCAACAAATAAGATTACGGTAGGTCCTTCTTTTGCAAAATTAATTTTGTTTTCTATTATTTCATTGTTTACGTATATTATGAATAATTCATCAATAATGATTTCAAGTAAATCTTTTGGGTTTTCTATTTTTTCTTTGCTTATTCTTTTTTTTAATTTTTCTGTAAATGATAAAACAGTTTGTACTCCAACATCTGCCTCAATTAAAATTTCCTCTAATTCTTCAAAGTATTCCTCGTTTATTTTTTTATATTTGTTGCTTAATAGATTTAGTTTTGAAGTAAAATTGTTTCTTGCTTTTTCTAAGCCCTTATCATAAGAAGATAATTCTTCTTTTTTAAATACATTTTTTAATTTATCAAATATGCCCATATTAACCTCCTGTATTATTAATATAATTTTACAATAAATTTTATAAAAAAGATAGTTTAATTAAAAAATATGAGATTTTTCTCATATTTATCTGTTGTTATTTAAATAGTCTATTCTTTTATTTATTCTGTCCATTCCCATAACTTGCATTATTTCATACAAATCTGGTGTTTGACTCTTTGTAGTTAAAGAAACTCTAATAACTGTTGCTATATCAGATACATTTCCTTTAAAGATATCAGGATTTTGTTTAAATTCTTTCATGTTTGAGGCATATCCTAATTTATCACAAAGCAGTTTTACTTTATTAAACCATGTATCTTTATCATCGTTTAAATCAAAATATGAATTAAAGTATTCTTTTATTATATTAGCAATTTCATTTTTATCGTTAATTTTTTGAAATTCATAATTCTTTTCTTTTTCAAAAAAAAGTTCATCAAACATGTACCAATTAAGATCTTTAATATCACTATATGAAGATATATCTTTTCTTGGCTTTGCTATATTTCTTTCAATATTTAAAACATTAGTTGTGTATTCTTTTTCTCTTTTAACAATTTCATTAAATTCTTTATCGTAAGTTTCTGTATATTCTTTTAATCCATCATATATTTTAGCTGCGGTTAGACTACTAAAGTATATTCTAGATATACTATTTAATTTTTCTATATCAAATAATGAGCCACCTATAGGCATTTTAGAAAATTCAAATGTATAATCATCTATTGTTAAATTAGGATTTCTAGTGTACCAATCTTCAAACCCAGAGTTATTTACAGTTGCTAAATATAATTTAATAACATCAGCTGGTATTCCTTTTTGACTATAATAGCTAATTGCTGCTTCTTTATCTTTTCTTTTGCTTAATTTTCTTATTGCTTCTCCTTCTTTTATTGTTATAGGAGCTATATGAGCAAAGTAAGGTAATTTAAAGCCTAGTGATTTAAATAATTCATCGTGTATTGGATATGATGATACCCACTCATCTCCTCTTATCACATGAGTTGTACGCATTAAATGGTCATCTACTACATGGGCAAAGTGATAAGTTGGAAGGCCATCTGATTTAATAATAACAATATCTTGATCATTTTCTGGCATTTCAATTTTACCTTTTATTAAGTCATCTAAAATGATTTTGTTTTCAAAGTTTCCATTTGATTTGAACCTAATTATGTAAGGAGTATCGGCTTTGATTTTTGCTATCGCTTCTTCTTTACCTAAATTACGATATTTTGAGTAAGTTCCATATATACCAATTCTAAGTTTTCCAACTTCTTGCATTGTTCTTACTTGATTTATTTCGTCTTCTGTCATAAAACAAGGATATGCTTTTTCTTCTTCTATTAATTTTTTGGCAAAAGCTTTATATATATCCATACGTTCGCTTTGAATATATGGTCCATAGGCGCCACCTTGTGTTGGACCTTCATCCCAAGTTATATTTAAACTCTTAAAGTCATTTATTATTCCTTCAACACCATTTTCAACTGTTCTTTTTCCATCAGTATCTTCAATTCTAAGATAGGCTACTCCATTTGTTTGCTTAGCCATTTGCAAATCAGAGAATGATGTATATAAGCTTCCCATATGTACAAATCCGGTTGGGCTTGGAGCAAATCTTGTAACCATTGCACATTTTTCTAGATTTCTTTCTGGATATTTGTTTTCATAGTATGTCCAGTCCTTTGAAATTTCTGGTATTACTATATTACTATATTCCTTATTTGTCATAAAACACCTCTTTTTAATAATGTAAATATTATATCATATTTTTCATATAAAAAGAATCTAGTTTGTGCTAGATTCTTCTTTGTTATTTCTCATATCAATTGTCGCTTCATTAACAGCATCATCTACGGTTTTGATAGCATCTGTTGTGATACTATATCCTGCTGCCGCTCCAAAGCCATGAGGCAATTCTTTTAATTCTTTCATTACTTTTTTTATGTAGGATGCTATTTGTTTTTCATCATATCCTACCATATATACTAGGAATTCATTACCACTTGTTCTAATAATGTCGGTGTTTGTTATTTGATTTTTTATTAATATGTTGGCTGCTTCTTTTATAACATTGTCACCTTCTTGATGACCATAATTATCATTAATATAAGCCACATTGTTTAAATCAAATATAACAATAGCTTGAGGATAAACATTACTATCATCCCATATTTCTATATGGTCATTTAAGTAATTTCTATTCTTTAGAGATGTTAAAACATCAATATATTTTAATTTATCTGCTTTTGACATAGATACGTTCTTTTTATTTCTTCTCTTTTTAAATAATATTTTCTTTAAGAAAACGATTAATACCAATAGTATAAATATTAAGATGCATGATATTAATACAAATAAGTTAATTGGCTTTTCTTCTTTTAAAGATAATATTTTAACAAAAGTATTATTATTAAATTCTCTTTCATTTATAAAAGATAAATAGAAATTAAAATATTCATTGAATACGATATTATCAGATATGTCACGCATTAAATATTGATATTCATCATTTAATTTGAATAGATAATCTATCTTATATCCGCATAATTTGGTTTTATTATAATAGTAATATGTGTAGTAATCCATAGCAATTATGGAATCTTTTTTAACATTTTCTAATAAATCTGACATATTACTGTAAGTTTTTATTTTGTTTCCGTTTGATTCTAACATGCTACTTATTTTGCTGTTTTCTACTACCATTATTTCTTTTTCTTTAATTGAGTTTATAGAATTAACCGTCATATTGTTAGTAATACTTGATACAATCACTAATCTTTCGTTAGCTGTTGATGTTGTTTTATATGTATCCATTGCATAATCAGTATCTTTTACTGTATTGAAAAGGAAATCTACTTTGTTTTCATTGAATGCTGTAATCAAAGAATCATCGCTACTATATTTTTCAATTGTAAGGTCTATTCCTGCTAAATCAGTAAAGCCTTTTATTACATCAATATTTAGACCAAATAGCTTTGAATCATACAATAAATCATATGGTGGGTTATTTACGAAACCATATATATATGTTTTTCCTTTAAATTTAGCTTTACTTGTTTCGTCTACTTTTTTAAATGAAAAATAATTCTCATTTAAATGTTCTTTATATAGTGCATCATAGTTTTTATCTAGCCAATTATTTAGATATTTTGTAATAATAGTATTTAGCTTTTCTTCTGATCCTAGAGTTAAAACATAATATTCTTTTAAATCAGATATATTATATACGATATTTAAATTAGCATTAGCTATAACTCGGTCAAGATAAACGGTTCTTGGTATACTTATAGCATCCACTGTTTTATCTTCACTTGTTATAGCAGCAAACAATTTATCAATTGTGTTGAATGTTTGAAATGTAACTGATGTATTTATATATTCATTGACATACTCCAAGTCATCGTTTAAAACACCTATATTTATATTTTTTACATCATCTAGATAGTCATATTTGTTGCTATTATTTGATACTAAAACATAATTATCTTCATAGATTAAAATATCATTTTCCGCTAATTCTTTTTTAATTCCAAATGAATATTCTGATGGAACTTCTTCACTATAATTATAAGATATTGGATTAAAATCTAATTCTGTATCACTTTCAATATCATTAATAAAGTCAAAGAATATCCCATCTCCTTTATAATTAAATATTGGAATATTGTTTATTACTGATATGTCAAATACTTTGTTTTTGTTGCTCTCTATCCATTTTTTATCGATTAAATTTAGTGTTGTATCGCTATCTTCTTTAGTATAAACATAATATACTACCGAGGATATAGCTAATAGTATTATTACAATTATTGAAATAATAATTGCTTTATTATTTTTCATATTACCACCTTTGTTAATTATTAGACCATGTAAAGTTTAATGATGTTGTGTGTTTGTATCCTATAATCGGATAAATTTCGCTTTCTTCAGTCGTTGCTAAAAAAATCTGGATATCATAAAAATCTTTTTGTTCATCAGTTAAATTACTCAAAATTTTATCAGTTAATGCTTCAGCACTAACTTTATCTGTATCCGCTTTAACAGTAATCATAAAATTAGCAAGCTTTCCTTTTAAATCATATTCTACTGTTTCAACTTTTTCAGTTGCAATTATTTCTGATTTAATTTCACTTATAGTTTCTTCACTAATTGGAACAGATTCTATTCCATCTAATCTATTACCATATAAACTCTCACCGCTGTCAGGAATAATAATTTTATATAATCCTACTCCAGCAAAAATCATTAAAATTAAGAAAATAAGAATAGCAATTGATAGTACTTTATTTTCTTTTATGAATTTCATTTTTTCACCTCAATTAAATTATACTATATTAAAAATACAATTACAAACTTTTTAATTTACTTATCAGTTCTACTGATACTGTTTTGGGATCAGCTTTTCCTTGTGATTCTTTCATAATTTGACCCATCAAATACTTAACCGCTCTATCTTTGCCGGCCTTATAATCTTCTATTGAAACAGGGTTATTTGCTAATACTTTATCTATAATATCAGACAGTTCTGTTTTATCTGTTATTAATTGAAAGCTGCTATTACTAATTAACTTTTCTACTTTTTCACCACTCATTATAAGTGGGATTAAGTCTTTACACTGCTTTGACGATATCTTATTATTTTCAAGGGCTTTAATTAAATTAATAAATTCTTCGCCTGTTAGTTTGCTTTCTTTTATACTAATATGATTTTTATTTAACTCTTTAATTATATCACCAGTAAGAATATTGGCAGCTAATTCTGGAGCAACTTTATCAAATATTATTTCGTAAAAATCACATATATCTTTATTAGATATAATTGTTTTTATATTGTGATTATTAATTCCAGCTTCTATGTATTTTTGCCTAATTGTATTTGGCAAAACTGGCAGGTTAGATTTAACTTTGTTTATATACTCATCAGTTAAATCAACAAACGCTAAATCTGGTTCTGGAAAATATCTATAATCGTTTCCTGTTTCTTTTGTACGCATTAATATTGTTTGTCTTGACTTATCATCAAATTTTCTTGTTTCTTCAACAATTTTAATGCCATTTTCTATTAAATCTTTTTGTCTATTTATTTCATACTCAATACTTAACCCAACGTTAGTAATTGAACCAATATTTTTTATTTCTGTTTTTGTACCTAATATATCATTATCACTAAGTGATACATTAGCATCGCATCTCATGCTGCCTTCTTCTATTTTAACATCACTTATATTTAAATAAAGTAGTTGCTCTCTTAAGGATTCAATATATAAAACAGCTTCTTCTGAACTTTTGATAACTGGTTTTGTTACTATTTCAATTAAAGGAACTCCAGCTCTATTATAGTTTAAGAATGTTTCTTTATTGTAATGAATACTTTTACAAGTATCTTCCTCTATGTGAACACGTTCTATTTCTATTCTTTTGGTTTCTCCTTGAACATTTATTTCAATATAACCATCATAACCTATTGGAGTATTCTTTTGTGTTATCTGATAACCCTTGGGTAAATCTGGATAGAAGTAATTTTTTCTATCAAAATGCATGTGTTTGTTTATGTTACAGTTAAGGGCTAAAGCAGCTTTTAAAGCCATTTCTAGAACTTCTTTATTTAATGTTGGAAGTGTTCCAGGGTAAGCTATATCTATTTCTGAAATATTAGTATTTGGTGCTTCTTTAAAACTATTAATACTATTTGAAAACACTTTATTTTTGCTATTTAATTCAACGTGTACTTCTATTCCAATAGTTGGCTTTAACATTTAGCATCACCTCTATTTTCTTCTATATAACTAGCTAATTGATAAATAACGTCTTCTTTAAAATAGTTGCCAATTATATGCATTCCAATAGGCAGCTTTTCACTGTTGTAACCAATTGGAATTGATATTGCAGGTAGTCCTGCCATATTAACTGGTATAGTTAATAAATCATCATAAAAACTTTTTAAAGCGTCATCTTGTTTAACTCCTAATTTATAAGCAACATTAGTATTAGTTGGTCCTATTATTAGATCATATTTTTCAAAAACTTTCTTAAAACTATTAGTTAATTCTTTTCTTAGTTTTAAGGCTTTTATATAATATTTATCAGCATTTTTACCACTTAAAACGTAAGATCCTATCATGATTCTTCTTTTTACTTCATTACCAAAGCCAATGCTTCTAGTCTTTTTTACAAAGGTGTCAATATCAAGGGTTTCTTCTGTTGAATAACCATATTTTATTCCATCAAATCTAGCTAAGTTGCTTGATGCTTCACCTAAGGCGATTGTTTGATATAAAGGTATGGCATATTCTAAATATGGCATATCAATATAATCTATTTTAACACCTTGCTGTTCTAACAAGTTTATTATATTTTTAACACTATTTTTCACTTCTTCATTGATGGCATTTCCCATATAAAAGTTTGGAACAGCTATTTTTAATTCTTTTATGTCTTTTCCTATTTTTTTTGTAAAGTCTTCAACTTCTTTTTCGCTACTTGTTTGATCTTTCTCATCCATTCCACTTATTATATTTAGCATTAGTGCGTTATCATAAACGTTTCTAGTAATTGGTCCAATTTGATCTAAACTTGATGCGAAAGCTATTAAACCATATCTTGATACTCTACCATAAGTAGGCTTTAATCCAACAATGCCACAAAAGCTAGATGGCTGTCTAATTGAGCCACCTGTATCTGAACCTAAAGCTACTGGAACAATGTTGGCGGCAACTGATGCTGCACTGCCTGAGGAAGATCCACCTGGCACTAATGTATTATCAAGTGGGCTTAAAGTATTTCCAAAGTAACTAGTTTCACCAGTTGAACCCATAGCAAACTCATCCATATTGGTTTTTCCAATTATAATCATGTGTTTTTCTTTTATTTTTTCAATTACTGTAGCATCATATAAAGGCACGTAGTTTTCTAACATATGTGATGCACAAGTTGTTCTTAAATTCTTTGTTGATATATTATCTTTTATAGCAACAGGTATTCCAAATAAAGGATTATCTATATTTAATCCTTCTAAAGATTTTGCTTCTTCTAAAGCACTCTCATTTATTGTTATAAAGGAATTTAAATTACTGTTCTCTATTTTTTCTAAGGCTTCTTTAACTAAATCTAATGGCACGGTTTTTTTATCTATTAATAACTTGTGAATTTCTTTTACTGATAAACTTAAATAATTAGTCATTAAATACACTACTTACTACTATAAAGTCACCATTAGTTCTTGAAGCTCTAGCCAAAACTTCATCTTTTGAAATATGTGTTGTTGATCCGTTACTGAATCTATTTGTATTATTAGAAGAGGATATCATTATATCTTGCTCTTTTATATCAACTGTTTCTATTTTTTCTATTTCTGTCAAAATATCATTTAACTGTCCATGATACTTTTCTGCATCTTCTTCATCAAGTGCTAATTTTGCTAAATTTGCAACATGATAAACATCATTTTTGTTTAACATTTCCATAAATCCTCCTTAATACAAATTTATTAAAATAAACTGTAATTACTTATTTATTATACTATATATTAAACAAAAAAAATAGATAAAATCTATTTTAATTTGCGATTTATTAGTTTAATTGTTCGCTCTGGATCTTTGTATAATTGATTGTATAAAGCTTGATTGTTTTTTATGGCTTGTAGTATTTTTAAATCTTCTTTGGCTATCATCATTTGATATGGTTCTTCTTCTTCACTTACTACTCTTATATCATTACCAATCAAATAGTCACTGCTTATATCTAATGTTTCTATTAATTTAATTAGTACATCAATTGTTGGAGTACGATTACCAGTTTCATAACCACAAACTGATACCTTTGAAACGCCTATTATTTTGCCTAGTTCTCCTTGTGTATAACCTTTTTCAATTCTAGCTTGTTTTACTCTTTCACCTATAATCATAATTTCACATCCTTGTTAGCCATTTGTTAATATTATTATATCTAAATAATAATAAATATTGTCAAAGTTAACTAAAAGTGAAAATATTGTTGTAATTAACTTAAAGTTAATATAAAATTATATTGGTGAATAGTATGAATAAATTAAAAACAATTCGTCTTAAATTTAATTATACAACACAAGATATGGCAGATTTTTTAGGTATAAGTAAGACTTTTTATTGGCAAATAGAAAATGGCACTAGAACTTTATCTTATAATATGGCTATAAAGATTTCTATAATATTTAATTTAAAACCAGATGATATATTCTATAATGATTATAAAATTAAACAAAGTATTTAATTAAGTAACCTATTAATACTTCTAGAATAAAGCCTAAAATTGTAGCTTGCAAAATTTGTTTTGCAAGTTTTTTCTCTTCTTTGTTTGCAAAGTATAAAGGTAGTCCAATATATGGGAAAGCAGCTGATAATAATGTAATATAATTCTTTTTCATTTTTTCTCCTAAATTCTTATAACATTTTAACACATTCATAAAAAAAAGACTATATTTTTTAGTCTTCTTCTAGTGGCTCTTTTCTTTTTGATGATAGGAACGTTATTTTTTCGGCAACAACTTCTAATGTTTTTCTTTTTTCTTCTTCTACTTCAAATTCTCTTGTTTGTAATCTGCCTCTTACTCCAACTAAATCTCCTTTCTTACAATAAGTTGCAGTATTTTCAGCTACTCCTCTCCATAAAACACAAGATATGTAATCAGTATCATATTCTCCTTCAATATTTTTGAAACTTCTTGGAACAGCTACTGTAACGTGAGATACTTTGCTGCCATTTTCAGTTTCATATATTTGTGGGTCTGCTACTAATCTTCCTACTATTACTGTTTGATTTAACATTTTTCCTCCTTTCTGTAGAGATAATATCTTGTTTTTAATTTGTTAGCAAATAGAAAATATGAACTATTTTTATATATCAAAAAAACAAATAATATATTTTTTTTTAATAAAACTATATTATTTGCTTACAATCTTTTTATAATTTTTAAAAACTTTAATTTTCACAATTTAATTCAAATTCGTATTTTTCTATTTGAGTTGTACCACTTTTTAAGTAAATTTTAATATTTGTACTTTCATCACAATTTTTAAATAGGGATAAATCATAGTCTTCACCCATGTTTTCATTGACTTCACGAAAGTCTTTAAGAGATATTACAGCTATATCTAAATTATTCCCGATCATGTATTTTGAGTAATAATCGTTTCCAATTATTGTTAATTCTTCTTCTAACTTATTAGTATTTGATCCACAACCTGTGATTAATAGCAAGCAAGCAACCATAATCAATAATTTTTTCATATTTTCTCCTTTAAAAATAATTCTTTAGAAGTGCATTTAGTTCCACTGCATATTCCATTGGTAGTTCTTCTCTAAATTGATCAATAAAGCCCATAATAAGTAGCTCTTTAGCTTTTTCTTCTGTTAAACCTCTACTCATAAGATAGAATAGTTTTTCTTTACTTATTTTAGATACTGTTGCTTCATGATTTATGTTTGATGAAGAATTGCTTACTATGTTTTTTGGAATTGTATCACTTTTGGAATATTCATCTACTATAATTGTATCACATTTTATTTTGCTTTTAGAATTTTTTGCGTTTTTTGTAATATTTACTGTTCCCCTATAGGAAGAATTACCTCCATTAGCAGCAACAGATTTACTTATTATATTGCTCTTTGTATGTTTACCTAAATGAATCATTTTAGCCCCAGCATCTTGGGTTTGGTCTTTACTAGCTACAGCTATTGAAACACAATTTCCCTGTGAGTAATCACCCTTTAATATACATGTAGGGTACTTCATATTGACTTTAGAGCCAATATTTCCATCAATCCATTCCATTAATCCATTTTCTTCAACTATTGCTCTTTTTGTGACCAGATTATATACGTCACTTGACCAATTTTGAATTGTTGTGTATCTACATTTAGCATTTTTCATAACGAATATTTCTACTACTGCTGCGTGAAGAGCATCTTCATTATATGTTGGTGCGGTACATCCTTCCATATAATGAAGAGATGAATTTTCATCAACTATAATTAGTGTTCTTTCAAACTGGCCCATGTTTTTGCTATTAATTCTAAAATAACTTTGTAGTGGTCTATCTAGTTGTGTGTTGGGAGGCATATATATAAAAGTTCCGCCACTCCATACTGCTCCATTTAAAGCTGTATATTTATTTTCATCATATTTTACTAGTGTATTGAAATATTTTTTAAATATATCAGGGTATTGTTTTAAAGCTGTATCGGTATCGCAGAATATTATGCCTTTATCATCTAGTTCTTTTATCATATTGTGATATATCGTTTCACTTTCATACTGAGCGTGAGTGCCGGCTAAATATCTTTTTTCAGCATCAGGCAAGCCGATATCATTAAAAGTTTTTCTAATATCACATCTAACATTTTCCCAATCATTAGCTATAAAATCCGATTCCTTTTTATAGTATGTTATATTATTAAAATCTATTTTTATTTCAGGACCAAATTGTGGATTTGATTTAGTTAGAAAAGTCTTTAAAGACTTTTTTCTAAAATCAAGCATCCACTTTGGTTCATCTTTAATAGATGATATTTCTTGTATTAATTTATTATTTAGTTTGCTTTTCATAAGAGTCACCATGTTTTATTATACATTATTTATTATTTAAAGGAAAGGTGTTTTACAAAATAAAAACGACAAATTTATTGTCGCTTAGTTTAATTTTTTATATATAATATGATTATTATCTATTAATGCCTGATTGAGGTTCTTTATTGCTATATATTTGATTTTGGGCTTTAAAAATATTTGTTGTTGATGCACTTTGCGCTGCACTTAAAACAATAGTGGCATATTGTGGTGATTTATCTTTGCAATCAGTTATTATGGCTCCTATTATGTCTTTTGCTATTTCAGGATCAAAAAAGAAAAACGCATTGGTAAGATAATAGTAGAGTGAAGATAGTGTTATAACATCAAAAGGTTTTATTGGTGGGACTAATCCGTTTATATAACAAGCTATATTTGTGTCTTTAAGATAGCATTGACGAATAAACCTTCTATTATCCTTTACTCGCTCCTTGGGAATCCCTCTTAAAGCAATTAATAGGCTTTCAACTGATGAATCGCATTTAATTACCTTAAGCTTTTTTATTGAATCAAGGATGCTTTTTTGAGCGTTTTCCAAAACTATGGTATTTTCAATATATGTTGACAGTTTAAATAGTAAAGTGTTTATAACACCTTCTAGTAATGCTTTTTCATCTTCAAAGTATTGCAGAAAATACTTGTTATTTTGTATTTCTAGATATTCGCTAATATGTCTTATTAATTCTATAACATTCTTATGGCGTACTATTAATAAGTTTAAAACATCTTGTGTACTATTCTTATCTCCTTCATGTGCCAAAAGAAGATAATTTGTGTACATACTATTTATTTGTGTCATGATGATTTCTTCTTTGCTCATTTTTTTTCTCCTTTTAGAAAATATATTTTATTATTTCATCTACTGTTTTTACAAAAATATAATTAATGCTGTTTTTTAAATCAAGTGGTAATAGATTGACATCATTTCGATTATCATATGGAAGTATAATTGCTTTTAAGTCATTGTTAAAAGCTCCTATACTTTTTTCTTTTATACCGCCTACTTTAACTAGATTTCCATTTAAAGTTATTTCACCAGTCAAAGCAATGGATTCTTTTATCTTTTTTCCAGTGAACAAGCTTATAACGGAAGCTACTATTGCTAATCCAGCGCTTGGGCCATCTTTATAAATAGATCCCTCTGGAATATGAATATGAATATCATTACTTGTTAAATCCTCATACTTGATATTATATTTTTTATAATTTGCTTTTAAATAGCTAATTGCTATTTGTGCACTTTCTTTTAATGATTCTCCTAAATTGCCTGTTAAAATAATATTGCCATTTCCTTTATAATTTGTTGTTTCTATATTTATTAATTTACCTGTATATGAATTACAAGCTAAACCATTTGTAACACCTATTTGACCTTCAGTGCTTGACCTACTTGGTAAAAATCCTAAATACTTCTCAATCATTTTTAATGATAAACTATAAATTCTTTTTTTATATAATAATTCTTCTGTTGCTACTTTTCTTGTTATTTTGTCTAATTGTCTATATAGTTCTCTTACGCCTAGTTCTGTAGTGTAATTTTTAACTATATATTTTATTAAATTTTCTTCAATACTAAATGTCTTTAGACCATTTTTTTCACATAACTGAGGTAATAAATAATTTTGAGCGATGTTTGTCTTCTCTATTTCGGTATAGCCTTCTACGTTATATATTTCAATTCTATTTTTTAGTGGCAAGTAAATGTCTTCTTCATTGTTAGCTGTTAATATGAATAATACATTGCTTAAATCTATTTCCTCATCAATGTAATTGTCTACAAATTTATTATTTTGATTTATATCTAATATATCTAATAAAGTGCTTGCTGGATTGCCATTAATCCCCTTGCCTATCTTGTCTATTTCATCTATTAGGAAAACAGGATTACTTGTTCCTACTCGTCTTAACTCTTTTACAATTTTACCTGGTTCAGAACCAACATAAGTTTTACGATGTCCAATAATTTCCGATGGATCATCTACTCCGCCTAGCGTTATTTTAGCAAACTCTCTACTTAAGGCTGTGGCTACTGATTTAGCAAAACTAGTTTTACCAACACCTGGTGAGCCAACTAAACATATCACTACACCAGAATTTTTTTTAGTTCTCTTTTGTACAGCAATAAGTTCTATAATTCTTTCTTTTAAATCATCTAGACCATAATGGTTTTGATTTAAAATATTTTTTATTTTCTTTATATCTGTATTTTCTTTTGATTTCTTGCTGTATGGAAGATTTAATATATAATCTAAATGACTTCCTATTATTGCTTTTTCTGCAGAAGTTGATGTGGTATTCTTGTATTTAATGATTTCTCTATTTATTTTATCTTTTATGGTCTTATTACACTCTAAGTTTTCACTTTTTTTAAATAATATGTCATATTCATTTTCATCATTATGTAAATATTTATCAATTTCTTTAGCTTTTTCTCTTAAAAATATTTCTTTTTGATTTTCTTCAAATTCTTTTCTTACTTTTTCATCTATTTTTTTTCTAGTTTATTTTGAAGCATTTCATTATGCACATCTTCTAAAAGAAGTGTATAGGCATTTTTGATATTTGTTTCATATAGATATTCTTTTTTTCTTGCAATTGTTATTTTTAAGGTTGGAACTACTATGTTTATAATATTTATTAAACTTTTTTCTTGTTTTATTTTTTCTAATGTATCATTACTAGTATACGTTACTGTTTTAAAATATTCTTTTATTTCTTCTATTATAAAAGGGATCCTCTTTTCATCACTCTCTTCTTCTATATCAGTAATTATTGCTTCTAGTATTTCAGATGAATGATGGAGATATTCTTTTATAATTGCTCTATTTAAGCCGTGAATTGTTACTCTCATTTTACCATCTGGTAATACTATTTTATTTTTAAATTTACCTACTACACCTATTTTAGGTAAATCATTTATATTAATGGTTTCTTCAATGATATTTTTAGCATTAACTATTAATACATTATTACTATGGAACATTTCTGAAGAATTAATAATGTCCATGCTTAAATCATTAGAAAACTCTATTTTAATTTCATTCTTTGGAAATAATATTATATCTTTTAATATTAAAACGGGTAAGTTTCTTTTATTCAAATCAAGCACCCCCTTGAAATTGATTTTTATTATAATTGATTATTATCTATTTGTCTACCAATTTTTATGTATTTTTCAATTTCACATTTTTTAGAAAAAAATGGTTGACTTTTATACGATTTCTAGTATAATTAAAAGTGCCTACTGATTTGCAGGTGTAGTTCAATGGTAGAATATCAGCCTTCCAAGCTGACTACGTGGGTCCGATTCCCATCACCTGCTCCATTAAATAAAATAAACCTCAAGATATTTATTCTTGAGGCTTTTTATTTGGCTTTTAATAATTATACTATTAAAAATATATTTTCATCTTTTATTTATTTAAATCTTCAAAGTCTCCTGTTTCACTAATAATATTATATCCATGTGTTTTTATATATTCTTTTCTTTCTTCTTTAGACATTTCTAATACTTCCATAGCTATATCCATATGGAGAATTCCATCCAAATGATCCATCTCATGTGATAAAACAGTAGATTCAAATCCCTCAAAAATGTCTATATGTTTTTCTTCATTTATATCATAATACTCTACTGTTATTTTATATGGTCTTCTTACATGCCCAACTTTATTTTTACAACTAGCACAGGCCTCCCAATATTCTGTTAAACCTTCTCTTTTTATAATAACTGGATTTAATAAAATCCTAGCTTCATTATAGCTTTTTTCTTCTTCTGTTGCAGTATCATCATTTATATGAAGTAATCTATCCAGGTCAGTATTCTTTAAATATATCATTCTTTTAGGGATACTAAGTTGTACCGCCGCCATTGCCATTACTTCATGACTAGTGCAATAATCTTCTAATACTTTAATATACTTATTTATATTTTTATCTTTAATACTTATTTTCTTGGACATTTGTCTTAAGTAATTTTCATCCTCATTAATCGTGACTAATTTATATTCTTCCATATTACCTAAATATTCACTTACCAATTCATTAAAAGGCTCAATATTTCCTTTTCTAAAATTATCTTCTTTAATTAAATCTTGTATTTCCTTAATAGATAACCAACTAACATTTTCTACTTCTTCTTCTTGAAGTTTTAGTGTTGATATATCTATATCTTTTTTTAAATAATAAACGTCAAAATATGCTAATTCTTTTTTATATGTTTTAAATAATTTAAAATCACTTTTATCTATATCTATACCTAACTCTTCTAATACTTCTATTTTTACAGTATCTAGACTAGTACTGCCACTTTTTACGAATCCTCCTGTTGTAGCAAATATGCTTCCTTTTTCTTTTGATGTTTTTTGAATTAAAAATTTATTGTCACTATTTTGTATAAAAGCTAATACTATTGTAATATATCTTCCTGTTGGCACTTCTGGTTTTCCTTTAGTTCTTAATATCTTCTCTCCTGTTATGTTTCTGTTTTCATCATATAAATCTAAATACTCTTCCATATTACCCTCCTTTTATATTTTAACACAAAAAAAGCATTTTAATTAATGCTTTATTGACTTATCTTAGATGTGTAACTTCTTTACTAATACAGGTTTTAAAAATGGCAATTTATTTTCTAAAATTATTCCATTTGATTTTGCAAGCGCTAATTCATTTTCAGTATAATTTAAAAATTCAACTCCACCTTTATCATTTATTTTATAATACTTAATATAACCTTCTCTAATTAAAGTCTCCAACAGTCTTCTATCCTGTTCTGATTCCATTGGTACATTATGCATATCTCCACTAACGATGTCAATATTGTAGAAATTTTCTACTTCTTCTTCTGCTTGAAGGCAAAGTTTTTTGGGCCTATAGTATTTTCTTTCATCAGTTATTTCCAATGTTTGTATGTAGCTTGAAATCATTCTCTTCATTTCTTCTATTGAAATAGACAATTCCTTAGAGGTAAATACCTCTTTTTTACTTTCTAGTGATGATAAAAGATTTACTAATATTATTAAATCAAAATATCTATTATGATTTGATGATGATGTTAGTGGTAATAATTGTTTGATTATATATGGCATTTTAGTGCAGTTTACAATATATTCATTTTCACTATATTCTACTGGATAAGTTTTATCTTCTCTTCTAAAAATTCTACTTAATGGTGTTCTATAGCACTCTGGCCTATTTTCTCCAGAAATAATTCTACTGGATATTAATGCTTGAGGAGTTACAGAGTCAAACCCTTGACTGCTAGCTAATTCACTTTGTTCGGCATAATCAAAACCATTTCTGGTGGTGTATATTATCTGTTTTTCTTCTTTAAGATTTTCTAATTCAATTCTATAAGCTCGTGTTTCTGGTGTACTAGTAAACCCGAGTTTCAAAAAATCGCCTTCTATAATTATTGGCAATATTACATTTATTGGCATAATAATCCCTCTTTTTTTACAACGTTGTATTATATCACTTTTTTAAATAAAAGCAAATGAGATTATCTCTCATAAAATAATCCCATTTTCTTTTTCATTTCCTCATATTTTTCTTTGGCAAGTTCTCTTGACTTTCTTGCTCCTTTGTCTAGAATATCTGTAATTATATTCTCTTTACTTAGTTCTAAATATTTTTTATTTATTTCCTCTATTTTACTTGCTGTTATTTCGGCTACATATTTTTTAAATACTCCATAATTTGACTCTTTAAACTCATTTTCCAATTCTTCTGTTGTTTTACCGCTCATTACTGAAGCAATATTAAGCAAATTAGATATTCCTGGTTTATTCTCCTCATCATATTTTACTAACATATCATTATCTGTAGTAGCTCCCATTATTTTCTTTGTAACCGTTTCATAGGTATCAAATAAAGATATAACACCATTTGGACTAATTGATGATTTGCTCATTTTTTTACTTGGATCTTTTAAATCTTTTATTTTTGTTCCAGACTTTTCTATTATTGGATTTGGTAATTTAAACGTTTCTCCATATTTTGAATTAAATCTAATAGCTATGTCACGAGCTATTTCTACATGTTGTTTTTGGTCTATTCCAACTGGAACATATTCAGAATCACAATATAAAATGTCAGCAGCCATTAGTATTGGATAAGTTAGTAATCCAATAGTAAAATTAGTGTTTTCTTTGCTTTTTTCTTTAAACTGAATCATTCTTGATGCTTCTCCATAATAAGTATTGCATTCAAGTAACCATGAAATGGCTGGAATATATTCATTTTCTGATTGAATATATATAGTTACTTTATTTGGATCTACTCCGCACGCTAAATATAACCCAATAAAAGTTTTAATTTTTTCTTTTAGCTCTTCTGGATCTTGATATATTGTTATAGCGTGTAAATCAGCTACAAAAAGAAATATATCATCATATTCTTCTTGCCTTTTAATTAGTGGTAGTATTGCTCCTATGTAGTTTCCTATTGTTAAGTCTCCTGTTGGTTTGATACCAGTTAATAATCTTTTCATAAAGTCCTCCTAAAATATTAAAAAAACTTATCCCATATATAGGATAAGTTTGCCACCTAATTTATATGTACAATCATACATAATTCTTTTGTAACGAGTAGAATTCTCGTACTAGCCTACTGTTATTTCGGTAGTCTTTCATCAGCCCATTCAATATATGCTTTATATAGTTTCTCACCAATTAACTAATCTCTTAAATACCACATATATTTACTTTTCTGAATCACAAATTTTCATACTTTATATGTTATCATTAAAAATTTAAATTGTCAATTACTAAGTTTTTTGTATATTTTGTTCTAAAGGAGTGCATGTTATATCTGTAATACAAGTTATTGAATTACCAGCAGATTGACATCCTAGGATATTGTTATCAATAAATTCATCAAGTGTTACTGTGACTAATGAATAGTTTCTCTCACCAAGATCAATTTTTTTGGTATATGTTTTTAAAGTTTTCCAATTGCCATTATTTGCAGCTTTAATATAATTGGCTGTACTGTTAGAAATTATCAAATTATTGCTGCTATCAATGCCCATTAATGCTATAAAATGGCCTGCTTGTGTAAAAGATAAATTACTCTTACTAGATGTTGCACTAGTCCTTACTGTTACTACTCCACCTTGATTAAATGTTTCAAGAATCATATTTTTTGCATATAGATGTGTTGCTTCTTTAGCAACATCACTATATTTCTGACCAGTATTTTCAGCATAATTTTCAATATAATCTTTTAAATCGCTGTTGTCCGCCACATTAAAGAAAACTGCCTTAATGGGCTCACCATCTATTCCGGCTGAAGATATTGAATATTCTACATTGTCTGTTCCAGTTATGATATATTTTCCCGAAATTAGTGGATTTAAAGCCGAAAAAGAAGAAAACTGCCTAATGGCATAGCCAACATTCTCTGGTGATATATTAGAATATCCAAAGTAGCTCAAAACAGAAGCATAAGCACATGGCCCACACTGGGGAACATGCCAATCACTTTTTTCAACCCCGCTCAATTTTATTATACTTCTACCTTGAGATTGATTATACTCTATAAAAGACTTTCCATTTGGCAAAATAACTTTTAAATCTCCATAACCATATGGCTCATAATATATTCCTGTTACAGGATCTAAGTAACCATCTCCGTATAATTCTTCATAACTAATGTCTATTTGTTCAAAATTTTGATTTATTATACCATCATTGATATCACTCGGTAGTGTTAATGATGGTATGGCAATATTCTCACCGCCTAATTCACTAATTTGCATTATATATGAATCTATCGAAGCCTTTAACGTATTTAAATTGCTTAATAAGCTTTGTATTGTTGTAGTTAAACTACTTATTGAACTAACTAAAATATTATATTTACCTACATATGTTTTGTAAGCATCTGTTAATACATTATTACCATCTTCACCTATATCATATTTACTTGGTGCTTTCAAACTAGACAATGAACTTTTTAAAGATACTAAGTTATTTCTTTTTTCAACTAAATCAATATCAAAATCTTTCATTTTTTTTAAATCCGGAAGCAGGCTATTTATAGATATTTCACAAGCATTAACTAGATTAATATTTATTAAATCTAATTCAACTTTTATTTTTTCTTTTAGATTTTCTAGCAATAGATTTCTTGTTACTTTAGATCCCGACTCATTCCATTTATTATTAATCACATATTCAAAATATTTATTAATTTGAATATTATCATTCTGACAATCTTGCGATAGTGTTATTGCCTTATTATATATAGTAGTATCAGAGTTAAGACAATCATAAATATTACTATAAAACCCTGTAAAATATATCATAATTATAATTCCTTAAACCATATATTTTTTATATTTATTAAAATATTCTACGCTAGAAGTCAAGGCTAAAATAGCAGCTACAATTAGAATAAAGTCTGATACTCTAAGATTCCATAATTCAAATGGAAGGTTATAAAATAAAGTTAAGCTTATTCCAAACATTAATAAAAATGATTTTATTTTTCCAGACATAATAGCTGCTACTACAACACCTTTATTGCCGGCTGCCATTTTAATAGCATCTACTACTATGTCTCTTAGTACTATAACAACTGGAATAATAGGATGAATAAACCCATATGAAGCTAGTATTATTAAAACTGAATCTACTAATACTTTATCAGCTATTGAATCCATCATTTTTCCTAAATCTGTAACTAAATTTAATTTTCTTGCCAAATAACCATCTAAGGTATCAGTAAATGAAGCTAGTACAAATAATATTCCTGATATTATGTATTTAGTATCTATTACCAAAACTTCATTTATAAATAATTTAGGCAATCCCATTCCCATAGTGTCGAAAGGGAATAGTAAAATTATTATTATTAATATCGTTAGCACAAGTCTAAGTACCGTTAATTTATTTGGTAAATTCATAGCCCCTCCATATAAAAGCAGCCTCAACGCTACCCTCTTTTGCATCTACTGTATCTTTACTATTACTAAATAACCAAATTATAGCATATATAGTTACAGTAAATACTAATATTATCCCTACGTACATAAAAATGTAAGGCAAACATGATTTTTTGGAAAAACTTGCTGTATAAGGTGAAGAAATAGTTTTTTCTTCTTCTTTCTTTATACCATTTTTTTGTGCCTCTTTTATATCTTTAAGTGAAATTTTGGAAGTATAGTCAAATAGAAATTCATTGAATTCATTAACCATGTCTTCGTATTTTAATCCTAAATATTTAGAATAATCTCTAATAAAATATTTCAAATAAAAAACATCTTTAAAAGCTTCAATATTTCCACTTTCAATATCCTCAATTTGAGATGGCTTGAGTTTTAAGTCTTCTGCTGCTTCTTCTAAAGAAACCCCCATACCTTCGCGAGCTTCTTTTAGCTTCTCACCAATTTCTTTCATATTCACCACCTATTATAATCAAAAAATAATACTTATAAGCCATGTTCTGTACTTATTTCTAAGCGACAAACATTTATCTATTACTAAGTAATCCCATAGATAATTCAGTTCTTATCTATTAGGTTCCCCTACCAAATTTGGGTTTCTCACTCGCGGGGTTTATCACGTTCCACTCTTTTTATTTCTAAAAAGCTCGTCTCTTTGACACTTTATGACTATAACCATACTAAAAGTTTAGGTTAATCGTCGCCGTTAGCTAAAAGCTACCAAAGGTTATTTTTTCCCTTTGCACGAAAACTACAATCGTCACAGATTGTGTGAGCATGGACTTTCCTCTACGCATTTCTACGCAGCGTTTGCCTGGTATTATTCTTTTTCGTATATTATTTTTTCTAAATTAGAAAGTCTTCTTAATAAGTCGGCATTTGTTGGCGCGGGTGCGGGCTCTTCTTTTGCTACATCTAACTTTGTTTTAAGAAGCCTCATCTCTTGCTTTAATTTCATATTTTCTGTTAGTAAATTATTTTTATCTGCTTCAAGATCGGAAACAATATTATTCCATTCTTCATAGTCTCTTATTACCATGTCTAGAAATTTATCAACTTCTTGAGGCCTAAAACCTCTAGTATCAATCTTAAAATTTTTATCTAAGATATCTTTTACTGTTAATAAAATGCGGTCTTGGTACATATTTAATCCCCATTTCTATTCAAATGTATTATACAATTAAACGGTATTTTTGTCAATTAACTTATATTAGATATTTCATTTACAGACATAAAATATAAATGCTTTATATATGGTAAAATTCTTCAAAATATAGTATAATCTTCTTGGTGAATAATTATGAGATATCCAAAAGGAGTAAAAAAGCAATATGAAAAGTTAGTATCTTATAGCAATAGAGGAATGTGCTTAGAAAATGATATTAATTGTTCTAATGAATTTTACTTAATAAATGATATTGCTGTTATTTATAAAAAACCTACTCCTATAACTGTTAATAAAGTTGATTATAAAGGTAGAAATGATGCAGTTATAAAAGAAGCTCATTATATTACACCATCTACTACTGACTATAACGGTATATATAAAGGTAGATATATTGATTTTGAGGCAAAAGAAACTATGAGTAAAACAGCTTTTTCTTTAAGCAATATTCATAAACATCAGTTAGATCATTTATCCTCTATATATAGGCATAAGGGAATAGGATTTGTTATAGTGAGATTTAATAGTTTGAGTGAAACGTATCTATTAGAAATTGAAAAAATGAATGACTTTTTGGCAAATAATATAAGAAAGTCAATTCCAATAACTTTTTTTAAAGAAAAAGGATATTTAATAAAAGACAGTTTTAATCCAAGAATTGATTATTTAAAAATTGTTGATTTAATAATAAAGGAGAATGAAAATGAAAAGTAAAAAGATTAAAAGGTTAAAACCTAAAATAACTAGTAAAAATTTTGATATATTAAGTTGGATAAAAAATAATATGATTTTAACTAGTCTAATCGTAATTAGTTTATTATGTTTAGTTGTTGGAACTATGGCAGTAGGATTTTTAATATCATTTGTCTTAACCGCTTTAGCAGACTTTATTGTTTATATGGTTTTGATAAGGAAGAAAAAGGGAAAGAAAAAAAAGAAACTATCTGTCTGGAAAGTTGTTCTACTTTTATTTTTCTCATTTGGAATATTAATGATTTTTGCAGTAGCTTCCTTCTTTGTTTGGATTGCCATGAATGCTGAAGATTTTGATCCAGAAGCAATGTATCAGCAGGATGCTACTGTAATATATGATAGCAATGGAGAAATTATTGCTAAATTGGGCCTTGAAAAAAGAGAAAATATTTCTTATGACGAACTTCCTGAAGTGTTGATTAATGCCGTTGTTGCTACTGAAGACTCTAGATTCTTCCAACACAATGGATTTGATTTGCCACGTTTTATTAAAGCTACGCTTGGTCAATTACTTGGTAATTCTGATGCCGGCGGTGCTTCTACTTTAACAATGCAATTATCAAAGAATATTTACACAAGTACTAATGATAGTGGTATTCAAGGTATAATAAGAAAATTTACCGACATATATATGTCTATATTTAAGATAGAAAAACAATATACAAAGCAAGAAATACTAGAATTTTATATGAATTATAACTATTTAGGCGGTGAGTCTAGAGGCGGCGCCTATGGTGTTGAACAAGCAAGTCTTATTTATTTTGGTAAGAATGCTAAAGAATTAAACTTATCTGAAGCAGCATTAATTGCAGGACTATTTAACTCACCTAATGCACTTGACCCTCTTAAACATCCTGAAGAAGCTGAAGCTAGAAGAAACGTTGTTTTATATTTAATGGAATTACACGGATATATAACTCATGAAGAGCGTGCTATTGCAGAAAGTATTAGTGTTACTGATTTACTTACTGATGATTATGAAACAAGTTCTTATCAAGGATTTATTGATACTGTTGTTGCTGAAGTTCAAGAAAAAACGGGATATGATCCATATACCGTTTCAATGGAAATATATTCTACAATGGATAAATCAAAACAATCACATGTTGATGGTGTTATGAACGGTGATTATACTAAATGGGCTAACAGCGCTGTTCAAGCAGGTATTGCTGTTATTGATACTAAAACTGGAGCTATATTAGCCGTTGGTGCAAATAGAAACTTAGACAGTAAAAAGAGTTATAATTATGCAACTATGATAACTAAACAAATTGGCTCAACTGCTAAACCTTTATATGATTATGGACCCGCTATTGAATATAATAATTATAGTACTTATACTTTATATGCTGATGAACCAACAAATTATACTAATGGACCAGCGGTTAATAACTGGGATGGTAAATTTCAAAATTTAATTACAATGAGAGTGGCTCTAATGGGTTCTAGAAATATTCCTGCTCTTAAAACATTTAAAGCTGTTTCTAATGCTGATATTAAAGAATTTGTTACTAATCTTGGTTTAAGTCCAGAAATAGAAGGTGGCGTTATCCATGAAGCACATGCAATTGGCGGTTATAATGGTGAAAGCCCTCTAACACTAGCTGCAGCATATGCTGCGTTTGGTAATGGCGGTATTTATAACGAAACTTATAGTTTTACCAAAATTGTACTTAGTACTGGTGAAGAATATGAGAATAAAACAATATCTACTAATGCTATGGGTGAAGATACAGCATACATGATTACAAGTATGTTAATTGATACTGGTCCTGTTGCAATTGGTTATTATAATGCTAAAATTAAAAATGCTACAATTGCTATTAAAACAGGTACTACAAACTATCCGGAAGAGATATTTAATTTATACCCTTCTCTACCAAGAGATACTATAAACGACTTATGGGTTGTAGGATACGATCCTGATGTTACAATGGCTGTATGGTATGGATATGATAAAATTAATCAAGAATATATAGATAATGGTTATTACAGTAGCTTAAGCAGAATTTCTAACCCACATGGTAATTTGTTCCGTGACTTAGGTGTTGGAATATTTACAGATAGTGACAGATTTACTCAACCAAGTAATGTTATTTCTGTTACAATAGAAAAAGAATCTAATCCGGCTCAACTTCCTAGTGAATTTACTCCAAGTTCTATGAAAATAACAGAGCTATTTAAACAAGGAACTGAACCTACAGAAATATCTAATAGATATTCTAAGTTGAGCGATGTTACTAATTTAGACTATGAGGTTAATAATAAAGTTGTTTCTTTATCTTGGACAGCAATTGAAACACCAGATGCTATTGATGAAGCTAAAATACATGAATATGTTGATTCATTATACTCTGATGCTGGATATAATGCTGCATATTTTGCAACAAGATTGAAATACAATAAGGATAATATTGGCACTATTAATTACATTATTTATACTAAAGATGGCGATACTCTGACAGAGGTTGGTAGAACAAGTGATACTGATTTTGAGTACACACTAACTGGAAAAATTCCTGAATCTATTAAGTTTGTTGTAAAAACAGCTTATACAATATTTACAGCTAATATGAGTAATGGCTCCAGTGTTGTAGCTGATCTTAGTGATGTCGATGTGATTACAATTGAATTTAATGGAAATGTAAGTAAATTAGAATTTAATGTTGATGACGATTATACTAATCCTTCACCAATAGTTGTTAAAGAAAATGGATTAGATGTAACTGATGAAGCTACGATATCAAAGGTTGTAAAAGATAGTGATAATAACGTTGTCACTCAAATTAAAACAGATGAGGAAAATACATATACAATCAATTATAATGTTACTTATAAGGATACAAGTAAATCATTAACTCAAACGATTGAAATTAAAAGTACTTAAAAAAGTACTTTTTTTTGTAATAAAAAAAGATAGTATTTAAACTACCTTAAAGGCCATATATAGTAAGAAGCCAAAGTAAATAACACTCATTATAATACCATTTATTATGTCTTCTTTTGTTGATCTTTTTTCTACACCTAAAGCCATAGAGATTAATAAACCACCTATTAGTCCTCCAATGTGAGCAAAGTTATCAATTCCTGCCATCAGAAACCCAAACATCAAATTTATGGCTATTAATGGTATTATCTGGCTTTTAAGAGCATTACCAAGATATACTCTATAATGATATCCAAAATATAGAAGTGCTCCTAGTAGTCCAAAGATTGCCCCACTAGCTCCAGCTGATATAGAATCGTTAAATATTACTGACATTATGCTTGCTGAAACAGCACTTAAGAGATATATTACTATATATTTTATCTTTCCATAATAACTTTCTAGTTGTATTCCTATAATGTATAAGGCGTAGCAGTTAAATAGTAGGTGTAGTAAGCCTATATGAATAAAAGCACAAGTCACAAATCTATAGTACTCACCATTTACTATGCTACCTCTATAATTTGCACCAAAATCTAGTAAAGTTTGAATGTCGGTACTTCCATTACCCCAAATATACATAAGTAAAAAAACTATAACATTTATGGTTATTAATGTATAAGTAACTATTGGTTGTTTCATTTTAAAGGTTTTTTCCACTATTTTATTCTCCTTTTCATTTTTAGTATTAATGTCATTAGTTATCTTCATAAATAATTCCATTCCCTCTTCTTTGAAGTTTGTGTTTGTTGTGATGTCTGGAAATACTTCTGTGATAAAACTATAGTTATTTAAATCAGTTATATTGTTAATCTGAGCACATCTTAGCTTGTTGCCAAAATCTTGCATTTGCACATTGTCGCCTAAGTTTAGAAATAAACTTAATGTATTTATATTAATAGAAAATGTTTTCTTTTTAATTTTTTTCAATATTTGTTTTGTTCTAAACTGGTCAAAACTTAATTGCTCATTGTTATGAATATAATTGGTAACTATACGAACTATCTTATATTCGCTATTTAGTTTTTCTAACCATATTTCATTTTGAGCACCATGAAGAACGATAGGATTATATCCACGCTCTATAACAAAATAATGAAGCAGTTTAAGTACTAATTCATCTATATTGTTTTTTTCTACTTCACTCATTTTATTCCTCCTATTCACTTCTAAATTGATTTAGTATATTTGTAAAACAGTCTGGAAGTTCACAACTAAATTCCATATATTTTTTTGTTTTAGGATTAATAAAGCCTAGTTCTTTAGCATGTAAACACTGTCCTGTTTCATCAATTATTTTTCTTTTACCATATACGGGGTCATTTACTACCGGATGGTTTATATAATTCATGTGAACTCTTATTTGATGAGTTCTACCTGTTTCTAATTTTACTTCGATTAAAGTTGCATCTTTAAATCGCTCTATTACTGTGAAATGGGTTATAGCTTTTTTTCCACCTTCAATTACAGCCATTTTTTTTCTGTCCTGCGTATCTCTTCCTATTGGCGCATCAATAGTCCCTGTGTCTTCTTTTATAACACCCCATACTAAAGCTATGTATTTTCGATGAGTTGTTTTTTCTTCTAATTGATGAGCTAAAAATTCATGAGCTTTATTATTTTTGGCTACCATTAATAACCCAGTAGTATAAGCATCTATTCTATGAACAATGCCAGGCCTAAATTCACCATTTATATTACTTAATTTTGAATAATATTTTAATCCATTTACTAGTGTGTTTTCGGTATTTCCACTTCCAGGATGTACTACTAAACCATTGGGCTTATTTATAACTATTACATCTTCATCTTCATAAACGATGTCTAGTTTCATGGGTATTGGTTTAACGTCTAGCACTGGTTCGCTATATTCTTCATAATCTACTAAGTCGTTTTCTTTTATTTTTTGACTATTTTTAGCTGTTTTTCCATTTATTTTAACTTTACCTTCTTTAATCATTGATTGGACTTTGCTACGAGATATGTTTAAAATATCAATCAAGTAATTGTCTATTCTAATGTTATTTTTATCACTAATTTTTTGCATCTTTTTCACTTCCCAATATAAAGAATAATACTATAATTGATAAAACAATGCAAATATCTGCAAAGTTGAATATAGGAAAATGATATTTAAATATTATAAATTCTAAATAATCAATAACATATCCATGAAATATTCTATCAATTAAATTGCCAACTAAGCCCCCTATAAGCATACTATATACAATGGTTTCATATTTTTTAAATTGTTTATCTTTAAGTAAGTATTTGTATATTAAAAATAATGAGGCCAAAGAAATTATGATTAACAGTAGCGTACTGTTAGTTAATATACTAAACGCTGCTCCTGTATTTTTTACATATGTTAAATTAAAAAAATTATGAATTATCTCATATGATAAATTAAGAGAAAAATTCTTTATTACAATAAATTTTAAAATTTGATCTATTAATACCAGCGCTGAGCTTATATAAAATATTTTTTTCATAAATCACGTCCTACATAATTATAACATAAAAGCCCTATTTTCTATAGAGCTTTTAAAAATTCATCTTCATTCCAAATTTCAATATTTAGTTTTACTGCTTTGTCATATTTACTTCCCGGATTAGTTCCAACTATAACAACATCTATAGCTTTGCTTACGCTTTCTCTAGTTTCTCCGCCTAAATCTTCTATTCTAGATTTAGCTTCTTCTCTAGTTATAGTATTTAATGTTCCAGTTAAAACAAACTTTTTACCTGAGATTAACTCGTTATATATTTCTTGCTTTCCTAAGTAATTAAAATTTAATCCTTGTTTTTCTAATTCATTTATTAAATTAATATTTTTTTCTTCTTGAAAATAATCAGTTAGGCTTTTAGCTATAACTTCACCAATATCTTTAACATCAACTAATTCTTCGTATGAAACACTCATTAAATTTTTTAAATTTTTATATTTTTTAGATAATATTTTAGCTGTTTTTGATCCAACATGTCTAATCCCTAAAGCAAATAGCAATTTTTCTAATGAGTTTTGTTTGCTTAGTTCTATTTCTTCTAATAAATTATTAATGCTTTTTTCTCCAAACCCTTCTAATTCCATGAGTTCTTTTTTGTGTTCTTTTAGCTTGTAAAAATCTTTAAAATTCTTTAAATATCCCATATTGTAAAAATCCTCTATAATGGAGTCTCCAAACCCGTTTATGTTCATTGCTGGTCTATCTGTATAATGAATTAATGATTCTATTCTCTTGGCATCGCAATGTGGATTATGACAATAATATGCTGACTCATCTTCTTTTCTAATTAATCTTGAACCGCATATTGGACAGTTTTGAGCCATAATAAATTCCTTTTCTGTTCCATCTCTTCTATCTGATTCAACGCTAACTACTTCAGGTATTACATCACCTGCTTTTTTGATAGCTACAATATCCCCTATCTTAAGTCCTAAAGCTTTGACGTAATCTTCATTATGAAGTGTTGCTTTTGAAATAGTTGATCCCATTAAGATAACTGGTTCTAAAATAGCATTAGGCGTCACTTGACCAGTTCTTCCAACTGTGAATATTATATCTTTTAGTTTTGTTAAAACTAAAGTGGCTGGAAATTTATAAGCTGTTGCCCATTTAGGATATTTAGCTGTATATCCCATTCTTTTTTGATCTTTTAAACTGTCTAATTTAATTACTATCCCATCTATTTCATAAGGTAATGTATTACGATTATTGGCCCAATACTCAATATAGTTTAAAACGCCATCTATATTATCTACTTTCTTAATATTTGGATTGACAATTAAACCAAGTTTTTTTATATATTCTAGTGCTTCATAATGGGTATTTATACC
Source organism: Bacilli bacterium (assembly GCA_028691955.1). Classification (GTDB taxonomy): domain Bacteria; phylum Bacillota_I; class Bacilli_A; order RF39; family UBA660; genus JALELF01. The sequence continues at coordinate 75,511 of JAQUYH010000001.1, read as the reverse complement.
ATATTCTTCAGCATTAGGCAAATGGTATAAAAAGCAATCTAATTTTCTTTTAGCAGCTATTTTTGAGTCTAGTTGTCTTACACTCCCTGCAGCTGCATTACGTGGATTAGCAAATAATTCTTCCTTATTCTTTTTCTTTTCTTCATTTAATTCGTTAAACGTTTCTTTACTCATATAGATTTCGCCACGAATCTCTATATTTCGTTTTTCTATTATTTCTAAAGGAATAGTTTTTATGGTTTTTGCGTTTGTTGTTATGTCTTCTCCTACTACTCCATCCCCTCTAGTTGCTCCTCTTACCAGTTTACCATCTTTATAAAGTAAGGATATAGAAAGACCATCTATTTTAAGTTCACAAACATATTTTGGATCTTTTACTTCTCTTTTGATACGTTCATCAAATTTTCTTATCTCTTCTTCATTGAAAACGTTTGATAAACTAAGCATAGGTATTTCATGGGTTACTTTATTAAACTCATCTATAACTTCGCCACCAATTCTTGTTGTTGGTGAATTTTTATCTTTAAATTCAGGGTTCTCTTCTTCTAGATTAATTAATTCTCTTAAATATTTATCATACTCCTGATCTGTTATTGTTGGCTTATCTAAAACATGATAATTGTAATTAGCTTTATTTAATATATCTGTTAATTTTTTTATTCTATCTTGTATCATTTAACCCTCCATATTACTAATATTATTATACTATATTATAGCTTTTATTTAAAGATTTAAACTTTATTATTTTCAAAAAAACTATAGTATTTATCTATACCTATAATAATATGGTCAATAATATTTATACCCATTATTTTACTTATTGCAATCAGATTTTTTGTTAAGTCTATATCATTATTACTAGGTAAAATGTTTCCTGAGGGATGATTATGGATACAAATAATACTGCTGGCTGATAGTAGATAAGCCTCCTTAAAAACCTCTCTTGGATGAACAACTGTCATATTAATGGTTCCTATATATAAAAGTTTGTCTTTTATTATTCTTTTATTGTTATCTAGATATAAACAATAAAAATATTCTTGTTTTTTATTTCCAATTTTTTCTTTGTAATATTCAAATACTATTTTTGTATTATTAAATTTAGTATTATATATATTGTTTGATTTTGTATTTATTCTTTTTGATATTTCTAAAAGAGCTATTATTGTTGTAGCTTTTATTTTGCCAATGCCTTTTATTTTTGTTAATTGTTCGTAATTTAAATCAGCTAAATTTTTAAGACCTTTTGTTTTTGATAAAATAAAACTTGATAGCTCTTTTGAGGATATATTTTTTGAGCCTGTTTTTAATATTATAGCTATTAACTCTTCATCAGATAAACTTTCAACACCATTGTTTAAAAGCCTTTCTATTGGTCTATCATGAGTAGGCAGTTCTTTTATCTTCACCATTTTATCACCCAATATATAATACAAACATTAATTATATTTTCCTATAAAAAAACTCAAGATTTATCTTGAATTTAAACTTTTTAAAGTTTTAATTTTTACTTTTGAGTCTTTATAATAGTCTGGCAGAAATCCAATTTCACCATATTTACTCTTATATTCTTCATAATCCTTTTGCATTTCTGGTTCTTGAAAAAATAGTTTTAATGATTTGTCTATATATTCAAATTTTCCGCATAAATTAGTTTGTAGTAACATTGCTATTTCATCTCTTGTATGATTTATTTCATCTTCGGTTAAATTAATTCTTTCATTAAGACTATCTATTCTTTGATCTAAAGTACTTAGACTATCAGTTTCACTTCGATATAATTCTGTATATCGGCTTTTTGAAGCAGTCTTTGAAAGTGGAAAATGAAGTTTTTCTGATTCCTCTACCCTGTTATGCATTATGGCTAAAATCATTAAGCATATTAATTCAGAGCCTGGTAATGTTGGTTCTAAAAAAATTGCTAAAACAGACATTATAGCAACAGAAGAATTATATTTTGGCATAAATTCTCTATTTGCTATACTATCTCGATAACTTATAGTTATAAACCTTTCGTCCTCTAATACTTCTAGTTCTTGCCTTAAAATAGCTAAATGGCTTGTCAACGCCAATGTCCTTTTTTTACTTATTTCAAAATTGACTTTCTGTCTAGATACAACCATATTGTCCCCCTAATACTGTATTCCCCAAACAACTAAATGTTTAGCTTCTTTACCACAAGCAACACATTTCCCACTTATTAGTGGCTCATCTAAAATGCATCTTGATTTGGTTCCTTTTATTTCTTTCATTTTAAGTTCACATTCTTCGCTGCCACACCAATCGGCTTTAATAAATCCTGGTTGTGTGTTCATTATTTGCTCTACTTCTTTCAAGTCATTAGCTTTGTATGTCATTGATTCCATTCTTTTTTTTGCTTTTGAATACATATTTTCTTGTATATCTTTGAACAAATTTCTAATTACTTCTACTATATTAACATCTTGACTAACTGTTATTTTTTCTAGAGTGTCTCTTCTTACTAAAACCATTGTACCATTTTCAATGTCTCTTTTACCTATTTCAATTCGTACAGGTATACCATTTACTTCAGCTTCAGCGAATTTGTATCCTGGTGAGTTTTCTGAATCATCTATATATGATGAAATATTATTTTTATTCAATAATTCATTATAATCATTGGCTAAGTTCTTAACTTCTTCTCCTATTGGAATTATTACTACTTGTTTTGGAGATATATTAGGAGGTAAGACTAAACCATTATCATCACCGTGAACCATTATAAGAGCCCCTATCATTCTTGAGCTTACTCCCCATGAAGTTTGATATGCATATTCTGCTACATTGTTTCTATTTGTAAATGAGATATCGTATGCTTTACTAAACTTTTGACCAAAATAATGGCTTGTCCCAGATTGTAAAGCTATACCGTTATACATAAGAGCTTCTATAGTTAATGTATATTCAGCCCCTGCAAATTTTTCTCTTTCGGTTTTTCTTCCTGTTATTGCAGGTATAGCTAAATATTCATGAAAGAATTTCTTGTAAACATTTTCCATGATAAACTTTGTTTCTTCTTCTGCTTCTTCTTTCGTTTCATGAATCGTATGACCTTCTTGCCACCAAAATTCTCTACTTCTTAAGAATGGTCTAGTTTCTTTTTCCCAACGCATAACACTACACCATTGATTGTATTTGATTGGTAAATCACGATATGATCTTACAATACTACTGTAATAGTCACTAAATAATGTTTCACTAGTTGGTCTAATACACATTCTTTCTTCTAGTTTATTAGTTCCTCCTTCAGTAACCCACGCTACTTCTGGAGCAAAACCATTTATTAAATCGCTTTCTTTTTTCATTAAATTTTCAGGAATTAATAATGGCATAGCAACATTTTTGTGTCCTGTTTCTTTTAACATATAGTCAATTGTTTTTTGCATGTTTTCCCAAATAGCGTATCCATTTGGCTCTAAGATTATGCAACCTTTTACGTTTGAATAAGCAGCTAGTTTAGCAGACTTTACTACATCTGTGTACCATTGTGCGAAATCTGTATCTCTTTTTGTAATAGCTTTATTTGCCATATTAATCCCTCTTTCTTTTGTTATTATATCACATAATTATTATTTTAATGATTCGAAGCCACTTCTTTTAAATAATTTTTCTAAATCATAATTAGCATAAAATATAGTTGTTGGTCTACCATGCGGACAATTAAAAGGATTATCACAATTTCTTAAATCTGCTATTAGTTGTTCCATTTCTTTTAAAGTTATATTCTCATTGGCTTTTATGGCAAGTTTACAAGATAAAGTGGTTGCTGTACTTTCATTGAATTTTTCAATTGAAAAATCTCTATCACTTTCTATAATAATTTCAATTATTTTTCTTATTGACTGCTCCTCATAATTTTTGGGTAACCAAACGGGGTGTGATTTAATAATTAAAGAATTAATACCAAATTCCTCAATATTAAAATTTAGTTTTCTCAATATATCTATTCTTCTTCTCATAATGATAAACTCACTATTAGATAATTCTATTGTTATTGGAAATAATAAGGTTATGCTTTCTTTTTTAGGATTACCTAAATTCTTTTTAAAAAGTTCATAGTTAATTCTTTCTTTGGCTGCATGTTGATCTATTATGTACATTCCTAATTCGTTTTGGCAAATAATATAAGTGCCATGAACTAACCCTACCGGATAAAATATGGGCATTCTTTCTTTAGATTCTTTATATTCTGTAGGCTCTTCTTCTATCACTTTATTATTTTGTATTAAATCGTTATTAATATTTATCGTTTCTTCATACTGTGTGTTAGTGAAATTTAGAGTTGCAAATTCTTGCTTTGGCTTTATATATGTTGGCTTTTCTTCGGCGGCAGGAATTAAATTTATTTTTCTTATTTTTTCTTTGATTAAACTGCCTATTAATAAACATAGTTCCTCTATTTTAGAAAACTTAATATCCATTTTAGTTGGATGAATGTTTACATCCACTATTGCTGGATCACAACTTATATTTATTACCGTTATAGGATATCTGTTATCTGGTTTAAATGAATGATAACTATCATTAATTATCCTATTTAGTTCCATATTTTTTACTACTCTACCATTTACTAAAGTAATCATATGATTTCTAGAACTTCTATTTACTTCTGGAATAGAAATATATCCTTCAACTTGATATTCATCATTTTCACCTTTTATATACAGCATTTTTTTAGTTACTTCTAGTCCATAAATAGCTTTAATGACTTTTAATAAATTATCTAACCCATCTGTTTTTAATATTTCTTCATTATTATTTGTTAAAGTAAAACTAATATTAGGGTGAGATAATGACAGTTTATTCATATAATCTGTTATATTGGCAAGTTCGGTATATAAGCTTTTTAGATGTTTCAAACGAGCTGGTGTATTATAAAATAAATTACTAACTTTTATGATTGTTCCTTTTCTGGCATCTCCATTAGATGTTTTTTCTATCTTTCCGCCTTTTATATTTACAATCGTACCAACTTCTCCAGTTGATGTGGTTAGTTCTATTATACTAACTGACGAAATAGCAGCTAAAGCTTCGCCTCTAAAACCTAGTGTATTAATATTAAATAAGTCTTTTTCTGTTTTTAGTTTGCTTGTAGCATGGCGACTAAAGGCAAGTATCGCATCATCCCTATCCATGCCGGTTCCATCATCAGTTACTTTGATCTCTTTTGTACCAGACTCTATTAAGTCAACTTTTATACTAGCAGCATTAGCATCTATAGCATTTTCTACTAATTCTTTTACAACTGAAGCGCAGCGTTCTACTACTTCCCCAGCTGCTATTTTATTAGCTAAAATTTCATCCATTATTTTAATTTTGCTCATTTTATCACTTCCTTTTTAATTATAACAAAATTTAAGAGGAACTCAATTAATATCTTTATTTTGTAATATTATTTAAAAATTCTTTTAATTTATTTGCTGTATTAATTGGCAATATTTCTGACAGCTCATCTATACTTGCTTCTTTCATTTTATTAATATTTTTGTATTTTTTAAGTAGTTCATTTTTTCTTTTATTTCCAATTCCTTCTATATTATCTAGTATACTTGCAATGGAGCCTTTACTTCTTATTTGTCTATGATATGAAATGGTAAAATTGTGTACTTCATCTTGAATTCTTTCTAACAAATAAAATAAGTTGCTTTTTTTATCTATATTTATTTCTTTGATTGGTTCAAAAGCTAATAAAGCATTGGTACTATGTTTATCATCTTTCTTTAGTCCTGCTACCATTATATCTAAATTTAATTCTTTTAATATCTCTCTAGCAATATTAATTTGACCTATCCCACCATCAACAAGTATTAAATCTGCTTTGTTTAATTTTTCACTTAAAACTTTAAAATATCTTCTATAAATTACTTCTTTCATTGTTCCATAATCATCATTTTTATTTAACGATATCTTATATTTGCGATATTCATTTTTATTGGGTGAACCATTCTCAAATACGACCATTCCTGATACATTATAATCACCAAATATATTGGAATTATCAAATATTTCAATTCTATCTAGTTTATCTAACTTTAAAACTTTTCTTAATTCTTCATTGGCCTCTATGGTTCTTTCTTCGTCTTTTTGAATTAATTCATAATTTTCTTCTAACTTTATTTTAGCATTATTAGATGATGTTTCTAATAAACTCTTTTTAATTCCTTTTAAAGGAATTATTATATCAATGTTTAAGAATTTTTCTAGTAAAGCTTTATCTACAATAGATGGCACTATAATTTCTTTAGGTAGTAAAACATCTTTTTGATAAAATTTGGCAATATAACTAGTTAACTCATCTTCTACTTCATCTATTGTAGGGATAATTTTAGAGTGTCTTCCTACTATCTTACTGTTTCTAATAAAAAATACTTGAATACTTAAGTAGCCTCTATTAAAATAATAACCAAAAATATCTCGATCAGTTGTATCTTTTAACTCAACTTCCTGTCTTGATAAAGTTATATTTATATAATCTAATAATTCTTTTAGTTCTTTGGCTTTTTCAAAATTAAGTTTTTCACTTTCACTTTTCATTTCTTCTTCTATTTTTTTAGTTATTAATGAGTTATCGCCCTTTAAAAAACGAATTATTTCATCTTTCATTTGGTTTATTTTTTCTCGTTCTATTTTATATACACAATATCCTAAACATTCGTTTATGTGGTAATATAGGCATGGCTTTTTAGGATATGTTTTACATTTTCTTAAAGGATATATTCTATTTAATAAGTTTACTGTAGTTCTGGCAGCGGTAACATTAGGATATGGCCCGTATAAATTATTTTTTCTTTTTTTTCTATTAATATTTCTTACAATATTTAAGGTAGGAACATCATTATCGGTTAATTCGATATAAGGATATGATTTATCATCTCTTAGTAATATGTTATATTTAGGATCATATTTTTTAATCAAATTAATTTCTAGTACTAAAGCTTCCACTTCACTATTTATAACTATATATTCAAAGTCTACTATTTCACTTACTAATTTAGCTGTTTTTCCTGTATGAGTTCCTCTAAAATATGAAGATAATCTGTTTTTTAATTTTTTTGCTTTACCAACATATATTATAATGCCTAGTTTGTTTTTCATTAAATAACAACCTGGCTTGTTTGGAACTAAAGATAATTTTTCTTTTATCATTTGACTCACCTTAACTAATTTTAACATGTTTGTATTTTTTTTAATAGTATTTACACATAGTAGATGCTTATAATTGACTAAAAATATCATATAATGTATTATTATTATGTTAGAAAAGAGGATATATGAGAACAGTTGGAACAGTTGTTAGAGGAATTAGAACCCCTATTATTAAAGAAAATGATGATTTAGCTAATATAGTGGTTGATTCTCTACTTGAGGCTGCAAAAGAAGAAAAATTTGAGTTTAGAAATAAAGATATAGTAGCCATTACGGAAGCCGTAGTTGGAATAAGTGAAGGTAATTATGCTACAGTTGATGATATTGCTAAAGACTTACTTAATAAATTTCCTGATAAGGAAGTTGGGATAGTATTTCCTATCCTATCTAGAAATAGATTTTCTATGATTTTAAAGGGTATTGCCAGAGCTATGGATAAAGTTACAATATTACTTAGCTTTCCCACTGATGAAGTTGGAAATGGCATATTAGATGAGGAATTACTTATAAAAAGTCCCTATAGCGTAGGAGATACATTTACTGAAAAGGAGTATTATCAGTATTTTGACACATTTATTCATCCATTTACAGGAATTAATATGGTTGATTTCTATAAAGAATTGGTAGAAAAAGAATTATGTAAAGTTAATTTTGTTTTTTCTAATGATCCTACTGCTATATTGAAATATACTAAAAATGTATTAATTTCTGACATACATACAGCTGTAAAGACAAGAATGGCTTTTGAGAATATGGAAGTTAGTGTATTTAGTTTGACAGATGTTTTAAGTAGTCCAATAGATGGTAGCGGTTATAATCCTACTTATGGATTATTAGGGTCAAATATGTCAACTGAAGAGAGACTAAAATTGTTTCCTAAGCAGGGTGATATATTAGTAAAGCGCGTTCATGAATTATTAAAAGATAAAACCGGGAAAAATATTGAAGTTATGGTTTATGGGGATGGCGCGTTTAAAGACCCTGTGGGTGGTATATGGGAGTTGGCTGACCCTGTAGTAAGCCCAGCATATACTGTTGGTCTTAAAGGAACACCAAACGAAATTAAACTTAAATTTATTTCAGATAATAAATTTAAGGATTTAAGTGGTGAGGAATTGGTTAGTGCTATGAAAAATGAAATTGGAAGTAAGGAAACGGATTTAAAAGGTACTATGAAAACAGAAGGTACTACTCCTAGAAGAATTGTTGATTTAGTAGGTTCTTTATGTGACTTGACCAGTGGTTCTGGGGATAAAGGAACGCCCGTTGTATTGGTTCAAGGATACTTTGATAATTATTCTAACGACTAAAAAAGACATTTTAAAATGTCTTTTTTATATACTAAGTATTTCTATAGAATTAAATATAAGTTTATTGTTTCTATTAATTGCTTTTTCATTAGCTAAAATTAATCTTTGGAACTCCATATTTTTTTTATTAATTCTAGTTTGTATTTTCTTCATTTCTTTTTCTATTTTCTTTAAACTGTTTTCTTTTTCTGTTTTAGATTTTTTATAATATTTTATTATAGATTTTCTTTGAAATTCATTTTCAGCAAAGTCTATATCTTTAATATTATCAGTTACTTTTAAAACATAAAATAAATTGCTTGAAAATAATGATATAGTAGTAAATATAACTGTTGCTATTTCTATTTGCAATAAATTAAATATTATTGTTTGTAAATCATTAAAAAGCAGCATTATTAATAATAAAATGTTAAAACCTAATAAATATTTTAAATATTCGTTTATTACTTTATTTTTAATGTTTTTTATGGTTTCTATTTTATTATCTAATTTATCTTGTAACTTTTTAATAGACTTATTTGTAAACTCATAATCTATTACTTTATTATTATCGATATTTAAACTATATTTTATTTCTTTTTCTTTAGTTTGTAATTCTTTTAATGTCTCTTTATCTCTTGCAATTGTTTGTTTAATTGATTCTAATGCTTCAACTAAATTTTTCATTTTTCTCGCCTCGATGGCTTCTAATATAATACAAAATGCTAGAAATGTCAAATTGAGACAATTTATAGAAGAAAGACCTATAGCTCTTATATTACTCCATTATTGTAAAATACTCACCCGAATCAAGGTATAATATGCCTTTTTTGTTTTCAAATTGTTTTACAATTTCAATATAATTATTAATACTTTCAAACTTGTAAAGGGTTAAATACACGTAATTTCCATCATTCATTGAAACTAAAAATCGTTCTGTATCTACATCATTTGGATCATATTTTATCTCAGAAATACGATTTAGTACATCTTCACTTATATTTTGCATTTTAGTTAAAAAGGTACTATATAAAGTATCTGGAATATAGTTTATTACTGTTGGTACATTATATCTTTCTTCTGTTTCGCTACTATCTAATAAAACTGTTTTGCTAGTTGTACTAAGGTAGTAAAGGGGTCTATTTTCTTCTAACTCAATATAAACTTCTGTCCAATTTTTTTTATAAACTTTTACGTATTTAATTAAAATATTTTTTTCTAATCGCTTTTTTATAATAGAACAACTATTAAAAACGGTTGATGGATATTTTTCCAAAGAAGCTATATTAATTATTTCTTGGTCAGAAAAATAGGTGTTATTTATGATATATATGTTAGTTATATTTTTATTTATAAATTTAAAAAAAGAAAAGCTAGTTAAAACTATAATTAATAAAATTATAAGAATTTTTTTATATTTTAATCTATATTTCTTTTTTTTATTTTTCATAATATTTTCCTATTCTACTATTTCTTGTTCTAGCTTTAAGTCTATTCCATATTCTTTGTTGACTTTTTCTTTTATTTCGTTAATTAAGTTTATTATGTCTTTACCTCTTGCCTTACCAGTATTTATAATAAAATTGGCGTGTTTTTCACTTACTTTAGCATCATTTATACTTTTACCTTTATAACCTAATTGTTCAATTAACCTCCAAGCCGAATCATTTTCTGGATTTCTAAAAACGCTTCCCGCACAAGGTTTATCTAATGGTTGCGTTTCTAATCTTCTTTTTTTTCTGTCTTCCATTAAATCTAATATCTCTTGCTTGTTTTTGTTTTCTAGCTTTAATGTTGCTTCTAAACAAATATAGTCTTTGTTTTTCATAAGAAATGAAGTCCTATAATGGAAATCTAATTCTTTATTGTACATAGTTATAATATTTAAATCCGGGTCTAATAGCTTTACTTCGCTTACAATATATCCCATATCGCTTTTATAAGCACCAGCGTTCATGTATATTGCTCCACCTACTGTTCCAGGTATTCCAGAAGCAAATTCCAATCCAGATAAACCCATATTAGCAGCATCGTATGATAATTTAATTAAATTATAACCTGATTCTACTTTAATAATATTATCTGTTATATTAATACTTTTTAATTCGGTTAGTTTTATTAGAATTCCCTCATAATATTTTGTAAATATTAGGTTAGATCCGTTTCCAATTATCTTGTGTTTGATATTGTTATCTTTTAAATAATTTAATAATTTTATAAGGCTTTCTACGCTGTCTGGATAAACCAAACCTAAAGCTTTTTCGTTTAGACGATATGTTGTATATTTACGAAGTTCTACTTTAGATGTAACCTTACCTACCTTTAGTTTTTTAAGCTCGCTAATTATTTTCATTTTTATTTCCTATCTACAAGTTCTTTTATTTCATCGTATATAATACTAGCGCTGTTTTTTATATCTAATGATTTTAAACTTTTTTTCATAGTATTTAATTTTTTTTCATCTTTTATTAAATTATCAATCTGATTTATAAATTCATTAATATTTAAATCTTTTTCCTCAATCATTATAGCAGCGTTATTTTGAACTAAGTCTAACCCATTCTTATATTGATGATTATCTGGAACATAAGGACTTGGAATTAAAATAGAAGGAATTTGCAAGGCTATGATTTCGCTTAGTGTTGTTGCTCCACACCTTGTAATAACGACATCAGCTTGTTTTAAAAGTCTTGCTTGATTATCAATATATGGCTCTATTTTAACATTTTCTGGTCTTGACTTAAAACTTATTTCATCGTAAAAGTCTTTTCCTGTTACAAATAAAACTTCATAACCTTTGTTTTTAAATGCCATGAAATTATCACTTATAAATTTATTTACTTTTCCTGAACCAAGTGAGCCCATTACTATGTAAACAAGTTTGCTTTCGGGTGTTAAACCAAATGATGATTTATTAATTGTTTCAGCATTTCTAGCATATTCACTACAAGGATTCCCTGTAAATGAAACTTTAGTTTTAGGTAAATAAATAGCTGATGATCTAAATGATATTACTATTTTATCTACATATTTTGATAAAAATATATTTGATTTTCCTGGTATACTATTTTGCTCGTGAATTATAGTTTTATATTTTAATTTTGAAGCAGCTAAAATAACAGGAGCGGTTACATAGCCTCCTACCCCTATTACTATATCGGGGTTAAATTTTTTTATAATTTTACGGCATTTAAAATAACTAATTATTAAAAAATAAATTGTTTTAAAATTCTTGAATATATGTTTTCTATAAAAGCCATATACTTTAATTGATTTAAATGGAATATTGTGGTTTGGAACGATGTCTTTTTCCATGCGATTATGTGTTCCTATATATAAGAAAGTGCTGGAAGGATTTTTTTCTTTTATTTTATTTACAATAGCTAGGGCTGGGTAAATATGTCCTCCAGTCCCACCTGCACTAATAATAACTTTCATATTATCAACTCCAGAATTATTATATCATAGATATCTATTAATTTGTAAAGTTAAACAAAAAAAGGATATAAAATGTATCCTTTATTTTTTAAAAATGTAATGACTTTGAATTCTATAACTTACTAAGAAAAGAATTGAATCAATAATTATTTTACACACTACTTTACTTAAAGGTGTTAATGTGAATAAAATTGAGACTAATAGTGCGGATGAAAGCATTTGTATAATGCATAATATATAATATTTTATAATTAATTTTCTTTTACTTTGTTTACTATTAAAAACAACTGTTTTATTTAAAAAGAAATTAATCAATGATGATATTATTCTAGCAAATATAGTAGCCATAATAATTGATGATACTGCATCAATATTAATGAAAAAAATATTAGCTAATATACTAAATATAAGTATATCTATTATAAAAGATGTTATTCCAGAGAAAGTAAAACGTAAAAATTCTGAAAACATTGCTTTATATATTTTAATGGAATCTTTTATTGGGTTAAAATGAGATGTTTCATTATTATTTAAGTAAATTGTGTCTATTGGAATTTCTTTTATTTCTACTTTATTTTTAACGCAAGCAATTAACATATTTGTTTCATATTCAAATCGTTCACCATTTATAGTTGTGCAGAAAGAAACTTGGTTGTTTGTTAAGCCTCTTAATCCGGTTTGTGTGTCTCCAATATATTTTCCATATAGCATTTTAAAAACAGAAGTTGTTATTTTATTGCCATTTCTACTTTTAAAAGGAACGTCTTTTCCTTTAAAATCTCTAGAACCTAGTATTAAACAATTATTATTTTCCAATAAATTTTGAGCAACTTTCATTGTATCTTCTGGACTATGTTGACCATCACTATCTGCTGTTACTAATCCTTGATAATCAGTTAGGGTATTTAAATAATAATTAAATCCTGTTTTAAGCGCTCTTCCTTTGCCTTGGTTTATATCATGTTTTAATACAATGCATTCTGGATATTCTTTTAATTGATTAAATATTTTGTCATAATCTGAATTACTGCCATCATTAACAATGATAATCTTTTCAAAGCCCGTTTCTATTAGTTTTTGAACGTAATTTATTAACTTTTCATCAGGATTTAAAGACGGTATTAGAACTGCTATTTTCATAAAATCCTTTCTAATATGTTGTCATTCTTTAATAAATAATCCAAACTGAGTATATCATACCTCCTATTTTTTGTAAAATTAAAAAGACTATTTATTTAGTCTTTATCTGTTTGATAATTATACTATATTTAATTTTTCTTTTAATCTTTTTATATATAATTCTTCTAATATATATATTTCTTTGCTGCTCATAAATAGTATAACTGAGTTATCATATTTTAATAATTTATCTACTTGTTCTTCATTTATATAATCAGCATTTTTAAGTTTATCTATGATTGTATATGGAGTTATACCAGGGTATTCTTCGGGTAGCTCTCTATCGTGATTTATATCCATTACGTATGCATAATCTGCTATCTTTAAGCTATCAGCAAAATCATCTTGAAACTCTTTTACTCTAGAGTATGTATGTGGTTTAAAAACAGCAATTATTTTTTTATCAGGATATTTTTGTTTAGCAGCTTTTATAGTTACTTTTACTTCTGTTGGATGATGAGCGTAATCATCAACTATCACGTTATTTCCAATAATAGTTTCTTTAAACCTTCTAGAAGCTCCTTTAAATGTTTTTAAATGTTTAGCCACTTCTTTCGCATCTAATCTTTCATAATAACATATTGCGATAGCTGCTAAAGCATTTAAAAGCATGTGTTTTCCAAATAATGGAACATCAAAATGACCATAGTAATTGTCTTCTATAAAGACGTCAAAACTTGTTCCATCACTTCTATATTCTACATCTTTAGCCACTATATCGTTATCATCATCTATTCCATAATAAAATATTGGCTTATCTACTTCTAAATATCTTGTATAAGAATCACTTCCACAAGCAATAACCATTTTACTAGCATTATTGGCAAATGACTGATAGGCATCCAACATATCTTGCATATTTTTGTAATAATCTGTGTGGTCCATTTCAATATTGGTTATAATAGCATATTTAATATCATAATTTAAGAAATGCCTACGGTATTCACATGACTCTAAAACTAATCGTTTACTTTCTTTGTCAGCATGACCATGGCCATCCCCTATTATGTAATTGCAACCAGATATATTAGAAAAAATATGACCTAACATAGAAGATGTTGTTGTTTTGCCATGGCATCCTGCAACACCTATAGTATCAAATTTTGTTGATAGTTTTCCTAACATTTCTTGATACTGATAATTTTTAAGTCCTAAATTAAAAACTCTTTGCAGTTCTGGATGGTTATCTCTTATGGCTGGACTTCTTACTACAACTATATCGTTTGTTAGTTCGAATTGATTAGGATCTGTATAAATTTCTATGTTTCTTTCTTTCAGACTATCTTCTGTAAATCTATGTTCTTTAGCGTCATCATAGCCAATAACTTCATAGCCCAAGTCATCTAAAAATAATGCTAATGAACTCATACCTGCCCCTTTTATTCCTATAAGATAATATTTCATAAAGTCCCTTCCTAACTATTTTTTCTTAATTTATCTATTTGGTTCTGATAATTGGTGCTTTCTGTTATAAAGCTTCCTACTACTGCTATATCAGCTCCTGTTGATTTAATGTTTTGATCATTTATACCGCCATCAATTTCAATTAAATATTTATATTTATTTTGCTTTTTAATTTCTTTTAACTCTTTTATTTTGTTTATTGATTTGTTTTGAAAAATCTGCCCACCTTTACCTGGAATTACTGACATAACAAGAACCAAATCTATGTATTTTAGATATGGTAATAAGTTTTCAACTTTTGTATCAGGATTAATTGAAATACCAATTTTTGTGTTCTTGGTTTTTATATAATCTATTACTGAATCAACATCATTACTAGCTTCATAGTGGAATGTGATAAATTCAGGATTTAACAATGAAAAGGCGTCAATATAGCTATAAACATCCTTAACCATAAGGTGTACATCTAATGGTTTATTTAAGTATTTTGTAAAACATATATTTTCTTTCGTCCATGTTTTTTCTTTGACAAATATTCCATCCATAATGTCTAAATGGATATAATCAATGTCTGTTTCAGATAGTTTTTTTACATGCTCTTCAAAGTCATCTTTCATACCTAAAATAGATGCTGATATTTTCATAAATCACCCTTTTTCTTCTATAAATTTTATATAATTTTCATATCTTGAACTCAAAACGCTTATATTGTTTCTAATATTGCAGTTTTCTTCATGTATATGCATACAATCTCTATACTCACATTTATCCTTATAATTATTAAATTCAATAAAGTTGTCTCTAATATCTTCTTTGCTCATATCATTTAATGATATGGCTGAAAATCCTGGTGTATCAGCTATCAAACCATCCATTACTTTTAATAATTCGACATGCCTAGTTGTATGTTTTCCTCTACCTAAAGCATGTGATATTTGATCTGTCTTTAGATTTAAATTCTTATCTAATTTGTTTAATAATGTTGACTTACCAGCTCCACTTTGACCAGTAAAAACAGTAATTTTATTTTTAAATATTGCCTTTAATAAATCCAAGTTATTATTATCGTAAACATCATATCCAATACTTTTATAATAATTCATTATATTTGAAATTCTATTTATTTCATTTGTTTTTAACAAATCTAATTTAGTAAAACAAATTACTGGCTTAATTTTGTTATATTCAATAATCACCAATAATTTGTCTAATAAATTTGAACTAAAATCAGGATCTTTACAACTTGTAACAATTAAGACTTGATCTATATTAGCAACGGGTGGTCTAACTAAACTATTTTTTCTTTTATATATTGATAATATGTAATTATTATTCTCATCAAAGTCAACTATGTCTCCTACTAATGGGGTTATTTGTTCTATTCTTAATTTTCCTCTTGATTTGCAAACATATAAATTGTTGTTAGCTAAAACAGTATAATCATTACTAATGTTTTTTACTATTAAACCTTTCATTCTTCTTCCTCAGCTGGAGTTTGTGCGACAACTATTCTTAGAGTCGTTGGCATTACCTTGCTACCTGCTGCTCTACTTTGACTAATTATGGCACCATCAGTATATGTATCTGTTATTTCATAATCTGTAGTTAAAGTTATATCATATGTTGCACAGAATGTTTCAATATCACCTATTGTCCATGTTCCATCAGTAAAGTCAGGATATTCTGTAATAATATCAGGAATATATAAAGTTATGGTATCTCCTTCACTAACTCTTGTTCCAGCCACTGGATTTTGGCTAATTATGATGTTTTCTTCGGCTGTTGTGTTGTCATCGACTTCTTGTTTTTCAGTGATAACATACATTCCTTCAGCTTTCAAATTTGCTTCTACCTCATAATAATTTTTACCGGTAAAATCATCTAAAGTAAATCCTTTTTCTCCAATAGAAACTACTAAAGTTATTTCTGTTCCTTTTTTTACTGTTCTTCCAACTATTGGACTTGTTCCGATAACTAGTCCTTCCTCTATTTCATTGTCATTTTTTTCTTCTGTTTCAGTGTTTACAGAAAAACCAGCATCTTTTAATATTGTTTCTGCTTCTACTAAACTTTTTCCTGAAACATCTGGTATTTCAACCTCTGCTACTTTCGTAAACATAGGATAGAAAATAATTGATATGCCGGCTATGGTCAAAAGTACCATAAATAATGACCCAGATATAATAAGGGCTAAATTCAATTTAGAACGTTTCTTCTTTTTTTCTTTTATATCAGCTTTCACTATTTCCTCTTTTAAATCTTTCAATTCTTTTGTAGCCTCTAGTTCATGTTCTGGATAACTATAAACTATTCGTGCTTGGTTTATATTTTCTGGGTCTAAACTTTTTTTAACATCTTCATACATTTCATTAACACTGTCATATCTGTTTTTAGGATTTTTGGCTGTTGCTCTTAAAATAATATTTTCAATACTTTGCGGAATGTCCGAATTTTCTTTGCAAATACTAGGAATTGGTTCTTTCATTTGCTTAATGGCAATTTCTACAGCATTATCACCTCTAAAAGGAACATGTCCAGTTAATAATTCATACATTAAAATTCCTAATGAATAAATATCACTTTTAATAGTTGAACCACTACCATTTGCTTGTTCTGGAGGTAAGTAGTGAACGGATCCCATTACCGAATTTGTTTGCGTAGCTTCTTCTTTATTAAGCGCCATAGCAATACCAAAGTCAGTTATTTTTACTCTACCATCCTCTAGTATTAAAACATTTTGTGGTTTAATATCACGATGAATAATATAACTATTATGAGCACAAGCTAAAGCTGATGTTAATTGCAGCATTATGTCTATTACTTCTGGAATAGATAAAGCTCCTCTTTTTTTTATTAAGCTTTTTAAGGTTTTTCCTTCAATAAATTCCATGACTATAAAATATTGTCCATCATCTACTCCAACATCATATATCTCTACAATGTTTGGGTGTGTTAAAGAACTAGCTGATATAGCTTCTCTTTGAAATCTTCTTACAAATTTTTCATCATTAGCTAGATCACCTCTTAATATTTTAACAGCTACATATCTATTCAAGATAGTATCTAGGGCTAAATAAACATTAGCCATACCGCCTTCACCTATTAATCTAACTATTTCATATCTATCATTTATTTTTTGACCTTTAGCTATCATGTTTTTCACCATCCTTTATTAGGTAAGCAATGGCAATATTATCTAATCCACCACGATTATTGCTTTTACATATTAGTTTCTTTAATTTTTCTTCTATTGATAATTTTTCTTCTAAAACTCGTGCTATTTGCTCTTCAGTTAACATGTTTGTAAGTCCGTCACTACAAAGAAAGACCCCTTCTACATCTGTTTCTACATCAAATACATCCATTTCAACTGTTTCACTAGCGCCTAGAGCTTTCATTAAAACATTTTTTCTTGGATGGTTTTGAGCTTCTTCTGGTGTTAATTCTCCTGATTTAACTAGTAAATTTACTAATGTATGATCAGTTGTAATTTTATGCATTTTTTTGTTTTTAAATACATATCCTGAACTATCTCCAATATTTCCAAATAATAAGTATTCTTTTGTTACTACTGAAAGAACAATTGTTGTTCCCATTCCAGTACTTTCAGGGTGAATTTTGGTATATTCATATATTAACAAATTTGATTCACTAACTATGTTTTTAATGAATTCTATTGCTTGTTCTTTATTTCCAAGTTTATTTATTTTTTTAAATGATTCTTCTATATGAGTTATAGCTATTGTTGAAGCTATTTCTCCACCTCTATGACCACCCATTCCATCAGCTACTGCTAATAAATATTCGCCATTTAGGTTTTTAGTTACAGTAACACTATCTTCATTATGGTCTCTTACTATACCAGGATCTGTTATAAAAAAACTTTCCATATTATTCCTCCTCATAAAGAGATCTTAGTTGTCCGCAAGCTGCTTTTACATTTGATCCGAATTCTCTTCTAATTGTGACATTAATATTATTTTTTTTCAAAATATCGTAAAATTTTAATATTGTATCCATACTACTTTTTTTAAATTCAATGTGACTCGTTTCATTGTACGGTATTAAATTGACATAGCAGTTAATTCCTTTTAAAAGTTTGGATAGTTCTAATGCTTCCTTCTCACTATCATTAATATTTTTTAACATAATATATTCAAAAGTCACTCTTCTATTTGTTTTAGTAATGTATTCTTTTATTACTTGTATTAATTCTTTTAAATTGTAAATTTTATTTATGGGCATTATTTTATTTCTAAGTTCATCATTAGGTGCGTGCAGGCTTATTGCTAAATTAACTTGTTTACCATTATTTATAAATTCTTTTATTTTAGGTATAATTCCGCAAGTTGATATTGTTATATGTCTTGATCCTAAATCTATGCCTTTATTCGAGTTAATGATATCAATAAATGATATAACGTTGTCATAATTGTCAAATGGTTCCCCTATTCCCATTAATACAACATGGCTTATTCTTATATTTAAATCTCCTTCTATTTGAAGTATTTGTAAAACCATTTCATCTACTTCTAAGTTTCTTACTTTTTTTAGTCTTCCACTTTCACAAAAAGCACAGCCCATATTGCATCCAACTTGTGTTGAAACACATAAGCTATTGCCATAATTATGTTTCATTAAAACAGCTTCTATTTTATTATTATCTTTTAGTCTAAATAAATATTTAACAACATCTTCGTCTATTCTTTTATCTATTATTTCTAGTTTATATATATTAAAAGTTTCTTTTAACTCATTAATTAGTTCTTTTTTTAAATTAGTCATTTCTTCAAAAGTTGTTACTCTTTTTTTATATAACCAATCAAAAACTTGAGAAGCTTTAAACTTTTTTTCACTATTACTGTTAAAGTATTCTTCTAGTTGATTAAGTGTTATTGCATATATGTTTTTCATTAATATCATCTCTTAATAATTATACATTATAATTATTCAATAAGCAATTATAAAATGAAAAATCATAGTATTTACTATGATTTGCGTACGTAATTAGCAGCATTGTATTCTCTTATGGCTTTTCTTTTTTGCAATAATATCTTAAGCCAATCAAGAGGCTTTAATATTGAATAATCTATTGGTGACATTTTTACAACAAAATATTCATCACAGTTTATATTTTGACAAGTTTCATCTGTAAGTATTAAATGGGTATCAAGGCTTTTTAAGTCTACTACTGTTCCATCTTCTTTTTTTAAACAGCAAATTTTTTTAGTTCGACCTGTACGAATTTCACTTATTTTGGTTGGTTTTCCATTAGTATAAACTATTTGAGCTAAAGTTGCTACATATATATCATTTCCCATTGTTTTCTCCTAATATTTTGTCTAATGCCCACCAAGGTAGTAAAGCACACTTTTTACGACTTGGCTGCTTATATATATCATCATATACTATAGCTTCTTCTAATAAGTCAGAGTTATACTCTTTTTCATCTATCATGTTAGTAAAATTCTTATAAATTTCTTTTGCTTCTTCTACTGTTTTACCAATTAATGTATTAATCATTATTGAAGTAGAACTCGTTGATATCGCACATGCTTCTCCATCAAACCTGATATCTTTAATAATATTATTTTCTATTTTTACCATTAAATTGATATCATCTATACAGCTTTCGTTATTCATATTAGCTTTTTGATATGTTTCATCTTCTATTAATCCTTTATTTGTAGGATTTTGATAGTTTTCTAGTATTATTTCTCTTTTTGTAGAACTATCCATATGTCACACTTCCTTATGCTTATAATTATATATTTTTAGGCTTTTATTGTCAATATTGATAATGTTTGTTAAAATATAGATTAGTTAGGAGGCATATATGGCTGTTGGTATAATATGTGAATATAATCCTTTTCATAATGGTCATTTGTATCATTTAAATAAAGCAAAAGAAATGTTTCCAAATGATGAAATAGTTTTAGTAATAAACTCTTATTTTTGCCAAAGAGGTGATGTTTCTTTTATTAACAAATGGGATAGAACAGAGTTGTCTCTAATGTATGGAGTGGATTTGGTTGTTGAACTACCTTTTGTTTTTGCTAGTCAAAGCGCTGATTTATTTGCTAAAGGAGCTATTGAAATATTAAATTATTTAAAGGTTGATAGTATTGTTTTTGGAAGTGAAATTGATGAGATTGAAATTTTAAAGAAAATAGCTGATGCGGACACTGATAATATTAAATCATATTTAGATTTGGGATTAAGTTATCCTAAAAGTATAGCTAAAGCTATAGAAGAAGATACTGGTATTACACTAGATTCTCCTAATGACATACTAGGTGTTGCTTATATTAAACAAATTAATAGACTAAATAGTAAGATTAAGCCTATTTGTATTAAAAGAACTAATGATTATCATTCTACTGATTTAAAAGAGATTTGTAGTGCAAGCGCTATTAGAAAAGCAATAAGAGAAAAGAAAGAGATTAATTGTTTTATTCCAAACGGTGTTAAGGAAAAAATTAATCCTATATTTTTAGAAAATTATTTTAATATAATAAAATACAAGATTTTGACTGATGACGTTAGTAAATATCAAACAGTTGATGAAGGAATTGAATATAGACTTAAAAAGTACATTTTAGAGTGTGAAGCATTAGATGATTTTATATTAAAAGTTAAGACCAAAAGATATTCATATAATAAAATTAAAAGAATGCTTGTTCATATATTATGTAGTTTTACTAAAGAAGAAGCTAAGAATTTAAAAACAGAATATATAAGAATATTAGGTTTTAATGGTAAGGGGCAGAACTATTTAAAAAGAATTAAAAAAGATGTTGATATTCCTCTATTAACAAAATATAAGGACTTTAAAAATTTAAATATTGAAATTCGTAGTACTTATGCTTATATATCTATACTTTCTTTTGATGAACAAAAGCAGATTGTTAAAAGAGAATATGAAAAAATAGTAATTAAAAAAGGGCTTTAGCAAGCTCTTTTAATATGTAAGTAATTCTCTAATCATCTCTAATATTTTATCAAAAAAATCAATTACTAAATATATTTTTTCTTTTACTCTATTAACTTTAGATTTTGAGATATCTAATTTAATTATACTATTGTCTTTATAGCCCATTTCTTCCGTAATTATTTTGTATCTTTTATACTTTTTTAAAAATTCATAATTGTTTTCTTTATTTCCATATATGTATAAATCTTTTTTACCAATATATATCGTTTCTTTTATTATGTAACTTATATATTTTGTCATCGCATCAGAATTAATAATGACAACATCAATATTTTTTTTGCCATATTTTTTTCTTAGTTTATCGATACTTAACTTTTTTTTCTTCCCAAAAATTTTGTTTTCTTTTTTACTTATTTCGTTTAATGTATCAAAAGAAGTTATATTGGTATTAACGGTTAAAATCTTTTCAAACTTTTCGGTCCTAAAACCAAGAGCAACTACTCTACCACTAATATTTTTTAGAATTCTTTTTAATTCTTCAATCATTATTTTCACCTATTATATGATTTATTACATAGCTTGTACATAAAAGTCCAGCCACACTTGTTACAAAGGATACTGAACCAATTATTTTGCTTTCTGTTTTTAATGGAATCTCAGAACTACAAACAACCATAACTTTTTCTTTGATTTTTTCTTCTTTTAACATTCTTCTTAATATTTTAGCAATTGGATCATATGCTGTTTTTCTTAAATCTACTATTTCTAACTTAGTTGGGTCTAATTTATTGCCTGTTCCCATAGAACTAATTAAGTTAATCTTATTTTTTATACTATATTTTATTAGTTCTTTTTTTGTTTCCATAAAATCGCACGCATCTATTATGTAATCTATTTTAGTTTTAAATAAAAGATCTATGTTGTCTTTTGTAATAAAAGTATCTATTTTAGTTACTCTACAGTTAGGATTAATATCCAAAATTCTTTCTTCACAAACATCTACTTTTTTTCTTTTAATAGTTGAATGAAGAGCTAATAATTGCCTATTAATATTTGTTATATCAATAATATCATTATCCACTATTGTGATATTTTCTATACCGCACCTTACTAAAGATTCTACAACATAACTTCCTACTCCACCTAGGCCAATAACTAGTATTTTTTTATTTTTAATTTTATCAATATTTTCCTTTTTTATTACTAATTCTAATCTTTGCCACTCTTCCATATTGACCACCACATTGATTATAACTTATATTTAAATAATTTACAATCAAAAGAAAAAATAGTACGTATTGTACTATTCTTTTTCAATTAACATCTAAAAGTAACGCTCTACGATAAAACCCTGTTTCCAGGTGGGTACATTATTATAAACTTTAGGATTCCCACTAGACTTTGTGGGCTTTCAACACCATTTATAAATCAAATTCCCAATATATCATAAGTGTAGATTTTTCATAACGAGCCATCTACCTTTAGATAATTATATTCTATCATATGTTTGCCTTTTTATCAATAAATTAGGCATCGATTACATAATTTTACATAATTATTTATCTATGTCTTTTCATTGGTTGTTTTATATATGCTGCAGGCTTCATCAAGTTCGACAATTAGTTTTTGAACATCAGCTTCATCTTTAATACGAACCCCACTTGCATATATATGACCACCACCGTTATAATGACTAGCTACTTCATTTATTATAGGGCCTCTTGATCTTATTGAACATCTTATTATGTCATTATTTTTATCTATAGAGAATACGGCCCAGCAGATAACTTCATCAATATAATTAAAATTATTAACAACATTTCCTGCAGTGGCTGAATCGACATTAAATTCACTTAATATCTCTTCTGTTATCATAATATAAGCAAATCCATTTTCAGAAACAATCATGTTGTTAGCAATGTAACCTTCAAATTTAACTTCTTTAATTGGTCTTAAATATAGGGCTTCATATAGTGATGAAACATCTATGTTGGTTTTTTTAATTAATTTTGATATTAACTCAAATGTTTTAGAAGATGTATAGCTAAATAAAAACCTATTAGTATCAGATACTACTCCAATATATAATTTTTCAGCAGCTTCTTTGGTTATTTTAAGTTTTGAATTAAACATTAATTCTATTATCATTTGACTAGTAGATGATGCTTTATCATCAATCCATTCTATATTAGCATACTGATCTACTAAAGGATGATGGTCAATTTTGATGATTTGCTTAAATCTTGAGTAATCAACATTGTCAATTCTTTTTATGTCCGGTGTGTCTAAAACAATTAATAATGAGTTTTCATATAATTCTTCACTAAACTTATCTAATATTCCTAAAAATTTAAATTTGCTGGCTGGGTATCCTACAGCATATACTTCTTTTTTAGGGAAAGTATTTAAGATGGTATCTCTTAAAGCTATTTGGCTAGCTAAGGCATCAGGATCTGCTCCTATATGACGAGCTATAACTATTCTATTATATTTTTTTATTGTTTTATAAATGTCTTTGTATATGTTTTTTAGCATATCATCACTGCTTTCTATTTAGCTAAATTGTATGTATCTCGAGCTATCATTAATTCTTCATTTGTAGGAATAACATAAACTAATACTTTAGAGTCATCACTACTTATTTTAACTTCTTCGCCTCTTACTTTGTTTCTTTCCTCATCTATTTTTATTCCTAACACTTCTAAGCCATCAATCACTGCTTTTCTAGTTTCTTTAGAATTTTCTCCAACACCAGCTGTGAATATAATAGCATCGCATCCACCTAGCTCAACATAATATTTAGCAATGTAGTCAATTATTCTTCTAACATACATTTTTCTTGCTAAAATGCATCTGTCGTTTCCTTTACTAATTCCTTCTTCTATATCTCTTGAATCAGAGCTAACTCCACTTATTCCAAGTAGACCGCTTTGTTTATTTAAAATATTATCTATTTCTTTGGTTGATAGTTTTAGTTTATCCATGATATAAGGAACTATAGTTGCATCGATATCTCCACAGCGACTACCCATAATTAAGCCAGCGTTTGGTGTAAGACCCATAGATGTGTTGATACAAATTCCATTTTTGACAGCACTTATACTAGCACCATTTCCTATATGGCAAGTAATTAGTTTTGTGTCAGTTTTTCCTAATATTTCATTCATTCTGTCAGCTATATATTTGTGACTTGTTCCATGAGCTCCATATCTTCTTATTTTATAATCTTTTGCCCACTCATATGGAAGAGCGTATAAATATACTTCTTCTTCCATTGTTTGGTGAAAAGCTGTATCAAAAACTACTGTGTTGACAGCGTTTTTAAACACTTCATGAGCTGCTTTTATACCAACGATAGCTGCTGGGTTATGAAGGGGCGCTAAAGCTGATAATTCATCTATTTTAGATATAATATCTTCTGTTACTATTTCAGTTTTATCGAAATATGATCCGCCTTGTACTACTCTATGTCCAATTCCTTTAATTTCTTCTAATGATGAAACTATTTTGTTATCTATTAGTTCTTTAACTAATATCTCAAAGGCTACTTTATGATCTGGTAAATTAATCTCTTTTTTTATTTTATCTCCATCTAATTTAATGGTATAAAAACTTCCATCAATTCCAATTCTTTCAAAGTTTCCTGATATTAATACTTCTTCTTCTGGCATTTCAAAAAGTTGAAATTTTAAAGAAGAACTGCCTGCGTTTACTGATAATATTTTCATATATTCCTCTTTTCTACTAAAAATTATACATTAAATCAAGTATATAATCAATGATTTATTTAATATTATTTGGCCTCGTACCAATTATTTCCGTAGTTAATATCTATTTTTAAAGGTACTTCTAATTTAACAATATTTTCCATAATATTTGTTACTTCTTTTATTAAAACATTTAACTCTTCTTTTGGTACATCAAAAACAAGTTCATCGTGCACCTGAAGAATCATTTTAGCTTTTAGATTTTTCTCAGTCAGCATTTTATCTACTTTAACCATAGCCATTTTAATAATATCAGCACTTGTACCTTGAATTGGTGTATTTAGTGCGATACGCTCTCCTTGTTTTCTAATCATATAGTTAGTACTAGATAATTCATCTATTCTTCTACTTCTTCCATAAAGTGTTTTAATAATGCAATCGTCATAGGCATCTTTGATTGTTTTATCCATGTATTCTTTCACACCGGGATAAATTTTTAAATAGTTTTCGATAAATTCTTTAGCTTCTTTGTTTGTTAAACCGGTATTTTCAGCTAGTCCATACTCACTTATTCCATAAATGATGCCAAAATTAACAGCTTTTGCCATTCTTCTTTGATTTGGGCTGACTTCGTCTATATCTATTTTAAACAAATCGCTAGCTGTTTTAGTGTGAATATCAATATTATGTTTAAACGCTTCTATTAGTGAATCTACTTTAGACATATGAGCTAGTACTCTAAGTTCTATCTGAGAATAATCGCCACTTAATATTAAAGAATTATTGCTTGGAATAAAGGCTTTTCTAATTAGTCTACCTAAATCACTTCTAACAGGAATATTTTGTAAATTAGGTTCAATTGATGATAGCCTTCCTGTTCTAGTTAATGTTTGAGTGTAGATAGTATGAATTTTACCATCTTTTAAAATATTGTTTTTAAGACCTTCTACATATGTTGAATATAGTTTAGTAACTAATCTATATTCAATAACATGATCTATTATTGGATGCTTTCCTTTTAATTTACTTAAAATATCTATATTGGTAGATGATTTTCCTTTAAAGGTTCTTAAGTTTAACTTATCAAATAAGACTTCTCCTAATTGTTTAGGGCTTGATATATTAAATTCCATTCCCGCTTCATTATATATTGTTCTAGTTAGTAAATTTGTTTTTATTTTTAGTTCTTCACCTAATTCATCAAGAGCATTAACATTAACATTTACTCCGTTTAATTCCATCTTAGCTAAAACTAAAGCTAGAGGCATTTCCATATCATAAAATAAACTTTCAATTTTTTCTTTTTTTATTTTTTCTTCAAATAGTTTTTTACTTTCATATATAAATTTAGCTTTTAGGGTTGTATTATAGGCTATTACATCCAAGTCAGGAGTGATTAATCTAGTTTTACCATAAACAGTTTCATAAAATGGTATATCATACTCAAACATGTTAGCTAAGTAAGCTATGTCTTCTTTTACATTATAATCTAGTAAGTATGCCGCAATCATTGTGTCAAAGGTAACGTTTTCTAATTTAATATTATTGTTTTTAAAGGCTACTTGTATTTTCTTTAAATCATAGGTATATTTTATGTTTTTTATTAAAAATTCAGGATTGTCTTTAATTACTGAGAAAGGAATGTAATAAGACACATCTTCATTATATACGCCTAATCCTAAAATAGGAGCTGTGTGATAATTAGTTCCTAATATTTCTAAATATATGGCACATTCCCCTTTTATATTTATGTCTTTTATATCGTTTATAATTACGTATTTATTTTCTTTTTTTGGAATTATTTCCTCTTTTTTTAAAAAGGAATAAAATTCTAAATTTTCATATATTTGATTTAATTTATTTGATTTATTACCACTATAAACAATATCTTTTATGTTAATTGTCATAGGTACATCTTTTACTATAGTTGCTAATTTGTAACTAAAGTAAGCATTATCTTTATCATTAATTAATTTATCTTTTAAGGCTCCTTTTATATTATTAATGTTTTCATATACGCCATCTAATGTTTTATATTCTTGTAATAATTTAAGGGCGGTTTTTTCTCCTATTCCTTTTACTCCTGGAATATTATCTGATGGATCACCCATAAGAGCTTTTAAATCAATTATATTGATGGGTAATATGCCATATTCTTTTTGAAAGGATTCTTCGTTATATCTAATATAGTCTTTGGATTTAAGTAGTTTTATATCGACATCTTTGGATATTAATTGTAATAGATCTTTATCACTACTAATAATAGTTCCGATGAATCCAGGCTCTAAATCACAGTATTTAGCAAAAGTTCCTATGATGTCATCTGCTTCATAGTTTTCTATCTCATACCATTTTATACCCATAGCATCTAATAATTCTTTAGCTATTGGGAATTGTAATCTTAATTCATTAGGCATTTCAATTCTTTCGGCTTTATAATTATCAAACATTTCATGTCTAAATGTTTTTCCTTTATCAAAAGCAACTATGATGTGTGTTGGTTTTTCCTCTAATATTATTTTATTCATCATGTTGGTAAATCCAAATAAAGCATTTGTTGGAAATCCTTTACTATTTTTCATAAAATTGCCGTTATATGCGGTTGCATAATAACTTCTAAAAAGTAAGTTATTACCATCTACTAATATTATTTTTTCCATATTATCACCTATTTATATTTTAACATATATAATATTTTTTTAAAACAAAAAGACTTTTTATAAGTCTTATATGCTTTTTAGATATTCATCTATGAATTTTTTTATACTATCTTTTGTTTCTTTATCAATTAAGTTGTTTTTATCATCAAACTTATTTGATGCATTAGAAATATATAACTGTTTTTTGTTAAATATTTTCATACCAAGAACAAAACACAATTTTTTTAGTTCAACTTGAGCTCTTGCTCCACCTATAAAACTAGGCGACGCACTTATTATAGCAACAGATTTTTCATTTAATAGTCCATCTTGTCTTGATAGCCAGTCTAAAAGATTCTTCAAAACAGGAGGAATAGTTTGATTATATTCTGGTGTGGATATAATTATTCCTTCACATTCTGATATTTCTTCTATTGCTTTTTTTACTTCGCTTGGAATATTATATTCTAAGTCTTCACAAAACATTGGAATTGTAGAAATATCTAGATGTTTAATATTAATGTTTTCTTTGTATTTTTCTATAATATATTTTAGTGTGGCAGCGTTGTATGAGTTGATTCTAAAGCTTCCTGAAATAGCAATTATTTTTTTCATAAATTTCACCTATTACCTTTCTTATTTGCTATGTTAACAATAAATTGGTATTTGTGTAGTTCAGGTAGAGACAAGCATTTTACGTTAATATCATTTGGCAATGTTTCTAACATTTCTTGATTACCAAATTTATTTCTTATTTGCTGTTTTATTTTATCTAAAGGAGTTAGATTTGATGAAACGTACATACTACTATAAGGTTGTAAACTATCATTTTTTTTAATAAATCTTATTATTTGACTTATTCTATTAGTAGAGTCCCGGTTTAAAGAATCAAGATAATCTATAGCAGCTATAAGTCCAATACAGGATTCATCATCAAGTGATAAAACAGTGTCAAATAATTCTTTATACTTGTTTCTTTTTATGTCTTCGACATTAATTTCATCAGGTAGCAAAATTAAGGCTAAAACTAAATTTTGACAAGTAGTAGCTCCTATAATAGATTTAAAAATATAATTTTTTATTTTAAACTTGCTAAATAAATAAAAAGATTTTATAATTAATTCTTTCCTGTCACTTTCTGCTTGATTTAAGAATTCTTCTATATCCTTTAATTGTTTTATTTGTTTAGAATCATCTTTGGCTTTTGTGTTTGCTAAAATAAACCCCAGCAATTCTTTTTCCATTATATATATCTCCTTAAGATTACTCTGTTCTTAAAGCCTCGACAGGGTCTTTCTTACTTGCCATTCTAGCTGGAATAAATCCCCCTAGAAGTGTTATTGAAATGCTTATTATAACCATTGTTAAAGCGTGAATTGGTTTTAACTGGGCAACATTTGATAGTGTTGTTAGATTTTTTAAAATTATATTAATTGGTATAGTTAAGATATAGGCTGTTGTAATTCCTATTACGCCAGAAGTTAGGCCTATAATGAAGGTTTCAGCATTAAATACTCTTGATATATCCTTTTTCCTAGCTCCCAGGCTTCTTAAAATACCGATTTCTTTTGTTCTTTCTAAAACTGAAATATAAGTTATTATGGATATCATTATTCCGGATACCACTAAACTGATTGCACTAAAAGCTATTAGAACGTAGGTTATTCCGTCCATTATACTGCTTGAAGTTTCTGCAAATATTTTTGCCAAATCATTGTAGACTATTTTATTTTCTTCTTCTTTATCATTATTATATTCATCTAAATATGAAGTTATTTCTTCTTTTGCTTCGAAGTCAATTGGATATATACTTAATAATGTTGGAATATCACTAGCTCCTAAATAAGATAGTAAAGTGTTTTTGATATTATCGTCGGTTATTATTTCTTTAGTTAAAATATTGTAATTAGCTTTTCTTTGAGCTTCTACTACTTTTGAATCTTTATTTTGGCTTATTATGTATTCTAAAAGTTCATTTTGATATAATATACCGCCAACTGAAGAATAGCCCATAGTATTATTTTCACTATTTACCTTAGCAACTCCAACTATTTTAATCATTATATTATTGGAATTATTGTATACTTTGGATAAATCCGGGTTTACTGAATATAAACCATTACTTTCAATATAATAATCATCATTCATAGAAATCATTAATGTTTTATTTATAATTTCACTATATTCTACATTGTCTTGTGAAGTTATCCCAAATGAACTTAATATATAAGTGTCCACTTGATTATTTTCATTTAATAATAGTATTACGTCTTCTTTGCTTGACGGCATATTTCCATATAATAGTTCATAATTACTTTCAAAATAGGTCGTATAATCACTACTTGTTGGTAAACTTTCCATATTCATTTTTGATGATGAAACAAGTGTTATGGCATTGTTTACTTTGGAAAGTAAGTTAATATTTGTTGATCTATTATATACTATCCCACTTATTAAATCTTTATCTAGATTGTTTAAATAGTTTAAATATTCTTCTGTTATTTCATTAATATGATTACTTGTATTTGAAGAATTATAAGGAATTATTTGGTCAGTGACTTCTACTTCTTCATCATTATTTCTATTAAAGCTAATTACTTGTTTGGATACTGTAATTGGATATGAAGATAATGTATCTGTCTCAAACTTACTTATTTGTTTATCAAAGCCATTTGATAAAGATAATACAACTGATATTCCAATTATACCAATACTTGAAGCAAAAGCTGTAAGTAATGTTCTTCCTTTTTTGGTTTTAATATTGTTAAATGATAATGATAAAGCTGTTTTAAAAGACATAGCAGTTTTTCTTATTTTATATATTAAATTATTTTCTTCTTCATTATATGGATTTGAATCATTTTCTACTCTACCATCTTTTAATTCAATAATTCTAGTTGAGTATTTTAAAGCAATATCTTTATTATGAGTTACCATTATAACTAATTTATCTTTTGACATTTCTTTGATGAGATTCATTATTTGTTCACTTGTATGGGTGTCTAATGCTCCGGTAGGTTCATCGGCTAAAATAATTTCTGGATTGTTAGCTAAAGCACGAGCTATAGCTACTCTTTGCATTTGGCCCCCAGATAGTTGACTTGGTTTTTTATGAATATGATCTATTAAGCCAACTTTTTCTAGAACTTCTAATGCTTTCTTTCTTCTTTTAGAAGGTGATGCTCCACTTAAAGTCAAACCCATTTCGACGTTGTTTAAAATACTAATATGACTTATTAAATTATAATTTTGAAAAACAAAACCAATACAATTATTTCTGTATGCATCCCAATCAACATCTTTAAAGTTCTTTGTCGATTTATTATTTATAATTAAGTCTCCACTATCATATTTGTCCAAACCGCTTGTTATGTTTAATAAGGTGGTTTTGCCTGATCCGCTTGGTCCTAATATGGAAACAAATTCATTCTTTCTAAATTTTATATTTATGTTATCTAAGGCTAGTTGTTTAAACTCTCCTGTAGTATATGTTTTATTTATATTTTTTATTTCTAACATTTTGCCTCCTTTTTGTACTTTAATATTATAGTTTATTATTAGAAAAAAAGAAAGGTAAAAAGAAAAATAGCTAAATAAATTAGCTATTTTTGTTATTTTTCTTTTTTCTTTTTATTAAGTAAGAACATGACTCCGCCTACTATAACAATATTGGCTAGTGATGTGTACATGCCTATCATTTTGTAATAATCATCATATTCACTGTTATATTCTGAGTCATTATATTGTAGCTCACAGTTGTTTTCTAATTCTACTGCTGTCATTTCTTTGTAGTAATCAGTTTCACAATATAATTCTTTATATTCTTCATACGTATAGCTTCTACCAGGCTCTTTTACTACTAAGTTAATAACTGTACTGAAGAATATTACTATTGCTGCAACTAACCAAATAAGTAATATAGCATTTGTTATTTTGAAAATAATTTCCTTTTCTTTACTAAATAAATTCATATATTACCTCCTATGATTAATATACTATAGTTTTGGTGTTCTGTCAATTTTGACTTTCTAACCATTTACTAAAGTTTTGGAGAGCTGAACTATTTCCTTTTCTGTTTGCTCTTTCTTCTTCTGTCATTTCTGCCATGGTTTTTTCATAGTACTTTGGTATAAAAATATACCATAAATCTGACCACTTTTGATTACTATCTGTTCCTTTTATTTCTCTGCTGATAGTTCCACTACTTATTCCATAAAAGTATCTTACCTCATTTCCGTCATAGTATGCTAAGCATTCTTTAAAGTAGCATGATCTATCTTCTACTTTTTTCATTATTTCTAATAGACCATCTATCCCTATTTTATCTAATAATTCTCTTTTTGGAAAAGCTCCTGGAAAGTTAGATTTTCCTGGAAAAGCTGGTATATAAAATCCGGCATCAAGAGCAATGCATGGCTTTTTACTTTTCTCATATGCATATAATACTTTTTCTCTTGCAATTAATTCTATATCATTAATATCCGGCTCAATAAAACCATAGTCTTCATAAGTTAATGAAACGTTTGATAAATGTTTTAAAGCAGATTTCTTTTTACCTTCATTTCCTGTTACAAATATTATTTCTTTCATATTACCTCCACTATCATATTAGTAATAATAAAGGTAATATATGGTCTACTCGTATGTTTTATTTAATAATTCAATTTCTTTAATTCTTTTGAGTTCAAAGTGCCTTATATCATTTCTAAGTTCACAAAAGGCAACTACATACCATCCGTCTTGAAATAGAAATAATTGAATAGGGTCAATTATTCTTATATTATCTCCTTTGTTAAAAGAATAATACTTAATTTTGAGTTTTAGTTTATGTTTTATTGCTTTAGAAACTATATTGTAGGTATTTGAGTTTTTTTCTTTGTTTAATCTTTGTTTTGTATTATTAATTGCTTCTAACTTTTTTATTAATAAATTAATTTGTTCTTTATCTTTTAATTTGTTTTGAATTTTTTTCAATAAATTGATGTCTTTTTGTGTTATATTTCTAATTGGTAATTTAATATTTTGATTTAGAATATATCCTCCGTTTGGACCCATTATAGTATCGATATAGATTCCGGCTTTTTCTAAATCTTCTTTATATATTCTTACCATTCTAGGTGTTACTTCTAGAATGGTAGCAAGTTCATTTACAGAATACTTTCTAGACTGCATAAGTAATTCTAGCATAATTAGTGTGTTGGATAGTTTGCTCATATCTTTATTTTTCCTCTAAAGCCTCTATTTGAATAATATGATTCGGCTGTGTTGTGGTAAATAAAGGTTCTATCAAATCTTCTATCTGCAAACAAGGCTCCTCCTAATTTTCTAATATTATTATCTGTTTTTATCCAACTTGATGTTTTTAAATCTACTTTTTCTACTGATTGTAAAAAGTAGTATTCTTCTTCACTTAATAATTCAATATTGTTTTGTTTGGCAAGTGTTAGTGCACTGCCTACTGGCTTAAAACTTTTTCTAGAATCTAGTGCTTCATCATCGTAGCATAAACTTTTTCTATCTGGCGTTTCTTTGGAAAAATCAAAAAAGAATAGTTCATTATTATATTTTAATATGTCTGGTTCTCCTTTTGTCTCTTCCATAAATTTAAGGGATTTAATTATTATATCGTTTAATTTTGTTGTTATTTCAACCCAAGTAATATCATTATGTCTATGCATATTATTTAAGAATCTTTTTTTTAGTGTTTTTATTAATTCTTCATTTGTCATAGAATCACCTCTTCATATATTATAACAAAAAAAACTAGCATAAACTAGTTTTACTTTCTTGGTCCAAATCTGTCTGGTTCCTCTATCACTTGATCTATTTCTTCAGGATTTAAATATCTATCTGTTATTATTGCTTCTATTAATGCCTGTCTTTCTTCTGGCGGCAAATCTTTATATTTCCCTGACATTACGCCATTTAATAAAGCTATTTTTTCTTCGTCTGTTAAAACATTTTCTGGTTTTATAATTGAGTCAGTTAAAGCTCCCTCAAATTTATTTACTGCCCTTCTATAGACATCTTCTTTTTCCATGTTTCCTCCTTAGTTATTATAGCACTTATTTTTCTTCAAGTTTCATTTTTATATAATTAAGTGCATGGTTTCTAATTATTTCCATTTTTTCTTTAGTCACTGGGTTATTATAATTAATTCTATCAACCATTATATTTATATAATTTTTATTACTGACATATTTTAAGCCAGATTTATAGTTAAAATCAAATATAAATGCTATATAAGAAATCCAAAAGTCAATTCCTGTTTTTCTGTCTTTTGTAATTATAACTTTACTATTCATGAAATCATTATATATCTTATCTGTTATTTCACTATTTTCCATTTCTTTTATGTTTAAATTACAAATATTTTCTATTTTTTCAGTGGTTTTTACTCTAAAGTTGTCAGCCTTATCGGCATCTCTTATTATTTTAGCATGAAGTAATTCTTTTTCGTTTAATAAATCTTCAATAGCTAATCGATTATGATTCTTTATTGCTTTTAATATTATATTATCGTATTTATTGTCTTTTATAAATTTTCTGATTAAGTTATCATCAAATAATATTTTTACTCCTAAATCAGCATGATCAACAGTTTTATAGTCTATGTAATCTCCATACTGCCTAGCTTGTTCAAATCTTCCAATATCGTGCAGTAAAGCAATTAATTTTGCTAGTTCTATATCTTCTTCACATAAATTTAAATCACGAGCAATATACTCACTTAATGATACGACTCCATATGTATGAGTAACTTTAAGTTTAATCATTCCTATACTTAAATCATAATTCTTCAAATAGTCTTTAAATGCTTTTTTGGCATAATTAAAATCTATCATATTTTCTCCTTATTTTTTAACCATTCTTCCATAACTTTAACTGATTCTTCTTCTAAAATACCACCCGTAATTTTAATACAATTGCCGGTTTTATTGTTTAGTTCTTCTACGCCTATATCTATTGGTGTATTTAATACTTTATTACTTTCTTCTATATTGGCGGCATAAACTATTTTGGAAATGTTAGCCCACCATATGGTTCCGAAACACATAAAACAAGGTTCACATGAAGAATATATTGTAGCTCCTTTTAAATCACTACTTCCTATGTTTTTACATGCTTTTCTAACGGCTAGTGTTTCAGCATGATTCGTTGGATCTAAATTATCTCCTTCTCCGCTATAGGCTTCTGCGATAACAATATTATCTTTTACAATTACAGCTCCATATGGATAAGTGCCTTTTTTAGAAAGGTTTATAGCTCTTTTAATATACTCTATATCTTTATTCATATTATCACCTATTATTATTATACAATAAAAAATAAATTAAATAAATAATCTGCCTTTTACAACTTCTTCTTTTATTGTACACTCTGGTTTTATACACAAAGGATCACTATCATTTAATTGAATTAATAGTTTTAATGTTTCTAATTGTTTCTTTTTCACTTTTTTATTAAACTTGGCTGGATTTGGTGTTGCTGAACAATCAGAAAATCTTTGCTCTTTTATATACTCAAAATTGTCTTCTCTTCTAGCAAAAAGAGCATATCCATAATAGTCAACTAAGATTTGTTTAAGATAATAAAAATATGGATTACCAGAAGTTATTACTTTTCTATAATTTATCCCCAATTTATTAAAATAATCAGCAACTTCATTTCTTTTTATATCATACCCAACTAATTCTCTTAAAATCATTAGTGACGAGCTTTCTATTTGCTTAATGAAATTACCGCCAGTATACCCTTTAGCAAGGTAAAAGCTTCCATCATCTAAAATAAAAGCGTTGTTTGCTTTTATAAGTTTAGGACTATTTATAATTGTTGATTGTTGATATAATTCTAATTTTGTCATGATATCCCCTTTTTCTATAGAGAAGTATTATACAATATAATTTTAAAATTTTAAAGGCTTATTATGGCTATTTTATCAACAAGTTGTGCTAAAATTTAAATGGTGAGTATAAATGGGAAAAGTTATAGATATTAGTTCTTTTAAAAATTATGGTTTAGATGAAAAATTATTTGCTTCAAAAATCAATAAAATTATTGCTGAAGATGATATAAAAAAACAATATAGTTTAATTTTTGATTATATTTGTGATTATATAGATAGCGATATGAAAATTCATAATTATTGTGATTTTCAAAATGGAAGATGTATTGCGAATAGACTTGGAAAATCAGTTCATATTGAAAATGGATGTTGCTATCAATTTAGAGTTGGTCTTTGTAAACACTTAATAAACGGAACATGTACTAACAAAAATATTGCTTGCAAAATTTTTATGTGTAGTTACCTTGAAAAACAAAAAATTAAGTATGATTTAGATGAGATTTTTCCGATTAAACTGTTTTTTAATCGTAAGCAGATTAGTGTTTTAAAAAGAGGGTTTTTTAAACCTAAAGATGAAATAATTAATTTATTATTAAAATATAAGACTAAATAAGTTCTTTTATTAATTCGTATACATTATCATATAACTTACTCGCAATTTCTATTATGCACTTTTCTGAATTAGTCATACCATAACCATGGTATTTTTTTATCATTTCTAAATCGTTAGACCATCACCTATAGTATATATTTCATCAGGATTCTCTTTGGTTAATAGTTCTTCTATTGCTTTGTCTTTATCTGTCCTTTTGGAAATGACTTCAACAAGATTATATTTGTTACCGGCAAAAATAGCATATGGTTTTACCTCACAAAAGTTAGTATTTATAAATTCAGATATTTCTCTACATAATTCTAAACTTTCTAAATCAATAACAAGCTTTGTTGGATAGATTGGAGTTAAAACACAGTTCCCTTTTAATTCCATTTCTTCACTAATTTTCATTATTTCTTTTTTAATTGATTAAATTACTGCATATTTATTATTAAATATTAAATGTTTTTATTCATCCAGATGCAATTATCTTCATCAGGTATATTTCCATTTATATCTTTATATCCCATTTTTATGTAAAATTCATGACCATATACTGAAGCGGGAATTTTTATGCTTTTTCCATTCATATTTTTCACATATTTTTCTCCCTCTTCTATTAATTTTTTACCAATACCCATTCTATGAATTTCTGGTAATACAAAAATAGTAAGAAAAACGTAATCATATTCATTACCATACCAATATTTATCAACTCTTAATGTTCCTACGACTTTTTCTTCAATTAATGCAACAAATATTTTTCCAGTTTGAGAGTATTCCTCTATTTTTTTTGGTGTGAAATTTAAAGCATGTTCCTTCATCGCTTTTATTCCATAATCTTTACTATTTATTTCTAATAAATTTCTTGTAATAATATCAGAAATGGATTGTGCATATTTTGATTCATAATTTGTTATTTTTGCTTCCATAAATCCTCCTTATTGAAAACTTAATCTATTACATTTTAAGCGATTGGTAGGCAAGATTGAAACTTTTAATTTAAACATTTTATATTATCGCTCTTTTTTAAAGATATACTATTTATCTCGCAGTGCTCCATTACTATACTTGTAATTTGCACCGTACTCAATAATATTATCATTTTCATCTACTATAATTAATGAATTATCTGGCAATCCTATTATTTCTTTTTTTAATGAACATTCTTTTAGTTCATTTATTCTACTATTGTCTGTAATATCAAAATGTGGATCTATTGTTATATTAACTAATCCTAATCCTTCATAGAAACAAGTTTCCGGATAATCTTCATCTTTTGAATAGAAGGAGATTTTACTCAAATTCATACTACCTGCGCTGAAACCTATAATTATGCCTTTATAGTCTTTTAGAAACTTATCGTAATTATTATTTCTAATATAGTCTAATTGAGCAAAAGGATCTCCGCCTTGAAGATATATAATATCAGCTTTTTCTAGTAATTCTAACCCTTCTTTTCTTGGTGTTCTTCCATCTATCAAACTAAACTGGTTCAAGTCACTAAAAGAGAACTGTTTTTCTACACTATTAGTGTCTATTGTTCCATAAAAATACTTATCATTTTTTTCGTATTCTCTTTTAGCACCTATAGATACCAAATTACTTTTTCCTTTAAGATCCTGTCTTAAAACCTTAATTTGTTCTTCAGTAAAAAGATCCCCACCACTAAACAGATACTTTTTGCTCATATAATCACCTATTCCAATTATATACTATTTTCTATAAAAAGAAAACGAACCTCAATATTGAAAGTTCGTTAATTACAACTGGGACGAATAGTGGGGATCGAACCCACGAATAATGGAACCACAATCCACCGTGTTAACCACTTCACCATATCCGCCACAACTACTAAATGATAACAAAAATAGCATTATTTGTCAATATAAAAAGACTATTTAATTAGTCTTATTTACAACACAATTACTAATGTCAGTTCTAGTAATTTCTAAAGTATCTTTTTTATAAGCACAGAACTTTCCATCATATAGAGCTATTTCAATAGTTCCATCTTCATAAATAAAAGCTTCACCACTCATTATACCATCATCATCAAACTCTAAATTAGTTTCACCTGGGAATAAAAATAGTTTACCTAAATCTTCACTATCATAACTATTTTCATAATAACTATTTAGCATAGGCTCTAATTCTTCTACTTTGGCTTCAAGAAGGTTTTTGCTTTTTGTATCTTTATAATAATAGAAAATAATAAGCCCAAATAAAACCGTATAAACTACTATTATTGTAATAATCATCCACTTTTTCACGATTCTTCCTCACTTTCTTCTTCAATATAAGATTTATTTTCTAAAACGAGATTAACAACTCCGTCTACTATTTGGCCGGAAGATATAGACTGTGAAGTTACATATCCATATCCTTCTATTGTGTAGTCTATATCTAATAGTCCAAGTAACACTTTAGCATCACTTTCAGAATATCCTTTTAAGTTTGGCATAATAGTGGTTGATGCATTAGTAATAATAAATAATTTTTCTCCTTCTAATAAAACTTTACCACTAGATGGATACTGATTTATGATTCTTTGCCCATCACCAATCACTACAACATTTAAAGTATCTTTTAAATCATCTAATATAGAAATGTCTTTATTTATATAAGACGTAAGTGTTATTTCTTCTAAATCATTTTCGCTATCATCTGTTAATTGTAAATATTTTCCTACATTTTCCATGACTGATTTAGTAGCTTTAATAATACCGATTGCCGTAGAATGTGTGGGTTTTTTCATAGCGGCATATATTATTATATCTGGATTATCTCCTGGAAACATTCCAGCAAAAGAAAATACATAATCATTAGCTCCTGCTTCATATGAGTTTGTAATATTATTAAATATTTGAGCGGTTCCTGATTTGCCTATTACATTTAAGCCATCAATTTTAAAGGAAGCAGCACTAGTTGGCGCCCAACTGGCGTTAACTGCATCATCCATTAATTCTTTTATTTTATCAGTAGTAGCCTTACTAACTATTTGTCCTAATTCTTCTCTAGATGATTCATATAATATTTCACCAGTATTTGGATCTACTATTTTAGATATGATATGTGGTTTTAACATTATTCCGTCATTAGCTATGATAGTAAGTGCTTGTAATTGTTGAATTGGAGTTATAGTAATTCCTTGACCAAAGCCGGCTGCCGCTATTTCTACTGGGTAATTAAATTCAATGCTTCCAGTTAATTCTCTTGCCAGTTCGACTCCCGTTTGTTTACCAAATCCATAACTATCTAAGCAGTCTCTTAAATCATTTTTATCAATAAAGTTTTTTAAAATATTAGTTATACCAACATTGGATGAATATGCATATCCTTGGTCATATGTTAGCATTCCCCAGCCTGAAGGATTCCAATCACTTATTACACTGCCTTCATTATCTACTACAATAGAGCCTGATAAAAAGGTTTGACTTCCAACATAAGTTCCTTTTTCAATAGCACACATGTAAGTATATGTCTTCATAACTGAACCTGGTTCATATACATAAGAAGATAATGGATTTTCATAATTTGTAATGTCTCTAATATTTGGATCAAATGATGGAGATGATGATGAAGCTAATATATCACCTGTTTTAGCATCCATTACCATAATAAACATCCACTCTGGATCATATTCTTCTGTTGCTTCTTTTACAGCACTTTCCGTAAATCTTTGAATATTTGAGTCAAGTGTTAAATATATATCATCACCATTTACAGCATCTACTTTTTCTTCTTTAGTATCTGGTATTTTATAACCAAAACGATCCTTTTGATATGAAATATACCCGTCAGTTCCCCTTAGCATTTCATCATATTTTGATTCAATACCAAGTTCTCCTTCGATTTCTTCTGAATCTTCTACATCATCCCCATTTGTATCAACTTCTACTGTTCTAGCATAACCAATAATGTATGAAGCAAAATTACCATTTGGGTAATATCTTTTTTGTGATTCTATAAAATCAATTCCTGGTAAATTCAAGTTTTCAATTGCTTCTTTGGTTAACTCTGTTATTCCTCTACCACCAGGGCCTAATTCTACTTGTTTAACATCTCTATTAAGTAATTCTAAGATATAGTCTTCTTCCATATTTAAGATAGGAGCTAAAGATTTAGCAGTGAATTCTTTATCAACAACATGAAGTAGCGTAGTTGATTTATTGCTTCTATTTGGATCTAAATAAGCAATAACAGTATATGAACTTATATTTGTAGCTAATATATTGCTATCTATGTCGTAAATGTTCCCTCTTTTGGCACTTAATACTGTCGAAAATGTACTTCTTTGAGCAGCGAAGGAATCCATATTAATTCCATATATGCTAGGAGATAAAGCTAAATAAGCATATTGTAAATAAAGGCACAAAAAAACAACTAAGAATATAGCAAAAACAACCTTAGGAAACTTCCAACGATTATTTTTATTCATCATATCACCTCTTAGTCGTCTACAATTATAATATTATCTTTATTATACGCTAATCCAAGGTCTTTGACAACATCTTTAACATTATCAAATGAAGTAAGTTCATTAACTTTCATTACCAAACTTTCATTTTTTTTGTTTTGATTTGTTAGTTCTAAATTAAGCTTTTCTATCTCTAATTTTAAATTACCAATATTAGCGCCAAAAAAAACCCTTAATAAAACTATGCCGATCATACATAATCCAGCCGTTGCATAAAGTAATTTTTCAATCTTAAGCAGTTTTAGTTTTCTTTTCTTAGGTCTTTTCATAGATTCTCCTATTTTATTTTTTCAATAACTCTTAGTGTTGCACTTCTACTTCTTGGGTTTTGTTCTATCTCCTCTTTTGAAGGAGTTAATTTAGTTATTAATTTAAATGATGGCATTTTGTCTTCCGGAATTATAGGTAATTTTTTTAAATTATTATCAATTTCAGAATATTCTTTAAATATCTTTTTACATATTCTGTCTTCTAGTGAATGAAATGTAATAACACATACTCTGCCACCTACATTTAATACATCTAAAGCATCTTTTAAAGATTTCTCAAACACATTTAATTCATCATTTACTTCTATCCTTATGGCTTGAAATACTTTTCTTGCCGGATGATGCTCACGCTTATACTTAAATGGTACAGAACTGGATATAATATCAACTAGTTCTAGTGTGGTATTAATTTCTTTTGTTTTTCTTTCTTCTACTATCTTTTTTGCTATACTACTTGCATATTTTTCTTCGCCATATTCTCTAAATATTTTTATTAATTTTTCATATGGATACTCATTTGCAATTATTTTTGCTGTTAGAGGATTGCTTTTATCCATTCTCATATCTAATTCATAATCTTGATGAAAACTAAATCCTCTTTCTTTTTCGTCTAATTGTGGGCTAGATACACCAAGATCATAAAGTATGGCATCAGCTTGCTTTACATAATTTTTTATTTTCACAAAATTGGATTTGATTATTTTATAATTGTTACCTATTTTTTTTAATTTTACTTCACTTGCTTTTATAGCTTCTTCATCTTGATCAAAGGCGAATAAGAACCCCTTCTTAATCTCTTTTAAAATTAGACTGCTGTGGCCACCATAACCTAATGTCATATCAACTACTGTACTAGAGTCTTTTAAATTTAGATATTCTATGGCTTCATTTAGTAAAACGCTTATATGCATTATCCTAAGTTTACCTTGAATAAATTATCTGCAATATCAGATAAATTTTCTTCATTTTCTTCAATAAATTTTCCCCATAAATCTTTACTCCAGATTTCTAGTCTTT
This sequence comes from Bacilli bacterium, assembly GCA_028691955.1. Classification (GTDB taxonomy): domain Bacteria; phylum Bacillota_I; class Bacilli_A; order RF39; family UBA660; genus JALELF01. Next base: position 33,547 of record JAQUYH010000001.1, on the reverse strand, counting down.
CATTAACTCCTATGATGATACAGTCTTTATCTAATGATGCATATTTGATTAGTGGTGCGGATATATTAATTCTTCCTTGCTTATCAAACTCACAAGTGTTTGCTCCAGATAAGAAGAAACGCATGAAATTTCTAGCATCTTTTGTGTTTGGTAATTCTTTATATTTACTTACAATATTATTCCATTCTTCTTTTGGATAAATGAATAAACAGTTATCTAATCCTCTAGTTACAATGAAGGTTTCCCCTAAATCATATCTTAATTTTGATGGAACAATAATTCTGCCTTTATCATCAATCTTTTGATGATATTCCCCCATAAACATAAAATCACCACTTTTCACCACTAATTGCCACTGTCTACCATTATTCTACTATTAATATTATTTTTTGTAAAGACATTTTTTATTTTAAAGTGTAAAATGGCATAAAAAAAGATAGTTTTTTAACTATCTTTCATGCGATTTATTAGTTCTTTACTAATTAGTCCTGTTATAATTCCAGAAGGAATGGCAAAAAGCAATAAATATGGTAAATAATATATCATATTTGGGGTATTTAATAAGAATATAGCAATAATTACTTGCCCAATTGAATGAAATATTGATCCTATAATGCTAACTCCTACTACTGAAAATAATGATATTTTTTTAAATATGGTCATCATTATAATGCTTAAAATAGCCCCGCTAAAACTAAAGAAGAAAGTGATGCTGAAAAGTCCTGTTCTAAGCATTCCTACCATTATGACTCTAAGTATGCTTATATATATAGCGTCTTTAAAACCATATAAATAAAGTATAACTAAAATAACAATATTGGCCAGTCCTAATTTTAGTCCTGGAATCATTCCATTAAAAATTGGGATAAAACTTTCTAGAATGCTAAGGACAATAGCTAAAGATAAAAACATAGCAAGTCTTACTATTTTTTTTATATCCATTATCCCACTACTCCATCTAGTTCATTACCATCTGTTATTTTTATAACTATTTTATTGGGTAAGCATATTATGGTCTCTGTTGATTTAAAAATATATCCTTGTTTTGAACACAAGTGAAGTGGACTATTTTCTTCTATTACTCTAATTTTTCTATCTTTTACTTCTATTTTTACTTCACCATTATATCCTAGCACGGTGTATGTATTGTTTATACTTAAGTCAATAGTTTTTACTTCTTTATTCATATAATATATATGAGCTATTTGGCCTGTTTCATCATTTAAATTAATTAAAACTATCGACATAATGGCAGTAATTATAATAAAAAAGATTATTTTCAAATCATTTTTATTCATAATTACTAAAGCCTTCCGTTCTTTCTATTTCATCATCATTAGTATACCAAACAGCTTCAACATCAGGATAGTTTTCTTTTAAATAAGTTTTACCGTCCTCTATAGTCATTAAAAATAAAGTAGTAGATAGCATATCGCCTAGTGCGGCATTATTAGTTATAACACTTACACTTCTAAAATAGTTTGGAGGAAACAATGTGTTTGGATCTATTATGTGGTGATATAGTACTTTATCGTATATATAATATCTTTGATAATTTCCGCTAGTCGTTAAAGACTTATTATTAAATGACACAACATCATATACTCCGCCTTCACTTGTTGGTGTTTCTATTCCAATTTTATATGTATCGTTGGCATAATGTTCTCCTACTACAACACTACCACCAGCATTTATTAAGAATGAATTAAGTCCAATACTTTTTAAATAGTCAGCTACTATTTGATTCGTGTATCCTTTAGCAATTGATCCTAAATCAATGCAAGGATGATTATTTAATATTTGATTATTGTCTAATAATTGAATATCATTTATATCTATACTACCACTATTTTTTAGTTCTTCATACGTTGGAACACCAGATTCACTTTCACGATAACTTTTCCATACATCAATAACATGGCCTAGATTTATATTTATTAAACCGTTAGTTTCTTCATACATGTCTATTCCATAAAAAATAAGATCATATAGTTTTTCATCAATAGTAAGTTTTTCGTCTGTTAAAGTATTGTTGTTTATTTTATATATATTGTTTGTTCCATCATATGAATTATATCTATCCGTTAAATTGTTGTATGTTTCATAAATTTTATCAATAGAGTCAAGTGCCTCTTTGGCTTTGACTTTGTCTTTTGTATAAATTTTGACGCTTATGTATGTATCCATATAAAACATATTTTTACTAAACTCTTGAATAGAATTTATTCTTTGGTTATAATCTAGTGCCATCCATACAAAGAACGCTACTAGTAATAGCGTTCCTATAATGTATCCTATTTTATCTTTCATAAACTTACTCCTAATATTCTATTGTTCTACCGCTAAATGAATTATATAATCCACTAGGTAAATTAACATAGTTTCTTGGGTTTAGCTGATTAGAAATAAATGTGGTCCATGAATAATAATCTTTCATATATAATCCCTTGGAAATACTAAAATGTAAATGTTGTCCTGTTGAACATGCATCCCACGTTGTTTCAGATGGAATTCCTCCCATTATACCAATAACAGTATTAGTTGTAACAACATCTCCTACTTTGACATTTACTGAATATAAGTGTGCATAATGCGTTGTGTAAGTGTCATTGCCGATTTTATGATTGATAAATATTTGATTCCCTCCACAAGAACCATGATATACGATTCCGGCAACGACTCCAGGTGCAGCTGCATATACGTTAGTGTGGTATTCACTAGTACTTAAGTCAACTCCATAGTGAAAATCGCAATACCAACTACCGTTTAAAACGAAACATCTATTTCCAAACTCGCTTGTTAAATAACCATTTACTATAGGGCGATAAAATTCAGTTGCTTCTGGCAAATATTTTAAACCACAAGTTTTAATATCTTCATCATCGCTGCAGCCCATACTTTCGTATGTTTTAATTGCTTCTTGTTGCATTTTGATTTCATCTTCAACAGAAACTTTTAAATCTAAAACATCATTTAAACTATTACCTAATGATTGCAATTTCTTATTTAATTCTAATTGATTTGTATTTAAAGCTATTTCTTTTTCATTTAGCTCTATTTTTTTTTGATTATTTTGATCGATTAAATCATTATATTCATTTATTAATTCATCATTATGCGTTGTCAATTGTTCTGAAACAGATACTCTATAAATAAAATCAGTAAAGCTTTGAGCTCCAAAAGCATATTCTAAGTATGCTGACTCTCCACTTGATACTTGAACGAAATTAATAATTTGTTTTATTTCTTCCTCTTTTGAAGCTATTTCTATATTTAATTGTTTTATTTCTTCAGTTAATTTTGTTCTTTCTGTATCAATTTCATTTATTTGTCTATTTGTTTCATCTATGGCTGCATATGTATCGTTAATTTGTTGTTGAGTTAATTGTTGTTGCTCTTCTTTTGCTTGATAACTAGCTTCTAATTCTGCTAATTCTTTTTTTAAATCGCCTAAAGTAGTAGCTCTAACTGTACTAGAACTTGGCAATGTAATTATAAGAGCTATAATTATAAATGCTGATATATATTTTTTCATATAACACCTCAATTTTTTAAGTTTTTTCGATATTCTTTATATTTTGGGCAATATTTGCTAACTAAATTCCAAAAGTCTTTTGAATGATTAAAGTAGATAAAGTGGCTTAATTCATGAACAATAACATAGTCTATTTCATCTAAACTATATTTTATTAAATCACTATTTAAAGTAACAATTTTCTTTTTGCTACAAACACCCCATCTAGTTTTCATTTTTCTAATGCGTAAACTTGGATAAGGTATTTTTTCTTCAAACTGGCTATATTTTGCTTTTAATCTTTCTTCAAAGATAATTTTTATTTGCGATTTTAACCATTTATCTAAGAAGATATCTGTATTAGTATATATACGATTATTTTGATAATCTATATCTATTATTTTTAATGTATTCACTTTAATTATATCATAAACATTTCCTAAATAGTAAAATTTGTCTTGTCTTTCTTTTCTTTTACTATTACTTAACACCATCTTATATATTATTTGTTTGTTTTCTTGGATCATTTTATTGATTCTATTTTGACTAACAAAGTAATTGGTTGTTACAATTATTTTATTGTCTTTTACTCTAATGTAAGTGTTTTTATTGTTTTTTCTTACTATCTCTATTTCATAATATACATCATTTATATTCATTCTCATCACTATTTAATTATATCATGGATAAAGGTTTAATTAATATAATTTTTCGTGTTATAATTATTAAAAATAGGAGTTTTGATATGAATAAAAAAGTTATAATATTTGCCACTATATCAGTTATACTTATTATTAGTATACTTACATACCTGAAAATAACTGACACCTCTGGAAACATTATTCTTACCGAAGTAGATAACTTAGTATTAAGCGAAAATACAATTTATAGTTTTAAAGCTTTGGCTTATCCTAAAAAGGAAAATTTAAAATATGAAATTGAAGATAAAAGTATTGCTACTATTGATAAGTATGGTAATATTACTACTTTGAAAGAAGGCTCTACCAAAATAATTGTAAGCAATAAATATAAAAGTGAAATTGTAAAACTACAAGTCAGTAATATCGAAACTTCTATTACTGGTATTGAAGTAGATGGTGAGAGCATTAATATTGGTGTTGGAGAAAAATATTTGATTAAGACTACTCTATATCCAGAAAATGCTAATATGAAGAATTTGATTTGGTCTAGTAGTGATGAGTCTGTTTTGACCGTTGATAATGGGTATATAACGGGGGTTAAAGCAGATATAGCTACTATTAATATAAAGTTGGAGCTACTCTAGTTAAATTTAGAACATTTAATGGTATAAAAGGTGCATTAGATTCTGTTGGTATATCATATAGTGGTCCATATTATTATAACTCTAATGATAAGGATGAAAGTAAAGTTGCCGCTTTGGCTGCTAAAGTAAGAGAACATTTAAGACAGGGAAAACCGGTCATTGCACTAGTTACAGGTGGAACTAATGGTGAAACTAAATATGCTTGGCAAAATCACTTTATTACACTTTTAGCTGAAACGGACGATGGTAAAATAGTTTTAGGTAATAGTTATAGCGAATATGGTAATTTAGAAGAATTAATTCGTTATTATCTTGCTGGTGGAAGAAAAGGATTTTTGTTTGTTGGTTAAAATTAGATTTATTCTACTTTTTTTATACGAAAATTTAGAACAAAAAAACACACAAGATTTTCTTATGTGTTTAATATAATTTAAATAAATGATAAAGCTATGATAACGATTGCAACTATTATAGCTAATAGATATAGTAAATATTTCCAAATGTATTTTAACCATTCTTTATAAGATACTTTTTGATATGCAAGTCCAGCAACTAGTAATAAACTTGTTGGGAATACATACATTACTAAACCATAAACAGCTTGTGTGATTAACCCAATTACTGGATATGTAGTAGCATCTGTATAAAAATATGTTGTAATATTTAGTACATCTGATGACATATATGGGAAGAAGTTTACAAAGAAACTATCAACGCCAACAACTAAGCCATGAATTAAAGCATTAAAGCTATCAGATAATCCATATAAGTAATTTATAATTGTGTAGTTGATGAAGTTTCCAGTTGAGCTATTCATTAATATTACAATAACTATATTAGTTAGAGTAGCATAAAGGAATACTGGCAACATTTCTTTTGCACCTTCTAAGAATGAATCTAGTAAGTCTTTGAATTTAATACTATAAATCCAACCAATTAAAAGTGAGCAAACAATTAATATAACATTTACATCTTGTGTTGACCAATTACCAATAGCATATATTGTTCCCATGATATTGGCTAAAATTGGATATCCAAAAATTGTAAATTCTGTTATACCAGAATGTAAATTAGTAAATAAATCAGTTCCATACATATCTGACCAGCTGAATGTTCCTACTAATGCCATAATAATGCCAATAACGGTAATTACAACTAGTGGTACAAAACTTTTTTTAGCTTTTCCTTTTTCTTCTACTAACAAAGGAATTTCTTCTTCTTTTGCTTTTTCTTCTTTTGGAGCCCATTTAATTAAGAACATTATAAGTAATGCTGATGATAAAACTAATAATATAATTTTATACCAAACAAATGCGTTTACTTCTTGTCCTAAATAGTAATTTACATATCCATTAACATCAAAGGCGTATGTAGCTCCAATTGTTCCTACAAACAATGAACCTACTGTAGCTAGAATTGATGCTTTTTTACCATATCCTAATTTTAACAAAACTGTTGTTAAAAATGGAACTAGTATAAATAAATATGTGTTTCCACCCATTACTGAAGATATAATAGCTAGTGAGGCAACAGTAATAATTAAGAATATTTTTGAATTTTTTTTAAATTTCTTTACTGTTTTTTCTACTAATTCTTTATATACTCCAGTTTTGTTAAGCACCCCATAAAACCCACCTATTACTAAGAATATTAGTGAAAACTGGAAAATAGTGCTGAAAGTCCATAGTGGAACTTTTGTAAGGTCTCCCAAACCTAATGGTGTTACGTCTCCTTTGGCATATACTCCAGAACTAAATGCTCCGCCTGGAATAATCCAAGAAAGTACAACAACTAATAAGAATGCAATCATAATTGTCATCAATAAACTATATTTCTTTTTCATATTCTACCTCCTTTTAAATTATAGCACATTCTAAAAAAAAAGCTTTATATATTTTTATTTTTTTAATAATTCACACCATTTTCACATATTTTTTGCATTTGCCTTACATATTATTACTTTTTTATGGAATTATGTTATAATTTTTAAGGTGATTTTATGTATAAATATAGTGATTCAAATAAGAGATATTATACTTTAGATTATTTTTATAAGCATAAATTTAATTCTAAAGTTTTTAAGGTTAGTTTAAATGCTGGTTTTAGCTGCCCTAATTTTGATGGAAGTTTATCTAGTAGAGGGTGCATTTATTGTTCAGAAACAGGTAGTGGTGAATATGCTGGTGATGTTAATGATGATTTAGTAAAGCAATTTAATAAAGTTAAAGAGGTTATTAATCACAAATGGCCTAATAGTAAATATATTGGTTACTTTCAAGCCAGAAGTAATACTTATGCTCCACTTTCTGTTTTAAAAGAAAAATATGAGAGTATTTTGAATCTTGATAATGTTGTTGGGTTATCTATTGCTACAAGGCCAGATTGTATAAGTAAGGAATGTTATAATTATTTAGAAGAATTAAGTAAAAAAACTTATTTAACTGTTGAAATTGGTTTACAATCAATTAATGAGGATACTTTAAAGCTTATTAATAGATGCCACGATGTTAAATGCTTTGATAAATGTATTAATGAGCTAAGAAAAAGAAATATCAATGTTGTTGTTCATATTATTAATGGTTTACCTTATGAAACAAAAGAAGATATGATTAATACTGTTAAACATTTAAATGGGTTGGATATTCAAGGTCTAAAGATTCATATGTTACATATAATTAAAAATACTGAATTGGAACGCTTATATAATGAAGCTGGATTTAAAGTTTTAAGCAAAGATGAATATGTTGATATTGTTTGTGACCAATTGGAATATATTAAAGATGATATTGTTATTAATAGGATTACTGCAGATCCTAAAATTGATGATTTGGTTGAACCAACTTGGCTAGTAAGAAAGTTTGATGTTTTAAATTCTATTGATAAAGAAATGAAAAAAAGAGATAGTTATCAGGGAATAAGATATAAAAAAGAGGCTTAAAGGCCTCTTTTATTGACATCTTACTGTATTATATTCAAAATGATATTGACTGTTTTCTATAGTTACTTCTATATTGGTTGTAAGTGATAAATGTGAACCAGAAGTTATATCTATAACAGGATTTACTAACTGACCATCATTTACTAAATCATTTAAGGTAATACAATAATATGAGTTTCCTGTATTAAATAAGGACTGGTTAGAAGAAATGTATTCTCTAGCTGCTGCATATAATATTTCTTTAGTTGCATCACTTGCTTCTTCTTGTTTTTTTTCAAAAAGTTCGGTTATTTTTGGGGCTACTAATAAGGAAATCATAGCTATTAAAACTAAAACTCCTAGTAATTCGACTAATGTAAAACCTTTTCTCATATTATATCTACTCCCTTGTTAATCTGTTATGTAATTAATGGTTACGCCTTCCCAACCTACTGAAGCTAGGACTCCATCAAACCTGTGTGAAGAATTGGTTCCATCTCCATGTATTGTAACTGAACTCCACGGATATGTTGCTGCTTCCTGCCCGAATGACCATCCTCCAAGGGAAGTTACACTGCTTGGAATTGAAACGGTTGTCATATGCGCATATTGAAAAGCCCAATCTCCTATTGTTGTTACTGTACTTGATAAAGTTAAGCTTGTAATTGGATTGTTGTAAAAAGCTGCTGCACCTATTGTCGTAACACCTTCTGGTATTACTAATGTTTCTATACTATTTCCATAAAAAGCATAATTATTTATTGTTGTTAAACTACTTGGAATTTCTAATAAAGTTATAGAATTATTTTGAAATGAGCATTCTCCAATGCTTGTTACACTATCAGGCAAATCTATATCTGTTAGTGCATTACTAGCAAAGGCATAGTCTCCAATAGTTGTTACACCGTTTTCTATGTACACACTATCTATACTATTGGTATAGAAGGCAGCATACCCTATACTTGTAACTGTACTTGGGATAGTGACACTTTCTAGTCCACTACTAGAGAATGACCAAGCAGCAATATCAACGATTCCCTCTGGTATTTGAACATCTGTTATACTGTCTCCTGTAAAGGCACTTCCGCCAATAGCTGTGACTGTGACGCCATCCACTGTTGCTGGTATTGCAAAATTATCTGGGCAAAGTGGGTTGCTACTATTATTTCCTTCATAGGTATAGTATCCAACAATTGTTGTTCCACTCATTTGAAAACAAGACTCTGGTGCTGTATCTAATGGAACAATGGCCACTTCTGTTTGACATGCACTTAAATCATCACTATAAGTTAATGTGCTATCAGTATAGTCTTTGTAAACACACTGATCACTATATATAGCGTGTATTGCTACTTCTTCTAATTCATTGACAACTATGTCAGCTGTATCAGGTAGAGTTCCAACCGTATCATATGATTCTCCTACAAAAGAGCTATTTGTTATAGTAAAACTTGTTTCTGTTCCTTCTAAGTCGTTTGATATAACGTAATAAGAAGCACCATCTATTAGTTCATATGTAACAAATTCTGTGGCATCTTCCGTTTCTGTTAATGTATCATTGGCAAATGTTTGATAGAAGTATTCATTATCATCTATTATCCATTCACTAACATTTTGATTATCAATCATTATAACAGCATTATCTGGTAAATCACCAACAGCATTATAGCTATCTCCTACAAAAGAGTTATCTGTAATTACAAATTCTGCTTCAGTTAAACTGTTTGTTGTAATATAGTTAGTTGCTCCACTTAACAAGCTCATAGCAGTGCAGGTTAATGCATTATCAACTAAAGTAACTTCTACCTGATCATATTCTTTATAAACGCATTTATTGTCATATATGGCAAACACTTCTACTTGACCTTCATCATTTAATGCTACAGAAGCACTATCCGGTAATTTTCCGTCAACAGGTAAAGCGTCTCCTACAAAAGAGCCATTTTCTATTTCAAATGTTTTTCCATCATTATCAATTTCGTGATTAATATTGTAATAATTTGCTCCATCAATTAAGCCATATGTGGTGGCTTTATATGCACCTGTATGGCTTTTTCCTATAACATCAAGAATAATTGGAGCTGTAATAATAGATATTACTGCAAGTATAACTATGACTGCCAAAAGTTCAATTAAAGTAAAACCCTTCTTCATAATTGTCTCCTTACTTTACTACAATAATAATATATCATAAATTTAATATATACACAAATTTTTTTTCAAAATAAAAAGCAACTAATTTTAGTTGCTTTCAGGATAAATACTTACTTGTTTTTTGTTTTTTCCGAGTCTTTCAAATTTTACAATACCTGTAATTTTTGCATAGACTGTATCATCTTTTCCTATTCCTGCATTCTTTCCAGGATAGATTTTTGTTCCTCTTTGACGATATAGTATTGATCCACCACTTACTACTTCTCCATCACCGGCTTTAGCTCCTAACATTTTTGGCTTTGAATCACGACCATTTTTAGTAGAACCTTGACCTTTTTTATGAGCAAAAAGTTGGATATTTAATTCTAATAATCTCATGAGAACACCTCCCTTTATATATTTATTTTTATATTTTTTTTATATTTATCTTGAATACTTTTTAATTCTTCTAACATATTTTCAATTAAAATATTTATAATTTCATTATTTTTTAATATTTCTATTTTTATATAGCCATCATTGACAGTATACTTTATTGAAGAATCATCTATTCGAATTATAGCATTAATAGTTGTTGTTACTATACTGCTTATTGCTGCACATACAATGTCTTTACCAAAATCTGCAAAATTTGCATGACCGGTCATTTCTATTTCTTTTATGTGTTTTCCTTTTTTTACATTTATTGTCGTCATACTATTTCTCTACTATTTTTTTGATAACTACTTTTGTATATGGTTGACGATGACCTTGAGTCTTGTGGTAATTGTTCTTTTGAACATATTTAAACACTTTTATTTTTTTAGCTTTTCCATGTTTTAAAACTTCTGCTGTAACTTCAACATTATTTAAATATGGTTTGCCTGAAATTCCATTTAACATTAATACATGATCAATTTTAAATGTTTTTCCTACTTCAGCATCAACTTTTTCAATGTAAAGTTCTGTTCCTTCTTCAACATAGTATTGTTTACCACCAGTTTCGATAACTGCTTTCATAAATACCTCCTTAAATTCTTAGACTCGCCATTGAGGTAACATCTGTTTTAAACCTTTTCTGTGCGGTTGTAGATGGAGATCTACACAGTAAATAATTTTAGCATAATATGGGTTTGATGTCAAACATTTATTTGTTTTTTTATTTTATTTTAAAAGGATTAAGCTTGTAATCCTTTTTTACTAATATATATTAATTTTTAAATTATATAATCTTTATTTTTTAATCGCTTATTTTTAGTACTATTATACTTATTAAATAAGGCTTTTCCTTATATATATATCTATCCCGTCTTTAGCATATATGACCATTTTTGTTGAAATAGCTACTTTAATAAAACATAATCCTGTTACTACAACATCTGACCCAGCTTTAACATCAATGATATGCTTTTTTAGTTCTTTTAATTTATCTGTATTCTTATATTTTCTTTCTATTTTTAAGCTGTTAGACATAAAAAGAGTTATATTCGTGTTAAATGTATCTATTCTTAGCATATCTTCTATTATAATACTTTGAAGGCTCTTAGCTTGGTATGTAATTGGTTTGATTTTACTTCTTGGAATAATTTCTTTAATCATTTCTGGCTTTATAAAATTTATTATATTCCCATCATCAATTATACCAGGAGTATCTATCAATGTTAGTTTATCATTTATTTCAATATCTATTGTATCGAGAGTTGTCGAAGGTAAGTTGCTAGTTGTTATAAATCTATTTAAAGTTGAATAATTATAAATTATTTTGTTTATTAGTGATGATTTCCCAGCATTTGTTATTCCGACAACATAAACACCTTTATTTGTCTGATATTTTTCAATCATTTCCATTAACTTATCCATATTATAGTTTGTTTTGCTACTTACTATTATTTTGTCAATGCATTTAATATTTAGATAATTCAAGAATTTTTCTTCATTAATGTCTTTAGGTAGTAAATCTCTTTTAGAGAGTACTAAGATAATATCATTTGATATATGTTTATTTATTAAATCTAGTGTTTTACTAATGTTTAATAAATCTACTACTAATAAGACTAAAGATTTTGTTTTATTGATATTTTCTAATATTTTGATAAATTCTTCATTGTTTTTAGGTACAATTTTATAATCATTATAATTTGCAATTCTAAAGCATCTTTGACATAAATTGTTCTTTAAATCTTTTGTATATCCTACTTTGTTTTCATCAATATCTTGTAGTACACTTCCACAACCATTACACTTAGTCATAATATTTCCCCTTTGTAAATAAGCCGGCATCTCTTAATTTTTTAAACATGCTTACTTCCATTTTTCTTTTTACTAATCTTGTAAATATATCATCATATTTACTTATTGGGTTAATTAAAATGGTTGTTATACCTATTCTATTTCCACCCAATATGTCACTAAATAGTTGATCACCTATAATGGCTATTTCATCTACTGAAAAGTTATATTCATTTATTACCTTTAAAAATTTCTTCTTTCTAGGCTTTCTAGCATGAGCACAACAATCAACTTCTAGTTCTTCTTTAAAAGGCTTAAGTCTTATTTTGGGTGCGTTTGAAAATATTATTACTGTAAATCCTTTTTCTTTTAAATTGAAAAATAAGTCTCTTACTTTTTTATTGGGTACTTTTATATTAACAGGAACTATTGTGTTATCTAAGTCAAATAACAAGCACTTAATTCCTCTATTCAACAATTTATCATAATCTATAGTGTATATGCTTTTTTGATATATATCTGGCACGTATTTTTCCATGTTATCACCTATTTAACATTTTAACATAATTTTATATAAAAAGTACAGATTTATAGTAATTTTGAAAATTAAAAAACCACTTAATAGTGGTTTTGTTTTATATCTGGTGACCAGTATGGGATTCGGACCCATGAATGCTGCCGTGAAAGGGCAGTGTGTTAAGCCACTTCACCAACTGGCCAAAAAAAATGGCGCCCCAAGTAGGACTCGAACCTACGACCCCTTGATTAACAGTCAAGTGCTCTAACCGACTGAGCTATTGAGGCAAATCATTATAAATGGTGGGCCTGAATGGACTTGAACCATCGACCTCACGCTTATCAGGCGTGCGCTCTAACCAGCTGAGCTACAAGCCCATTTATTCCTTAATGACTATATTAGTATATATTATTTTTATTTTTTTGACAATACTTTTTTTAAGTTTTTTGCCGTTTTTTACTAATTTAAACATTAAAAAAATAATTTCCAGTAATATTTATATCATACTTTTGGAAATTATTCTATACTTTTTTAATATTTTCTTTAATTTATTGCAAAACTGTTACTTAATGGGATAATACCAATATATGTATTTCCATCATTTACTTCTATTTCGTTGCCAGATAGATCTTTATAAACTGTTTGTGATGATCTACTTTCTTTGTACCATTTTATAGGTGTTGAGTATCCATCTGTTATATAGTATCCATCCCCTTCTCCAAGGTTATCAAAGTCTTGAAGAGTTGTATTACTCATCGTCCAATTATTTACTTTAATTGCTATAATGTTTTTAAATGTTACAACTTTATTGTATAAATAATCATAGGTAATTTTTCCATTAACATATCTTTGATAGTTTTGATTAGTTGAATCATACTTAAACATTGTTTGTGTTGCGCTTGAGAACGTTAGGGTAACAGTGTTTGCAGCAACCCCTTTTTCGTTAGCTGATAGGTCTACTTCACTTGCCACATAATTAAGTAAAGTATCTTTTTCTGTTGTATTTCTATATCCTTTATTAGCTATGGCTTCTTTTATTTTAGCCATGCTGGTAAATGCTGTATGCTCATAAGCTACAGGTAGACTTGAATCTCTCCAAAAGTAGTTATCATATAATCCATTTATGTTGTTTATTCCTAGTTGAGGAACTTGTGCTTCTGCTACATAGCTCCAGCCATAATGAACGTATATAGCATCGTTTTCCATAACATAATCTAGATATGTATGTCTAGCACTTCTTACTGATCCTATTCTTGTTGTATCTTTATCTTTAAATACTGCCATTAATCTAGTTATGCCTGCTTCTACTTGCATTTCATATACTAGATAAGCATCCATTATACCAGACTGGTATGGTCTTGCTTCGTTATGGTTATTTATCATAACAGCAATTGGTCTACTATTTGAATTTAAATCAACTATTTTTATTGTATTATCCTCTTCTGTTTGTTCTTCTTCATCATCATTTGTTACTTCTTGTTCTCCAGAGGTTTCATCTGTTTTATTTTGTTTTGTTAGTGTATATATGCCAGCACCTAGAAAGATTAATACTAATGCTCCTAATATTATTAATACTAATTTTTTTTGTTTTTCTGTTTTCCCAATCATAAATATCACCTATTATTATTTTAACATAATTTTATAATTTTTTATCATTTCATTTTTGACTATACATTCTGTGTACAAAAAAAAGATAATTTAATTATCTTTTAGTTTTATTATTTCATTTATATTAAATATTAGTATTATTATATTGTTTACAAAAGCTGAGTAAAAACCAACCGAAAAGTTATAAATAGCCCAACATATTATATATAAAAGCATTGTTTTTAAAATGTTTACCCTTTTATTTTGCATTATGCTTAAAGTGTAGATTAATGAACAAACAATAGGCACTATATCAATATAGCTGTTATAAAAAATAATTGATACTATGAGTGGTAAAACAATAAATATAATTATTAGTATATATGGGGGTGTCTTATCTTCATATTGATAGCTAATTATTGTTTGAACAGATAAAATGAAACTAATTATTGAACCACTGTAACTTTTTAGTATGAATAAACTAATTCCAAATATAATGTTTGTTAAGAATAAAGCTATTAATATTTGTGACTTCTTCTTTGATTTAAAAGCTGTTATATTACTGATAGTTCCAAAAACACCTAGAACTTCTGCTGCTATATTCATAATCCACCTATTTTCTTTTACATGTTCCATTCATGGTATCTTGATACCATGTTTCAAAATTATCTATATATGCCGTAATACCTATTTTTTTAGCATAGCTATTTTGGCTTTCTATGTTGTATGTTATGACACCAGTTGATGTATAGTAAATTATCTCATTTTCATTATAATATATGGTAATGTCTCCAGCTGCTGAAGTGCATACTAATCGATTTGAAAAAAGATATTTATTTATATACATTCCATCTGTAACTAAAATTATTAATAAAATTATTATAGCTCCAAAAATAACTGTTTTATCAAATACTCTCATAATTCCATATCCCTAACTTCCCTTTTACTTCTATTGTTTTATCTAGTGGCTCAATATTTTCTAAAATCCATGCATATCTTCCTTTTGCATATATGCCAAATTTTTCTTGATTACTATTTTTGATTTTTTTTAAAAATTCATCATCCATAATTACACAATCTACTAAGTTACACTTTGCTATAATATAACCATATTTAAAATTTTTGTCTTTTATTAGTTTTAAAATTTCTTTATATCTTTCTTCTTCAATTTTTGACAAATGCTTTTTACTAACATGAATATAAAGTTCACCACGGTAAAATGTTTTCCAACTTCTTGTTTCTATATATTTTGTTTTTTCTTTTATTAAAGTTGCATAAGGTTCAAAGAGTGTTAATACTTTCATTTATCATCACTATTTTATTATAACATTAAATTGTATAAAAAAAAGATTTATTGTAAATCTTTTAGTTATTTTTGATATAAGATACACAGTTCTCACTCATTTCTTGTTCTTTCCCTATATATCCATGGTTTGTATCTTTAATGTAAATAATACGGCTATTTTCTATATTTTTTTCTAAATATCTAGTTATTATATTTTTATCAGTACTTAATGAGTATTCATCATTATTACCTATTTGAATTAAAACAGGTATTTTGATATTGCTTAAAATGGGACTAATAAATTCTAAATCTCTATATCTAAATATATCATTAGGACAATCCCATGTATAAATATCTATGAATGTTTTAGCAGATACGTCAAATGGCGGAAAGTCAGGGTAGTTTAGTAGTGCTTTATCTTGTTCTATGCTAATTAATTCTTTGGCTTTTACTACATATTCGCTGTATTCTTTTCCCAATTCTTTTATTCTAAGTCCTACCATATCACAAGGAGCTAATAAAATAATTTTACTTATCTTTTTATTTGGTTTGTTACCATAGTAGTAAGCTACTTTGTTGCATCCAAAACTGTGGCCTTGCAATATGATGTCCGTGTAGCCTAAAGACTCTGTGTAGTTAACTGATGTATCGATGTCTTTTATCGAACCATTCATTGTTTCAAAGGCTGCGCCACCTTCTACATATGTTACTTGATTATTTTCTTTTTTTATTAAATCTGTAAAGTAACCATTCCCTCTATTATTCATTACTAAATAGGATATTCCGGCTTCTGTGTACGCCTTAGCTTGATAATCTATGAAACTATTTTCATAAAAATTTCCTGCTAAACCGTGCACATGAATAATAATAGTATTTGTTTTTTCTTCCGGTTCATATAATATGCCAGCTAATTCAATATTATCGCTTGTTATTAATTTTATTAACTTTTGTTTCATGTTTCCTCCTTTAGTTCATCTCTAAAGTACTGCCTATTGGATAAACTGATATTGTTTTTAGCGCTGAGCCATTAGTATTGGTGCTGAAGTCATTAGTATATGCTACACCAATAAAATTGATGGAGTCTAAATAGGATATTCTTTCTATAAGCATTTCACCATCTTCGTATAAAACGGTAGCTATGCCACTGTTATCGTAAAAGAAATCATCTAAGCCCATATCAACTCTATATAGTGCGACTGTATATACTACTTCTGGATTATTATTCACAACAAATTCATAATCGTATTTTGATTCAACTGTTTTATTATTTATACTTATTTCTGTTACTAAGTGATCTACGTTTGTAAGGTCTGTATTTATATTATCGTCATATGCCATGTGTATTTCTGTCTCATCATCAATATTATAGTATTTTGTACTTGCTGTATATTGGTGAAGCAAAGTATTGTTTTTATCATATGCTTTAATATTTATATCCATTTGTTCAGTTGTTTTTAAAGGTTCTGATAAAACAATATCTGATACTATTTGAAGATACCTCATACTATCAATTGCAAAATTAAATTCTTTTGAAACAACTCTTTCGTTATCATTTTCTGTTACTTGGTTGGTATTATTATCTCCTTTGGGTGTTAAAAGTATGTAACCTACTACAAATAATATTAATAGTAAAACAATTCCTATAACTAATTTGGTTATGTTTTTCTTATTCATAAATCCTCCTACTTTCAAATTTATTATAGCATATTAATTTTATTTTGGAAATTTACTGTTTCGTGTACCATACCTTTTTTGCCACATTATTTCATCTATGGTTATTTGATGGTCTTCTTTAAAGTACTCTTTTAATTTTTTATACACTTCCATAAATATAATATTAAAGTTATTATATCTACTGCCACTATTACGTATTCTTATAGCGCATGACCTTTTATATTCTTTTGCTCTATTTCCTTTTTCAAAAATAATTGCAAAACCCTCTTCTGTTGGTTTTATTTTGAACATATCGCTTTCATCATAATCGTAATCATCACAGTGATACTCAATTACTCCATCTTGAAAAAGTCTTTGTGAATTACGTTTATCTCTTTTTTTAAGATTTTCATTTAATTTTTTACTATTAAATATATTATAGTCTCTTACTCTTTCATATAATTCTTCAAATAATAAATATATAGGATAATTTTCTTTTGTTATTGTATATTGAATACTTTCTTGATCTGATTCGATTCTGTCCAAGCATCTCCAATATAAGTCTAGATTACCACTAAATATAATTTGAAAAGATCCTTCTAATGTTGTAAATGTAAATGTATAGTATGTATTTTCTTCGCTTTTTATTTCTGTCTTTTTAAATTCTAGCATGTAACCCCCTAATGTTTTTAATCTTGCTCTACTAAAATAATAGCTGTTCCTACTTCTTTAAAGCCTATTTTTTTATATAAACTTTCTGGTATATACCCTTTTTCTGTTTGCAAATATGCGTATTTAATTTGTTTATTATTTAAATCTTTTAATACTTTTTTCATTAATTTATTACAAACACCTTTTCTTCTATACTTTGGAATTGTTCCTACAAAGCCTATTAGAGCTATATCATCTTTTTCTATTGTTAAAGCTGTAGCTATAGCTTCTTCTTTATAATAAGCTATATATAGGGTTCTTTTATAGTTTGTATTTTCTTTGGAATTAATAATGGCTGTTTTGTAGTATTCTGGTATCTCTCCATATGGATCTGTGCTACTTTTCTCATTATAGCAATCCATAAATGCATTGGCAAAATCAATTACTTTTGGATTAGAGTCTATGCTAACCTCGATTTTTGCATCTTTTATATTGTCTATGTTTGTGAAGTCATCAAGTACTAACCATATTTCATTAGATTCTATCTGCATGTATTTTGGAAAATGTTTTTTATTATGTGTTGGTAGGACATACAAAGTTGGCTTTCTATTTTTGTCAATCATTATTTTTCTTAATTTTTCCCATTTTAATTCAAAATCTTTTTTATTTTTAAAGTTTAGGTTGGTTATAAAATTCCAAATACTGTCTTCTATTGTTTCACTATAAACAAATTTAGCATATCCTAAATCTTCTATCTCTGTTGTTAAAAAGCCTATATTAGATTCTATAGTAAATGTTTCTAGTTTTTTTAGTAATTTTTTTAATTTAATTTTATCTATTATGTCATATCTATAAATAGCAATCAAAGTAGAACTAGTCAAAAATATGTCATTAATTCCAGCAGTGTATGCTCCTACTGCAAAGTCATATATAGTCCATAGTATTACGTTAAATAAAGTAATAAATCTTAATGTTGATTCTTTTTCTTGAATGATAGACATTGTGTATAATATTGAACAGATTACTGGTAATATATCTATAACTGTTTTATATGTTAGAAGTCCTGATATTATAGATATTACTATATATGTAGCTGTTAAGTATTTTGGAAATACTTTATCTTTTTTGTCGAAGTAGTATTTTACTAATGTTTGAATAGCTGCAATCATACATATTAAAGCTCCACTATAAGCATTAAGTAAAGCAAAACATAAAGCAAATAGGAAGTTAGCTAACATAAAAGCTATTAAAATGTTATTTTTTTTCTTTAGTTGTATTCCAACTATATTTGTTAATATTCCAAGTAGAGCTAGTATTTGGGCTATTAGATTCATATAATCACCTTTAATTTGATTATAACATATTGTTTTTATTTTTTTTCATTTATGTTATAATGTCTTTATATTTTAAGGGGATGTTTTTATGAGCAATGATAGGTGTTCAATTACGATAGGAAAAAGAGTTGCACGAACTTCAAATGCTTACGAAAGGTGCAATGGAGATTTGAAAAGAGAATATGTAATTCAAAATATTGAATTATATAATTATATTGCAAGACAAGTAGACGGAAATTGTGGAACTTTTGGTACAGGATATCCTTTTTATGCTCTACAAAAAGGTTTAAATGGGAAACTTCCTATTATTGCTGAGCAAATAAGATATAATAATGCACTTATTAAATCCGTAAATGATTCCGAGCATGTTTTTTGGCCTTGCTTAGAATGCCTTACAAGAAATTATGGCCATATGCCAGATTTGAAACAAATTTGCAAGACATGTCCCAACATTGACGATGAACTAAAGCCAAGAAAGCTTTTAAATAGATTACCAGATATTGATATGTGGCTAGTTTGTGATGATAACTATTGTGAGTCTGCAGCTGCTATTCTTATATCATTATTTCAAAAATATAGACTTTTACCATCTGATATAGATCCAGTTAAAACTATTGAGGAATTATGGGAAATTGCTCGAAGTTTAAAAACCGGATTAATGCCCAAATATAATTTGCCGCTTGATGCACATATAATTAGTTATTCTAATCTTGCATTATTAATAGAAAAAATTCCTTATGAATTTAAACGCGCTTTGGATTATGGAGAGATTCCATATTTACCAATACATCCTTTATCATATAGAAAGGTATGGCAACATGACGATACTGCGTACAATTTTGTACATGATTTTTTATCAAGTCTAACAGAATTCAATTTTAATGATGATTTGAATTATTTATTGCAAGAAACAAGAGCTTATATTGCTAATGGTTATACTTTTGAGGAATTATATGATATTTTAATTGCTTCTGGCCCTAAATCTGTAAAAGACAGACACAAAACTTTGCAACTCAAAAAAACATTTGAAGAAAGGATAAAATCATGGCAAATATAATAGATTTACACATTCATACTAATTGTTCTGACGGAGAATTATCTCCAAGAGAGATAATTGATGAAGCCTATAATAAAAAAGTCGGCGTTATAGCAATAAGTGATC
Source organism: Bacilli bacterium (assembly GCA_028691955.1). Taxonomy (GTDB): domain Bacteria; phylum Bacillota_I; class Bacilli_A; order RF39; family UBA660; genus JALELF01. Next base: position 13,280 of record JAQUYH010000001.1, on the reverse strand, counting down.
ATGACACTATTGATGCGTATAATGATGATCTTTTTGAATATGCTGATTCAAAAAATATTAAAATAATTCCTGCTGTTGAAATTTCTACTAAAGCTAATAGATGTGGAATACATATTCTTGGATACAATGTTGATATAAGCAATGATGAATTAAGACAAAAATTAAATTCCATTAAGAATATAAGACGAGATTATTTATATAAAGTTTCAAAAAAGCTCAAAGAAATAGGATATGATTTAAATACTAGTGAACTAGAAAATATAGAAATTGTGACTAAAGCTCATATTGCTTTAGACGTCTTAAATAATATTAAAAATAAGGAATTACTATTAAAGGAATTTAATCATATTCCTACCAAAGGAGAATTTATTGAGTCTATTTTAATTGAGGGTAAAAAATGCTTCGTAGAAAAAAAATCTTTATCTCCAATTGAGGCGGCTAATATAATAAGACAAGCAAAAGGAAAAGTCGTATTGGCTCATCCAATGGCTTATACTTATGAAGACGAATTAAGCGATGAAGAAATTATTTCTATAATAAAAGAGATAAAAGCTGATGGAATTGAAGCAAATTATATTTATGTAAATAGAAACAATGAAGAAATAGATGATACTGAAAAATGGAGAAAAATTGCTAAGGAACTTAACCTATTTACTACTGTTGGATCTGATTTTCATAATAAGGATAAAGTTCACCCTGAAATTGGTTTACTAGGATTTTTGAAATTAAGCAATATAGAAGTAGATAATATTTTAAATAATTTAAATTAAAAGAGATTATAAAATTAAATATAATCTCTTTTTTAATAGTTAGTTGTTCTTACTTGGTGATGAGGTTTAGTTATTAAATCTTTTGATGTTTTAATAGTATTAAACATATAGCTATCTAAATATGCAGAATTTACTTCTATATTTTGTTTTTTCAATTGCTTTACTATATAATCAGTAACTTGAATAATGCTAGCTCTTATTTCTATTTCTAAATAACTATTCTTTTTGATTTCTTCTGTTGAATCTACTATTTTTGATAATTTATAACTATAGCTTATAAAATCTAAAGCTCTCATTAATTGTGGTATTTTGTAATCAGCAAAAACGGTTAATTTGTTTAATTTGAATTTTTTATTGTTGTACGCTCCTTCATTTATATCGTTAATTAATAATTGAAGTCTTTTATAGAAATAAATATTTTTACCTTTGTATTTTGCAAAATCATTAATAAATGATTTAAAGTATTTACTAATAAATTTAAATAGTTCTTCTTCATCTTTCATATTATCTATAATAACTGATATATCTTTTTTATATTTTGTTTCTATTGTAAGAAATCCTTCTCCAACATTTTTCATATTTTGAAGCCTTTCTTCTATCATAGGAATATATATACCTTGTTTATCTTTTAAGAAGATTTCTTTTAAATTAGTTATTTTTAATGATTTTAATTTATTACTTGTCAATAATTCTTTATTATTTGTTACAGCAACAAATAAAGCTATAACCATGGCTGATGATCCACTATATGTTTTATTTTGATAATAATATTCCCATTTAGGGTTTCCCCAGAAAGAAAAATTTATTGAATCCATTAATATAAAGAATTTTATTTTTTCTTCTTTTGTAAAGCTATTTAAATCTATTGGTGATAATTCTAACCAATGATGTATTTCTTGTTTTGTAAAGTTTTCAAAAAATGAATCAATTTTTTTATAATTTATTGTTACGTTTTTAGCATTTTCCATAACATATTTTGTTGATGGTAATATTTTATGTAAACTCATAGTTTCCTCCTTATAGTTATATTATTTTATAAATAATATATGTTAAATATGAAACAGCAGTTGATAAAAATGTTCCCCATATTAAATCAATTATAGTTATTTTAATTGGCCAAGCTTTTAGTGTTGCTAAATTTGTTAGATCATAAGTTGCATAGGTTACAAAACCAAATAGTATTGCTCCTGTTATTAATTTTAATACGTTTCCCGATTCTATTCCTGGGCTAATAACAAAGTATACTAAACCTACTAGAAAAACTAAATAAAAAATTAATGCGACAAATATGTTTGCATTATCTGCCATTAAGTGTCCTATTTCTTTACTATATAAATTTTTAGAAATAAGCAATAACCAAATTCCATCCAAAATTAGAAATATAATTAATGCTATTATGTACATTTTTATATGATTCATACTTTCACCTTTACTTGTTTTGCTAATATTTTTTATATATATTGTGATAAATTAATAACCAGTCTTACAAAAGACTCCAATAATATTCCATATAACCCCCATATTGGTATATATGTCCATAAGCTATACGATTTGCCAAAAATCTTATATTTTGATTTTTTGTACCAATCCCATGGAAAAAACCGAAAAATTTTTCAAATAAAAATCCTACTATAAATTCCGCAATACAAAATAAAATTCCCCAAATTAAAAACCTAGCGACAAGTGGATAATATTCTACTATTTTTAAAATTGGTTCATATGCTAATAGAATTCCAAATCCATGTATAGGAATCATGTATAAACTTACAAACCCCTCCAAGTACTTTTTGGGGACTCTTCTTTCAACCTCATATCCCAATGTATATTTTATTCCTATTACAGAAAAAATTGTTTCCATACTTAATCCCATAACTGAATACATAAAAAATCTAAAAAGAATTTGCATTTTATCACCTATTTAAATTATAACATATTGTGGAATCAAACCCTGAAAAATAATCTAATTAAATTTTTATATATCAATAAATATGCACTACTTTCCTTAAAATAGATTAAAAACTAATAATTTTATAATAGCATCCCACCGTCGACTCTAACAATTTCACCATTGATATAGCCAGATTTTTCGTTGGCAAGAAAAAATACCGCTTTGGCTATTTCTTCTAATTTTGCAAACCTTTTTAATAAAATATTCTCTTTTTCTAAATCTAAAAAATCTTTTGGTAATTTTTTATTCATATCGGTATTTACCCAACCCGGGGCTACTGCGTTTACATTAATATATGGAGCAAATTCTAATGCCATATTCTTTGTTAAAGATATAACAGCAGATTTTGAAGCATCATAATCAATGCTAGTTGGGTAAAGTGTATCTATTCCGTTAGTTGAGCTAATGTTTATTATTTTTCCTTTTTTCTGTTTTAACATATGAGTAGAGACATATTTACTAACTAAAAAAGTACCATATACATTAACTTCAAACGTGTTTTGAAAATCTGTAATAGTTCTATCTTGGAAGTCTTTATCAATCGCCACACCAGCATTGTTTACTAATACATCAATTCTTCCAAATCTTCTTATAGTTTGATCTATCATATTTTTTACTTCTATCTCTTTAGATATATCAGCTTTTATTATTAGTATATTAGCATTATATTTTTCTTTTAACTTTTTTTCTATATTTTTTGCTTCTTTTTGTGAACTATTATAATTGATAACAACACTAAATTCATTTTTCGCAAAAATTTCGGCTATTCTAGCTCCTATACCTCTAGAAGCACCAGTGATTAATACTACTTTGTTCATAGAAGACCCCCTCTATTAACATTAATATTTTGACCAGTTATATAACTTGCATCATCTGATAAAAGAAATAATACTGCATTTGCTATATCTATAGTTTCACCTAATCTTTTAAGTGGATTACTATTTTTTGTTTCTTCTATTTCTTTTTCAGTCCATCCATTTAATGATAGTGGCGTTATTGTAAGCCCTGGGCTTACAGTATTAACTCTTATACCTTGTTCACTTAATTCTAATGCACTACATTTAGTAAAATTAATAATACCTGATTCTGCAACGCAATAAGCACTTGCTTCTTTACATGGCCTTGTTCCTAGCCTAGAGGCAATATTAACTATAGCCGCACTTTTTGATTTTTTTAATAACGGTATTGCGTATTTTGTGCAAAGGAACTTGCCTGTTAAGTTGACATTTAAAACCTTATTCCAGTCTTCAATGTTAAAATTTTCTATATAACTGTCAACATTGGTTCCAGCATTATTCACTAAATAATCCAATTTACCATATTTATTCTTTACTTCTTCAAACATTAATTTTACTTCTTCTAAATTTGATAAATCAGCTTTTATTAAAACTATATTGTTTTTATAATTATCTAATTCCTGCTTTGTTTTTTGTGCTTGAATGTCATCATGACCATAATTAATTATTACTTTTGATCCTTGCTTTAATAATTCTTCTGCTATTTTTTTACCTATCCCAGATGTTCCGCCTGTTACTAACGCAATCTTATCTTTAAAATCCATACTTATCACCTAATTAAATTATAACATATTTTATTTAGGTATTAAAAAAATTGTATTTCTACAATTTTATATACTATATGGTGTCCCCTTGCGGGCTTGAACCGCAGACCCACTGATTAAGAGTTTTAAAAGTTATTAATTATGCTTTATTATAAATTACTAAATACTAATATATTCTAACATTTTTCTATAATAGCAATGATACAGAATATTATCTGTTATTAATTTTTGATATATATTTGTCCGACTGACTGTCCGACTGTTTAATATTTTTTATACTGAGGGGCTATAATTTCATAATTAATTATTTACAATTGCTAAAAGGCTTAAAGTAGATAAATGTCCACCCACTTTAAACATTAAAATCTAAATCAAATTTTTTTTAAAAAATATCTCTTCACCCTTTTTTTTATTTTGAACACTATAATTTAATAAAAATATTTCTGATTTAAAGCCCTTGTATAATTTCTCAATTTGAGGACAATTATCATAACTAATTAATAATCTTTGATTATATAAATTCTTTTTAATGAATAAAGAAAGTATTTCATGGTCTTTTTCATTAAAGAAATTAGTATATAAATTTTTACCTTTTTCAAAATATGGTGGGTCAATAAAAAATAATTGTTTTTCTTTATTCCTATATCGTGACATTAACTTTTTAGCATCATCATTGTATATTTTAATTTTATTTTTATATTTAGCAATTTTTCTAATCAATTCAATTAATTTTTCTTTATTAAATCGACAATTTATTTTATAGTTTCCATTTTGAGATTTTCCACCAATTACACCAGCCTTTATTATTCCAGAGCGATTGGTTCTATTAAGAAAGAAAGTTGAAAATCCTAATTCTAAAATAGAAACACTATCTTTTTTATTCTGAATATCCTTTTGTTTATACCATTCATTAATAGTAATGGGCGTTTCTTCTATCATTTTTATAAATTCATCAGTATTATATAAAATAGCATACCAAACTGAATATATTGATTTATCAATATCATTTATAATTACTCTTTTTACTTTGTTTTCAAATAACAATCTTATTGCTATTCCAGCACCACCTGCAAAAGGCTCAATGTAAGTACAATTTGACAAATGATTATCTTCTAATATTGCTACGACTGTATCATATACTTGCCCTTTTCCACCAGGATATCTTAACGGTGAATAAGCATTCATAAAAAGCCTCCTTTATTGTAAATAAATTATATCACTTTTCTCTATATTTGGCCATACCTATTTTAACTTTATAAAATGATAAATTGATTGAATTAAAATAATAGTAATCTTATCATATTTTGCTATAGTCTCTGGAGATAACGTTTTACTACTACCGTGAATAACATCATTTAAGTCTTGAACAAATTTTGTAACAGCTGTTTCGTTCTTTGAAGTAAAATTATATTTTTTTAACTCTTTCTTATATTCTTCAAAAGTTTTTTTATCTTCATTTTTTCTTAAGTTATCATAAATACTGATTATACTACTTATTTTATTATGATTAACACACGAAACAGATGATGAAGTAGTATTAAATGGTTCTTTATTAAAACTTGGTACTAAAAATCTATCTGCAGATCCTCCTAGAATATGTGAAGTCAAATCAGAAATGCTTATATCCAATAATAATCTGTAAAAATATGGGGCAATATCTAAAATAAAGGCTTGGTCAAAATCTGATAATTTTTCTATATCAACTAATTCTTTCAAATAGTAATTAAGTAAATCATTATTTGAATCTATTCCCCTGCTTCTCCAATCAAACAAAATTACTCCTTTTATAGTGTATTTGTTATGTTTCTTTGTGGAAAAATTATTCTTTGAATCATTAACTTCTGGAACAAAATTTTTACTATCATCATTATCTTTATTTGCTATATCTAATGACATCTGATTTGAATCTATAGGCAAAGATTCAACATCTTCTAGTAGTTTTTTTGTTGAATCAGCAGTATAAACTAAATTGACTTTTCCACCTGAGGAATAAAATTTTTTTAAAATATCATTAATTTTGATTTGATGTTCTGGATTATATAAATCATAATCATATTTACTTTTTAAACCAAAAATACCATTAAACACATTTTTAAATCCAAAAATCCTATCTAAAGTTGATTTATCTTTTATTTTTGCCTTGACTTCACTAAATTCTGGTTTGTTTGTAGACTCGTAAAATTTCATAATTTTATATCCTATTGAGTCCACTTCTTTACCCTGGATTATTAGCATTCTATCTTTATTTTCTGATGCCCACTTTACCGTACCTTTTCCATTCTGCTCATCTAAATGCCTAAGTTCAACGTGCTTATACGCTTCATTTATATCATCATATATCTTACAATCAACGGTTCTAATTTTTTCATTAATACTATTTAATTTAACAAAATCCAATCCATATTTTTTGACTAAATCTGGATAATTTAATACTTTAAAAAGTGAAATTCGCCTATTCCCGTCAAGTACTATATATTGAAACTCATTTTCATTTATTTCTTCTTTATATATAATGCAGTTTTCAATAATTTTCGATTCTAAGAACAAATCATTTAGTAAAACTTTTTGTTTTTGATTCATAGTTTTATTTCCAAATAATTCTTTTAAACAATCTTCTTCTGAATCCAAAGTTTTTGAGTATCGAGCATTGTCTTTCCATAAAACTAAATCAGATATAGCCAATTTCTCATATTTTTCCATTTTCCCAACTCCTAACATTTACAAGTAATACTTCTTTTTCATTATAACACTATTTAAATACATATAGTGTTGTTTTTACATAAAATGGTATATTTAATTAACTAGCACATTTATTACCGCACACTTGTTACAGAAGATTAGCACAACATTAAAATTGTACTATTTTTGCAATAATCCCTTGAAATTACTAACAAATTGATGAAAAAGCATGACATTTTAGACAACAAAAAAAGTCCTATACAATATGTATAAAACTTTTTAAAATTAGTTGCTTTTTAAAACAAAATATTTATTTTTTCTTTTTAATTAAACTCAATTGAGTATTTGCAATTTTTAATTGTCTTATTATTTCACCAAAGCCATACATGAATAAACCACTTACAAATGATACAGCAATACCTATTATCAACGCACTTGGTGAATCAGTATTAACACTTAATATAAAACTAACTATTACACCTAAAATTATTAATATAATTGATACTATTTGATATATGTTTTTTTTATCAACTTGATAATTATTAAAAGTACCACTTAATGCCTTTGCCATGTCTTCTACTTCTTTGTCAGTCATTGGTTTATTTTCTTCTTTCTGTTCTAGTCCTTCGAAAAAATCATTATTCACTTTTCATTCTCCTTTCTATAATGCTTTTACCATATAAATACATATATCTTATTATTGGTATCATATATAACATTGCGATTGTACTTATAATATTTACAAAAGTATAACCATAATGATAGTTTATTAATTGTATTGAAACATTATAAACTAAAACTATCATATATGTTATAAGAATAATTCTATATAAATAAGTTAATGACTTAATCGACTTTACTTTTTTACTAAAAAATATAATGAAATAATATATTAATATAAATAATAGTGGTAAAAATAAATAATCTAAATCCAATAGTTTATAAATAAAGGTTATACAAGATTGTACGAAAATCATTATATTTAAAGATTTAATATTAAACTTTCCCATTCTATATTTTAAATAATAGAAATAAATAAAATAACCAATAAAACCGTTTACTACTAGAAGAACTATAATATAAGACATTTCAACAATCGCTCCGCTAAACAGTATTACTAAAATACTACATATAGCTGAAATAATCGTTGCAACAAATGAGAACGCTACCAATTTTTTTGGACTATTAAATAGAATGTCTTTCATTTCTTTTTTCTCCTTTAAACTATTATTAATCTTACACTTAACCACATCACTAAAATTTATAAAATAATTTATACCAATAAGTATAAATGCTAGCAATGATAACCAAAACCCATAACTACTTACGTAATCGATTGTATTAGAAAAATTAATAAATACTAATACATTAATTAAACCTAATGAAATTAACATTGATAAAATACTTACTATTTTTGCACCTATCTTAGAAAATATAGTAACTAACAATAATACTATTAATATTTGTAAAGTAATGATAATAATAAATGCTTTTGAAATATTTATTGCCATTGACAATAACAAACCTAGACTATAACCAATATCAGGTTGAATCTTAAAAAATGGTATTTTAGTTGCAATTAGTAGTATTAAAATAGCAATACCAAAAATTGCAAAAATATTATCTTTAATTCTTTTTATAAACATCACCCCTAATAGTACTTTAAGCACTACAACAATTATATATTATTGCATGTTTTTTGTCCAGTGCTATAAGCCCAGTTACTTAACTTTAAAAATATTAGACAATAGTAATAGGAGTTGGTACTTATGGCACTTAAACACAGTGGTAACTATTATTATGATATTATAAGAAAAAACATTAAAAAATACCGTACCGAAAAAGGTTATACTCAGAAGACACTATCTGAACTTGCTGAAATATCAAATGACTATCTTGCAGAAATAGAAAGTTTAAAAAGAAAAAAATCTTTTAGTATAGAAGTATTAGCCCGTATATCTGAGGCACTAGACATTGATATTAAAAAGTTCTTTGAAGAAAACGATTAATTGTTTTCTTTTTTTTATTTCTATAACTGTCTGTACAAACTTTAAAACTTCCTATATAATCTGCTCTGAAAGAGAGTTGATTTTATATGATAGGCGTGCCTAATGATAGTTATACAATTGATGTTGATTGTGCAAACTATTTATACAATACTTTAAAAAACTACGTTATATATCAAGCAAAAAGATATTCAGATATCGGAATCACTATATGGCTGCATGATAATAAACATAGAATTAAATACAATCATCATATATATAACATCTGCGTAATTAAGCAAAATAATTTATTATACTTTTATTTAAGACCATACAAAAATAAATATTTACTTCTATTAGCAACAGATTATAATATATATGAAAATTTAATTACTGCAATTATCGAATTATAATAAGTAAAAAAGAAAGTTATATAAATTAAAATTGTCTGGGATTTACTTTAATTAATAACTTTCTTCTATCACTCAAATTATTTTAGTGCAAAAAACACGATTCTGGTCAATTCTGTGCACGCTTTTTTATTGAAGCACTGTAATTACTCTGTTTTACTTTAAATTCTAATATGACCAATATAATATTAAATTAATTGGATCTGATTGCTGTAATTAATCTTGTTTATCAATATATGGTGTTTCAACAAAAGATTTTTCTCGGTACTCTTTTAATTTTTTTAATGTAAAATCATCATTAAATCGATAGAATCTTATATATTCAACATTACTATTTACATAATTGTAACTTTTAATATCAATATAGCCTCTTTGTGCTAAATAATTTGATATTTTTCTTTGCTTATATTCAGATAATCTAATATCCTTTTCAATTGTACTATATGCAATACTATAAAAGCCATATTTATTTACTGGTAATGTCATACTATATCTAGCATACTCAGCAAGTAATATAGCGATTTCTGGGTCATCAAATGCTTGAATAAATGTCTTTGGAACAACCAGTCTATGACAATCACCAGCAAATTGCTCGTAATTTGAAAGTTTTCTTGGATTTTTATTTCCAAAACTCTTGTCTACTTTTTTAAATTCTTTCAAATCATAATTCCAATTCTCATTATATTTCTCATAATTGTATTTCCAAAACATATAATGTTTTTGATTTATTTGTTTTTCTATTAAATTACTCCCCTCTTCAGGTGTAAGTTTTATGTTTTCTTTTTTGTTTTCCATGATTTTTCTCCTTCTCTCTTCTATGGATAATTTTTTTAAGTGCAGTCCAGATTATTTTTTTTAGTCAAATAGCAAAAATAATTTAACCGACTATCACTAAAAATACTTAATGTTATAAATACTAATAAAAACTAAACTAATAGATTATGTATACTCGGGCTTACTTCCACCATGAGTTAGCCAGTCATCAATAATACTTTTGTCAAACATTATTTTATTACCTAATCTAAAATATGGTATTACATTTTTTCTAACCAAGTTTCTTATATGTGATTCACTACTATGTAAATATGTAGCAGTTTCCTTAACATTAAAAACATTTCTAATCAAAATCAACACCTCCAATTCTTTAATTTTGTTTGTATCCAAATGATACATTTTCGTCGACAGACAGATACTATCACTAAAACATTCTTTATGTCGAGGAAGTTTTTCATTTTCTTGATTTTATTTAACAATCATTAGTTTTAGGTGTTGCCCAAATAAACGATTAATTAATTTTTTGAAAAAAATTTAACAAATCCCTCGACAAATAATTTTTGAAGTGTTACAGTTCTGTCGTTAGGAGGAAAAATCATGAAAAATGAAAAGGAGCTTATAGAAAAAGAGAAAAAGGAATTATCTAAAAAGCAGCTAGAATTATTGGCAAAGAAAAAAAATCTAAATAATATTTTTTCTAAAAGATTTAAAGGCTTAGTTATTGAAGCCAAAGAGAAAGCAAAATTAAAAGGAGAAAAACTACTTGAAAGAGATATTGCAAAAGCAATTGGTGTTAGTGACCCTGCACTTAATTCATACTACGCAAAAACACCAGAACATTTACAATTAATTAAAATAAGTAAATATTTTGGTGTTTCACTTGAATATTTGTTAGGTACTAGTGACAATAAATATTTTGTTGATTATTCTTTAGGTAAAGAATACGGATTAGAAGATAAAGCAATCGCAAACCTAAAAAGAATACATAATTATGCTACTGAATGGGGTTATGATGAAAGTCGGCCTAATATTGTATTATTTGCAGTAAATCAATTGTTAGGCTGTGACTTAAAAATATTATATCTAATTGGTGATTATTTATCTTATACTAGTAAAGATAATCCGTATCTAAGTACTACAACAAAAGAATATTTAAATGATGAAACTTTGTATGTACCCAATCTAGAATTATACAACTTTAAAATTGCAAAAGCATTTGAAAAAATAGCAAGTGATATTAGAAATTCTGAGGAAGTTGCAAAAATGACAAACGCAAAAGCGAATAAAATTGAAATGAAATTATTTGAACAAAGTCAACATGATTTTGAAGAATACTATAGTGAAGAAATGGAACAAGCAATAAAAGCTGCAAATTCCATGTATGAATAAAAAAACTCCCTTGCTACTAACAAGAGAGAGAGTTACACAAAAACTTAGTCAGCCCTTGTGTAACTCCATTATATCAAATTATTTAAATAAATAGAAGAAATGGAGAAAAAATAAAATGAGTGTTAAATTAATTGATAAAAACAAATATATGATTGAAGCCTTTATTGGGTACAATAATAAAGGTAAAAAAATAAGACAGTATAAAACTTTTAAAGGTACTGAAAGACAGGCTAAAAATAAAGAAAATGAAATGATTCAAAAGTATAAAAACCAAGTTCTTAACGATATTGATTATACTAAAATCACTTTTGAAGAATTGAGTAAAATATATATGGAAAAACATGTTAAACATCTATCCCCTACAACTTATATAGGTTATGAAAAAATGCTAGAGGTTATAAATGAAGATTTTGGGAAAAGAAAATTAGCAAATTTAAATCCGTTAGTGTTGGAAGATTTCTATAATAAATTAAGAAAAAAAAGAGTTCCTAAAAAATTAACTGAAAATACTATATTACATTATTATGTTTTAATTGGTGCTATACTTAACAAAGCAAAAAGATGGAAAATAATAAGCGATAATCCAAATGAAGCAATTGATAGACCTATAAAAGAAAAAAAGGAATCTAAATATTACAATGTAGAAAAAACTAAAAAACTATTAGAAGTATTAGAAAACGAACCATTAAAATATCAAGTATTAATTAGACTAGCAATTGATAGCGGAGCTCGTGTTGGCGAAATACTTGGATTGGAATGGGAAGATATAAATTTTGACATGGGTTATATCAATATAAATAAAGTTGTTTATGCCATTAAGGGTGGAATTAAGGAAAAAGATAAACCAAAAAACAATAGTTCTATTAGACCTGTAACTTTAATGGAAAAAACTTTGGATTTATTAAAAGAATTTAAAAAACAACAAGATTTTTTAAAAAACCAGCTTGGCACAAAATGGTTAGGTTGCAAAAAAGTATTTACTTCTGAAGAAGGCTCATATATGCACACTTGTACGCCAAGACATATTTTAGGAAATATAATTGATAAGTATGACTTACCTAAAATAAATTTCCATTCATTAAGACACACATCAGCTTCTTTACAAATTGCTTTAGGAGTTCCAATGAAAGTTATCAGTAAAAGATTAGGACATAGTAGTAGCAATACAACAGACATAATTTATAGTCATGTATCAATTGCTTTACAAAACGAAGTAACTAATAAGATGGAACAGTTATTAAATAGTTAATATCGAACTCATGTTTGACTTTTTAGCATTTATAAAGTAGAATATTGATGAAAGCCTAAATAATAGTAACCTCTTCTTTAGATTAAAAAGATTGGAGGTGATATTATGGGTAAAAATCAACATGTTACTCCAAATGGTAATGGTAATTGGCAGGTAAAAGGTGCTGGTAATAGCAAAGCAACTAAATTATTTGAAACACAAAAAGAAGCAATTAATTATGGTAAAGGCATTGCTATAAACCAACAGTCAGAACTTGTTATACATGGTACTAACGGAAAAATAAGGGATAAGAATTCATATGGTAATGACCCACATCCACCAAAAGACATGAAACATTAAAAAAGACTAATTATTTAAATTAGTCAAACCTTTTAATAACAAATATAGAAGAAGTTCTATTATCAAACGCAAGATAATTATAACATGAAAATTACAAAATAATGTAAAAATTATATCACTAATGTAAATTAATGTATAATTACCCAAAGGCTTTCATTAAATAAACACTATACTAA
>JAQUYH010000014.1 GCA_028691955.1 Bacilli bacterium | reverse complement strand
TCTTACTTACTTCTTTTTTATTTATTTTTATATAACTTACTAATACTATTACTACTATTAATATTAAACCTATTATTACATATCCTTTTTTCATATTACTCACCATCTATCTTTTTTAATTATAACACGCTTTTCTCTTCTTTACTATTACTATCTTTTATTATATAATATAAGAAGGTGATTGAATGGAAACAGAAAAAAAAATCAAAGAAATTATTGAAGAATTAAGACCATTTTTAAACAGTGACGGCGGAGATATTGAGTTTTTAAAATATGAAAACAATATCGTATATATAAAAATGCATGGGGCTTGTTCAAATTGTAGTATGTTAGAATACACATTAAAAGATGGTATTGAAAATACACTAAAAGAAGAAATACCAGAAATTGAAGCCGTTGTTAATGTTAACTAAAAAAGAACTTACGAAATAAGTTCTTTTAATTTATCCATTTTTTCTTTATAAAGAGCATTTTCTTTCAAAAGTTCTTCTAACTCAGATTCTAAATCAGTATTTTTTTTCTGCTCTCTTTCATATAATGATTTAAAATCTATTTCACTTGCGGGAACAGTATCATCTAAAGATGGTGCGACAATACTATCATTAATTTCAGTTTTTTCTTCAAGTGGAATATTTGTTTGCGGAGCTGGTTCTGTATAAGCTGCCACTTCTGGGACATCATCCTCTTCTGTTACAAATTCTGTAGTCTCAGGAGGCACTGGTATAGCAGTATTTACTCTTTCCAACATTTGTTGAACTATTTCAAAACTCTCTTGATTTTTAGAAAACATCTGCATATCTGCTTCTTTTAATTTAAATGGTTTACTTGCATTAATCTTCAAATCATTTATTTCAGTAGGATTTACATCTTTAATCGTTAAAGGACGGTTGTCTCTATTTTCATTAACAGTCTTTTCAATAAAATTCTTTATTAATGACCATTCATTAGCATCCGTAATATTTTCACCAATTTTAATTCCATTATCACTTACAACAGTTGTAACATACAAAGTAACCAAATTATTAGCATCTTTTTCATTTTTATAATAAATCAAATATTTATCATTTACATTCTGAAAATATCTAACTAATTCTGCTTCAAACCTTTGATTATCAGGGCTAATCAATGCTACTTTCATTTTATTACCTCTTCTCTATTCTTTTATACATTATAACATATTTATGAATAAATTCAATAGTTTATTACTTTTTTTGCTGAATATTATAAGATATTTTACTCTGTGCTTTATAAGGCAAAAACCTCGTCATAAAAGAGCCTATCTTTATAGATAATCCAGGAACAATAATTACTCTTTTTTTAAACATTTTGTTTATTCCATATTTAGCAACATCATAACTCTCTAATTGATTAATACTTTTTTTAACACCAGCAACATTATTAAAATTAGTATTGACCGGTCCAGGACACAAAGTACCAATATAAACTTTACTTTTCTTTTGCTTTAACTCTTCATTTATAGATAAAGTTAATTTAAAAACATAAGCCTTAGTTGCATAATAAGTAGCCATTAAAGGACCAGGTAAAAATACAGCTGAAGAAGCAACATTTAATATATATCCATGATTTTTATTTATAAAATCTTTTAAAAACAACTTTGTTAAAATATGAAGAGATTTGATATTTAAATCAATCATATCAAGTTCTTTATCCAAATTAGCAGAATTAAATTCTCCATACAAACCAAATCCAGCATTATTAATTAAAACATCAATATTTTCCTCATTTAATTTATTATATAATTTCATGCAATTAAAAGAACTTGAAATATCCATTGCAATGATACTAACATTCCCTTTTAATTCCTTTTTTAAGCGTTCTAATTTATCTTTACTTCTAGCAACTAATATTAAGTCATATCCTTTTTCATCTAATATTCTTGCCATATCTGCTCCTATTCCAGAGCTAGCTCCCGTAATTAAAGCCTTCATTTTGCACTTCCTTTCTATATTTCAAAATTAATTCTTTCTTTTCCTTATCTGAAATAAAACAAGAATTAATCGCATCTATATTCATTTTTATAAAATCTGATACTTTGAAATTAAAAACGTTTTTCAATTTTTCATATTCCTTATTAAGACTAATATTTGACACAGTATTATTATCTGTATTAATTGTTACTTTCACTCCTAGATCATATAATTTTTTTATCGGGTGTTCTTTATAATTACTATAAACCATTGTATCTATATTACTAGTTGGACAAACTTCTAATGTAATATTTTTTTCTCTTATTTCATTTATTAAATCTATATATTCTATAGTCCTCACTCCATGACCTATCCTTTTAGCGCCAAATTCGATTGCTGATGAAATACTTTCACAACCATCAGCCTCACCCGCATGAATAGTAAAAGGAATATTTAAACTACTAGCTAATTCAAATAAGTTTCTATAATTTTTTGTAGGATAAGAGCCCTCATCCCCAGCTAAATCAATAGCACACACACCTTTATTTAAATATTTATTAGCTAGATTTATAATTTGCTTATTTTTTTCATAACTAAATTCTCTCATCATACATAATATTAAATTAAATTTTATTCCAGATTGATTTAATCCTTTCAAAATACTATCTACAACTTCTTCAAGACTTAACCCTTCGTTAATATGAAATAAAGGACAAAATCTTACTTCAACATAAATAACATTTTGATTTAATAAATCAATTCCTAATTCATAGCTAACACGAATTAAATTATCTTTCGTTTGCATTAAACTAATTGGTATTTTAAACTTTGTCAAATAATCCGATAAACTTTTGCAATTTTCATCAATCATCATTTCACTACTTACATCTTTGTTAAGTAATTCATTAGCCGTTTCAATTCTAACTGATCCATCCAAATGAACATGTTGCAAAATTTTAGGTAGTCTGTTTAAATTCATACCATCACATCCTAATTAATTTTAACATAAAATCAAACAAAAAACTAGGATAAAATCCTAGTAAATTAATCACTTTCTGTTATTGAAACTCTTGAAGTAGTGCTGGTGTTAGCATAACCATATGATGGATATGTATAAAATAATCCATTGCCTGCAGAAACATAAACGCCTCCACCACGTTGAATCCATGGATGATATCCATACATTGTCGATATACCATCAGAATACCAGCCTTGGACTTCTTTCATTGCATCTCCTAGTTTACTTACATAAATATTATAGTTACTTGTTCCTGTATATGAATATAAATCATAATATTTATTACTTGGCATATCAACACCAACAAAAGCAGAGCTTGTTGATCCATTAAACAAAGTACCCGTAAATCCAGAATTATAAGTTGTTTCACCAGACATTACTGTTTCATCTTGGAATACCATATCTGCCATTAATAAATCAGACATACCTCCAGACATATCATATATACCATACAAATTACCAGTTGTACTAGCTAACTGTCCATTATCTGTATCATATGAATTACATGTAAAAGATGATGATCCACTATTATTATTAATAATTCCACAACCTGTAACACCGTTGTATTCATTATTAGTACCAATATCAGTAGTGCCAAGACCATATTGACTCTTTGAAAGATATGCAACAGCTCCCCATTCCATATTCTTTGACATATGAGTATCGGCATTGATACTGTAGTTACTTGCTATATTAAATATAGCTGTAAAAAAAGTAGATACTCTAGCTCCTCGCCAAGAACTAACATCTGGTTTAACTTGAATACCCAAAGTAGTTAAATCACAGCCTGTTCCAACTGATCCATTTGCGGCTGAACAACTAGTAACATTTCCAATTTCAAATTTACCAAACCAAAAACCAGTTAAATCAGTAGAACCAAAAGTAAAAGCAGGATGTGTATAAGTACTAGTTCCATCTACTATAGAACCATTAGTTGCATCAGTACAAGTCTCACTTGATGTGCTGCTACCACTAATTGCATCAACACAGGTTGTTGTTCCAGTTGATGCTGTTTCACTTTCAAATG
Organism: Bacilli bacterium; assembly: GCA_028691955.1. Classification (GTDB taxonomy): domain Bacteria; phylum Bacillota_I; class Bacilli_A; order RF39; family UBA660; genus JALELF01. The sequence continues at coordinate 13,050 of JAQUYH010000014.1, read as the reverse complement.
TAACATTAATTTCCTGAACAGCAACAGTTGAATCATTACCGTTAAATATAACATAATTGAATCTTGGAATCCATACATACATTTGAGAGATATCAGACATTAATATGGAATCCCCTGTACTGTATTCTTGAGAAGGTGATGCAATAAGTACTACTGCATTAGCCCACTCTTTACTATCATAATCATACCACTCGCTATATAAATCAGCATATATCCAACTACTAGCATCAGTATCATAATATACTGGAATCATATTACTATATAAAACTGGTTGATTAGCTCCACTCGCGTCTGCATACAAAGTTGGTATATTTTGTCCAGATGCAATCGTTACAACACTTGAATCAGCAGTTTTAGTAGCTGTATAACTACCATCACTTATCAAAGCAGAGATACTACAATCTTCGCCTACAGAAATCGTTCCTATTTTAAATAAATCGCCTTGTATCTCAAGAGATGGATTAGCAACACCATCTTCAAAATTATACGAAGTAGTAATTTCTTCTCCATCAAGTTTTTGTCTTTGACATTTTTGCAAAACTGCACCAATTACATTGTCAACAGAAACTTGAAATGATTTTTCCCTAACATCTTGAATAACATCCAAAATTATTGGAACTGAAATGGTTGCAATTACAGCCAATATGACTATAACTGCCAAAAGTTCAATTAAAGTAAATCCTGTCTCAGATTTTTTTCTTCTAGATAAAAATAAATTTGTCATTTAAAAATCCTCTTTCTACACTACTTTTTCATAATAGCACAATTTCAAAAAAAAAACTAGGATAAAATCCTAGTAAATTAATTAACCTTAATCTTTTTTAATACTTTAGGCAACTCTTTAAAAGGCACTTTACTAACCCAGTTTATATCAGCATAGTTTACTATACTTTCTTCAGAAGATACTATAATCATTGGGCAAAGTTCAGAATATTCACCATCAAAAATTCGTAAAATTCCTCTAACATGTAAAATATAATTAATACTATAAATACTTGGTATGTTACTTCTTTCGTAGTTAAATACATCATATTTTTTCATAATTGAAAATTCATCAAAATTAGGATTTTCAAAATAGGGTGGAATACTACTAATAAATACCTTCTTAATCATATCTAGTCTATTAAAATTACGGTATTTATTTAAAGTTCCAAGTGCCTTATTCATCGTTCTACAAAAGCAAAGGTTTAAACCATTGGATCGGCAAGATTGTTTCATAGAATCCATTTGTTCGATGGTATACATTGATGATGAGCCAATAAATAAAGCTATTGGCACCAATTCATCTTCATCTAAATTTTCTTTATTTTGAGCGTTTTCACTAATAAAAGAAAAAACATCAAAATCCATTGTCTCAAGTATTGCCGATTCTATTAATTCTTTTCCACCTAATAAGTTAATTAATGGTGTTCTTATATATCTGCAATTACTGCCCTTTTCATTACATGTTTTATAAATAATCAGTATTTTAGTTACTTTTTGTTTCGCTTCACCAATAAGATATCCTAATAATGCTTGCGTTTTTAATGAATATTTTTTTGAATTTTGTTTTAATATAGTTAATTGATACAAAGCAAATGTTAATTTTCTAAAAACTTCATTAAAATTTTTTTCACCAGAAAATTTTGGATCTTGGGAAGCGTTATTTTGAATATCTAAAATTGTTTGGAAAACTTCTCTATCCTCTCTAGACAATACTTGTTGGTCAACATAGCCAGCTATAAGTGAAAAAAAGATATTGAAGTTAATTTTATATATAGATTTTCCTTCTTCATCTTTTTGCATATAATCATCTGCATTTAAGAAGAAAGACGGAACAATTAATTTCTCGCTTGAATCATTGGGGATAGTAACAGTAACCCCATCTAAATTAGGAGCCACAGATAAAGATATATCACCAATATGTTTAATACCATTTTTAGATAATAATTTATGTAAACTTTTTTGATCAAAAGTTGTTAACATCAATCTGTTTTCTAACTCTATACTAGTTATATTATCATCTCCTTTATTAAGAAAATATTGTATCAATAAATATATATTGTGTCAAATTAAAAAGATATTTTCTAGATATCTTTCTTTATTGTATTTATTCTACCACAGGATTCTTTTCCCTCTGGACAAAAGCCTCTAGTTTCACAAGTAGCACCCAAAGTCATAGATAAAATAGGAGCTACTTTGTCTATTTCTTTATGCATCATAATTGCAATTTGCCTTGTTTCCCACTGAGCTTTAGTACATTCTCTTAGCTTTAAAATATGAGCTAAAGTTTTTCCATTCATATTAGTTACCATATTAACCATATTTCCACTCAAAGTAAAATATACCAAATCTTCCTCACAAACGCCAGCTCTTTTAAATTTTTTATACATTTCATAATTTTTATTAAATAAATCTTTAAAGTATTTAGCTAAATCTCCTTTTATCTTAGGAGGAATTTTATATTGCTTTAAATCTATAATAGGAACAAAATCAGGAATTAATAAATGATGCGTACGATGTCTCGTCATATGTGTTAATACAGCAAAAGAAATTGGTATTTGAAATTGAAAATTAACTTGTGTCAGTTCATTTTTTTCAATTGAATCTAAAACAATTTTACGCATTAAGTTTAATCTAAAACCCGCATCTGCTTTTCCTAACCTATTATATAATTCTTTGGCTTTATTATAATCTAATTGGTAAATTCGCATAAAAGCTGATATAAGAATAGTACCATCGACATCAACTGATGAGTTAATTAATTTAACTGAATCAATAACTTGATACTTTTTATCAGATTTTAATAATTTTTTATTTAAATAATCTTCACCACAATCTATGTTAGTAGATTCAAACTTATCTATACTACTAATAATATAGGGAACTCTTTTTTTAGCAATTTCATATAATTTTTCACCTAATTGTTTAAATTCTGCAATATTGCTATATTTAGTTTTAGTTAATTTAATAATCATATCTTTTAAAGTATGAGCGTCCACCCCCATAATAATATTACTATAATATGAATATGGTAATACAAACCTCGCATCTTCCATGCTTATTCCATTATCAACCAAATAACCATATGCATCAAAAAGTGTCTTTTCATAAGCACTAAATTCCTCTTTTAATAACTCATTATTTGATAAAATTTTTCCTTTTTTATTTCTAAAGTTAGGAACAATATAACCAACTTCTTTAAAATTAACTTCTCTTCTAGATTTTATAGTAAAAGAAGAAAATCTTTCAGCTATAATAGTCTGCTCTACTAATGGAGAAACATCTTGTAAAGCGAACAATAAATAATCATGATCTGTAATGGAATCATGTCCCATATTTGCTACCATTGTAACAAATTTACAGTTCTCTTCAAAAGTTTTATTTTCACATAAATTTATAACATCAAAAACTGTTCCTTTGCTTCTTGAAAGTCTAGCAGCACTTGCTACATACTTAACCATTTCTTCTGTTATATAACTATCAAAAGTTTCCTTCAACTCGTTTACAAAACTATCTATTTTTTTATCATCTACATTAGCCTTTAATTTTCCAAACAAAGTTTTTAAATTTTCGCTTATTTTTTTTTCATTATATGTTGTTAATAACTCTACTCTCATATAATCCTCCTTAAATATTATATCATTTAAAAAGCAAAAAATTTTTAAAATTTCTTGCTTATATATTTAAATACTTTTATATACAACTATCTTTTCTTTGCAATAGGTTCATTACCAATATATTTACCTGAAGCGTCTTTAACAGGAATATTATTTAGGCTACTCGTAACTCCTCCAGAATGCCTTCCTAACTGCTGATTTAAAGATAACATTAACTTAATGCCTTCATAAGTTTCTTGGTCAAAAATTTTAATAATACGTTTATCACTTAAATATCTTTGAACACTTGATGCAGATATACCAAGACTTTCAGATATTTCTTTAATTGATGCCTTTGTTTCCAAAAAATACAATACAACTAATACTATCTTTTTTACAATTTCTTCTGATTGTTCTTTTGATGTCATACTACTACTCCTAAAATTATCTAAAACAAATATGGTGGAGCTCATCACCCTTTAAAAGCACCTTTTCTATATTTTCGAGTAAATCTAATTTTATTTCTAATTGCTGATTTTGAGTATTAAATATAATAATTGCATTATCATCATATAAATATATCTTATTAACCAATATATTTATCAACATCTTTTTATATCTAATATCTTCTATATTGCCTTTTTGAATTTGCATTAAAAAGAATTGAATTTGTTTTTCAGTAATACTATTAAATGTTCCTTCTTCTTTTAAAATTTCTTTATTAATTTCTTTATTTAATTGCTCTATTTTTTGGACTTCTAAATACAGCGATTTTCTAACGCCCTCAATGTCACATTCAGATACTGCCTTTATAAGATTATCATATTTTTTTTGATTATCTTTTAATGCTTTATTTAATTGCTTTAAAATAGAATTGTCCTTTTCTTTTTCACAATAATTAAATACCTGTTTAGCAATTATTGAAATATTTTCCTTTGTTAAAAATTCTCTAGCTTTAAGTACAATCAAATTTTCAATCTGATCTTTACCAATTTTCTTTTTGTTACATACTTTTTTGATTGCATTTTTACATGAATAATAATTATATTTTCTTCCTGTATGTGATGTAGAGCTTATACCAGTCATCATTTCTTTACAATGACCGCAGAACAATTTTGTAGTTAACAAATACTCGGCTTTTGCTCTAGCCCGTGCTGGAGCCTTTTTATTTTTAAACATAATCTCTTGGGCTTTATTAAATACTTCATCATTTATTATTCTAGGTATCGCATTGGGAGCTTCTTTATCTTTATAAATATAAGTTCCTATGTATCGTTTATTTAATAGTATCTTTCTAATACTATTTTTGTTGAACTCCTTATTGCGAGATGTTTTATAATTATGAATATTTAAGTATCTAATTATTTCAGCCATAGTCGTACCATCAATATACATTTCAAATATCTTTTTCACAATTGGTGCTGTTTCTTCATCAATTTGATATTTTTTTTCTTCATCTATTTTAAAACCAAGTGATAAATTATTTCCACCTGTATGTAAAAATTTAGAAGCATTTATTTCCATACCCCTAGTTATTTTTTGGGATAACTCAGCAGAATAATATTCTGCCATACTTTCAAGCAAACCTTCAACCAATATTCCACTAGCGTCTTCTGATATATTTTCACGTGCAGAAAACACTCTAACACCATTCTTTTTAAGTTTGTTTTTATAAGTGGCACTATCATATCTATTTCTAGCAAATCTATCAAACTGGTATACTATAACTCCGCTAAATTGCTTTTTAGAACTATCATCTATCATTTTTTTGAACTCAGGTCTATTGTCGCTAGTTCCCGTAATAGCTCTATCAATATATTCGCCAATTACAATATAATCATTCTTTCTAGCAAATTCATAACATTCTTTTAGTTGACCTTCAATAGATTGCTCTGTTTGACTATGGGAGCTATATCTGGCATATATGACTACATTCATTGCTTATCACCGTCGCTCTCGTTTTTTAAGTATTTTTCTTTTGAAGATTTTAAGACATCCTTAACTTCGTCTAGTAAAACACTTTCGACTAGTTTGCTTCCTATTTTTATTTCTTTTCCAAGTGCTTTAACGAAATATTTGTTTATACCTTCTTCAAGGTCTTTTTCAAGAAAAGCACCTTCTTTAGTTGCATATAGTTTCTCTTCACTATTAAAGGTAATAGTTAAATATTCTTCTAACTTTGAAAGAATGTACTGTGGTTTCTTTTTAAAAATAATTTTTCCAATCTCTTCCAATTCTTTTTTTGATTGTTCACTTAATCGCTGTTTTTCTTCTTCACTAATATCAAGTTCTTCAATTTCTATAAGTCTTTGTTGTGCATATTCTTCTTCAGGATAATATAAATCTTCTTCTATTAAAAAACTAATTAACTTTATTAAACTATCCTTGTAAGTTCCTTCTAATCTAATCAAATTTTCGACTGCTTCTTCACTTAAACCTGTCTTTTCAATAATGTAATCAGTTCCATAATTAGGTGTTTTGGATTTTTTAATACCTAATAAATAATCAGTTGATACATTCATTCCTTTAGCAAGTTTTATTATTGCATCTAATTTTGGTTCACTATTTCCATTTCTATAACCATTTAATGTTGATTTCGGTATTCCTGTAAGAGTGGCAAACTCTTTGTCTATCAAATTGTTTTCTTCTATAAATTTACTTATACATATAGCTATATCTTGAGTAATTTTATTTTTAGCATTGCCTTCTATTTTTTTCATTCTATGCCTATCAACAGTTTTGTCTTGCAAATATTTTTTATCGTTTATCATTACTTTTTCCTCCATTCGACTTCTCGAATAATCTCTATTTCTTTTTATCACTTTTTTTACCAATACGAATTAAGTACAATCGTCATATTTTTAGTGCTATGATTTATTCGAGAAATTGATTTTGTTTCGATTTCTCGAATATATTGTACAATATAAAATTTTTTATTGCAAGAGAAATAGAAAAAGAAAGGAAAGTTTATTTATGAATGAAGAAGAATTAAAACTTGCAAAGGCAGAGAAAAAAGCCTATATGATAGAATGGCGTAAAAATAATAAAGAACGTATTAAAGTCCATAATACTAGGTATTGGCTAAAAAGGTCTGAACTAAGAAAAGGAAATGAAGGTGTTGAAAATGCTAATAACACAAGAGCAAAGTGAAATGTTCGCTTACTACATTTTGAAGGATGATATTATAAAATATTGTATAGATAATTATCAAGAATTTAATAAATTTCAACTCGACGGAAATGAACCCATAATATTTACCAAAAAAGAATATCTTGATTATCAAAGAATGGAGATGACATTATTATGAAAAAAATAAAATTGCATATAGACAGTATATGTTATACTTACAAACCAAAAGAATTTATAGCCGCTATTAAAACAAGGACACAAAACCAATATAATGTAGGAGAATACTCAATTTATGAAATCAAAGATTATGTTGAAAGAGGATATACGATAAGCCCAGGTATAATGAGAAATGGTATAAAAGCTGAAAATTGGACTGAACAACAATTATTCCTTATTGACATTGATAATGATATTAAAGATTGTCCAATCATAACAGTAGATGAAGCGTTGGAAATATGCAAGCAAAAAAACTTAAAACCTAATTTTTATTATTATACATATTCTAGTATGGAAAAAAAACCAAAGTATAGATTAGGTTTTATAATGGAAGAAATAGTATTTGAAGAAAATAAAAGAAGAATAATTCAAGAAACTTTAACATCTTTATTCACTCAGAGTGATAAAAGCACTAAAAATGCTGATCGTATTTTTCATGGAACAAACAAAGAATTCATTATACTTGATGAAAGCAACACAATTACTTTTAATGATATTTTAAATAATTATACACCTGAAGAAGTCAAAACAACCATTACTAATATGATTGATAATAGTTTAAAATCATTAATAGAAAACTTTGATTTCTTATCATATCTAAAAAAACGTAATGGTAAGGTTCATCAAGAAAATGATAAATACATTCAATTCAAACATTGCGAATTATGTGGACACAATAATGATTTAACATATTATTTTAATGATAAAACATTCTTTTGCTTTTCTTCGTCATTAAATAAAGGTGGCACAATCATCGACTATCTTATGGCTTTAAATGATTGGAATGTAAAAGAAGCTATTGATTATTTCAAACATACAATGTATGGAATACCTAGAAATGATATAAGTAATAAATATAGTGAAAATGATGAACTTATCAAGAAGTTTCAAGAACTAAAAATAGAGAATACCTACACTTTTGATGATAAAGGTATAAGCAAATTATACGCTGATACATATAAAGACTATTTAAGATTTAACACTACTGCTAATGAATGGTTTTATTATAATGGTAAGATTTGGTTAGAAGATGAAAGAAGTATGAAAGCAACATCAAAAGCCGAAGAATTTGCTGACAACCTTTTGATATATGCTTCAAGAATTGGAAACGAAGATATTAAATCAAAATTTTTAAAATATATAACTAAACTAGGGCAATTCAAGTATAGAGAAATACTAATAAAAGATAGCAAAGATGTATATTGCTTTTCAAATAACAATTTAGATAAAAATGATGACTTATTTAATTGTCAAAATGGGACTTTTAATTTAGCGACATTTGAATTTAAAGAACATAACCCAAATGATATGTTATCAAAAATTAGTAATGTAATTTATGACCCAAAAGCTAAAGCTGATAGATTTAAAAGTTTCATCAATGAAGTGTTAGAAGATGATGAAAAAGTTGATTTTGTTAAAAAAATACTTGGCTATTCTTTAACTACTGAAACACATATTGAAGCTTTATATATTTTTCTTGGAGAAAATACACGTAATGGTAAGTCAACTCTAGTTGAAACTATTGCTTATATGTTAGGTAACAACAAAGGATATGCCGTTACAGCAAGTGCCGAGACTATAGCCCTAAAAAACAACAAAGACTCACGTGCACCATCTGAAGATATTGCAAGACTAAATAATTGTCGCTTTTTAAGTGTTTCTGAGCCACCAAAGAATATGCTTCTTGATAATGCGCTAATAAAAATTATGACTGGTCGTGATACTTTAACAGCTAGGCACTTACAGCAAAGACAATTTGAATTTAGACCTAAATTTAAGTTATTTATGAATTGTAATCATCTACCTTTAATAACTGATGAAACATTATTTTTAAGTAGTAGAATTAATGTAATTACTTTTGATAGGCACTTTACTGAATTTGAACAAGATCCCCACTTGAAAGATAAGTTAAGAACTGAAAAAGAAATATCTGGAATATTTAATTGGTGTTTAGAAGGACTTAAAAGCATGCGAGAGCGCACTTTAATAATTCCTAACATAATTCATCAAGCCAACGATAAATATAGAAAATCGAGCGATAAGATATGCTTATTTATGGAAGATTGCTTAACTAAATCAAGCACTAACACAAAAGTAAAAGACGCTTACGATGAATACAAAAAATGGTGTGTAAGTAATGGTTGTAATTACGAAGGCAAAGTTTCATTTGTTGACTACTTAAGAAAACGTAATTTGCTTGTTAATATAGCTACTATAAATGGTAAAACTGAAAAGAATGTTTTAAAAGGCTATTCATTAGTAAACATTCCATTAGTCGAAGAACTTGAAATTGAAGGAATTTAAATGTGAAAATTGTGATTAGATACTGTGTATACTATATAAATAAAATATAATAATAAAACACGCGACTAATTCATACTTTGCACAAATTAGCTTAAAAGAATTGATACTCAAAGCATAGATATTTTATGTACTAGTATGTATACATATAAATTATTTATACCAATATAAATAATTGTATTTATAATAACACAATGACAAATAAAATTTATATAAAGATTTATGTAACTTTTGATAAAGCCACGCAAAAAGAAGAGGTATAAATGGGGTGATAAGTATTTAAAACCCCAGCCCCTTCTTTTATGTACTTTTTTTTACTAGCTCACAATATTTATAACTTTTACAAATTAGAATATAAGTCAAAATTTTTCTGAATGAACAAAATCATTGGAGTATTAACATCAGATACTGATGGATTATCATTAATATATTTTTCAATTCTTTTTAAATCCTTATATTCATCACTTTTTTCCATTACAAGTTTCTTTATCGCATATGTTGTTTCCATTAATGCCTCAAACATTTCATCAACATTATATGTAAAAACTCCAAATCCTTTTCTTTTATCGATATTAACAGTATCAACACCCACAGATATTTTCAGATATAAATCTTTATTGCTAGTTTTTTTACTAAACAAATAATTGTCCATTTGAACATTATTTTGAACGGCAAAGTTTACAGCGAAGCAAAATATCATAGCCCAATTGTGAATTAACTTAAGACACATAACCGGAATTGAGACATCTTTATCAAATATACTTTCTGTTTCTATAATAGTTCCTTTACCTTTTTCTATTTTTATCTCGTATGTTGTGTTTTGAAAATAATCAAGATTATCGTAGGTTAATTTTGGTATTATTGCCATATAATCATTTAAATTATCATTGCTTTCTTTCACTTTTTTTCTCCAATCTTATTTTTATGAATATTATAATAACGCCATGCCATTGAATAATGGTCACATTTAAAGTATAACAATCAAAGGTTTTCCTTGACATTAATTAACTCTTTTACATCTTTTTATTATCACAATAGACATAAAACAGATTCTGTTATGGTAAAGGAAAATTTTCTAAGTTACAACTTTCAAATTAATTATAAATTAAAAGCGCAAAAAAGTCAACGACGCGTCGCTTAATTATATGACGTTTGATTGAGATAATTATATCAATGGAAGTGATAAAATGAAAATTGCTGAAGCTATTGCCAAAAGAATATTAAATTTATGTGATAAAAATAGTATTAGTATAAATAAATTGGCAATTATGAGTGGTTTAACTCAATCAACAATTCAATCAGTTGTCTCAGGGAAAAGCAAAAACCCAAAAATGTTAACAATTGTTAGAATATGTGATAGTTTAAACATTAAATTGGAAGAATTTTTCTCCGATGAGTTATTTTACAATTTAGATATAGAAATATAAAAGAATAGTTTGTTGAGAACTATTCTTTTTTATCCAAAATATGGAACCGTATAAATTTTGCTTGTTCCATCACCACTTGTTAGCATTTCACATTTATATTGGCTATATCTTTTATATTTGACCAAATATGTATACGGAATTGGTCTTCTAATCACTAATTCATCATTATTAACAACAATAATAGTCAACGTTTTTTCATATTCATCAGGGAATAAAATTAAAGGGATTGTCCAAATTTTTTCTACAATTTGACGTATATTATCGTCTTTTTCACAACTAGCAAAAGTATTACATACATTATCTTTTAATATGTTTTTTTTCAAGTAGAGTGATATCTTTTCAGCGACATAATAAATTGTTCCAATGTTTCTAACAAGATCTTGGGCATAAGATAAAGCAGTATGACGTTTCTTAAATTTACTATGAATAAATTCATCAGGTTGAAGTGTACCTTCGTGATATTTTTCTAGGAAATAGCCAGCACAACAACCAATTGGCGTTTCTATAAATATTTGTTCTAACCTACCATGTTCATGTTTGATTTTATTCATAATATAGCGAGTTGTAGAAATATCTAAATTTATACTTGCCTTATATTGTTTTATACCATCTTTATCAATACTTTCTAACCATTTATCCGCAAATATACTTTCGCTATTAGTTGAATTTTTTGGATAAAAACACTTTATAATATTATAACCGTCATCAATAAAAGAATTAATACTTTCCAAAAATAATTTGTAATTATTCTTTACGTCCTTTTTCCCTTTTAATAAGTCGCCAATAACTTTATTTGCAAGATACAAAATATTATCAAAAGCAATATTGTATATTGAAATTGGCTTTCTCAAATCATGTTCGTCATTAAAGAGCATCTCATCAGGTATATTTTTCAACAAACCATATAAATCAGTATTTATATTTCCATCATTTTTAACACTTCTAATTATCTCCATTCTTCACCTAACTAATTTTATCTATAATAGGTTGTACGGTTTCCATCAGTTGATTTACTCCATTGCTAAAAGTTGTTGTTAATGTAATTAAAGTAGCCGAACTTGTTAAAAAGTTTTTAATATTAGTAAACGCTCTTTTTAATCTGCTTGGTTTTTCAATATTATTAGATAACTGTTCCTGAACGATGTCAAAATCGTCAACCAAATTATCCTTTAATTCTTGTTCAATATCTAAATTTGAAACCTCTTTTTTTAAAGATTTACAAAGTTCAATTATCTTATCAATATCATTTATTGTTATTTGATTATTTGAATGAATTGCACTGCCTTTATCAGCAACATTAATTACTCCTTGATTACCTGTAATACTTATACCCCTCATTTCTTCGCCTTCTTCTATCATTATTATTTTTGACAACTCGTCAACTATGAAATTGATAAGCGGTTTAAACGCCATATCTAAAAAGTCACGCAATATATCTGTAATTTTATTACCTAGATGATGATACTTTGAAGCTACATTTAGCACTTCTAATTTATTATCAATTATATAAGTTAAATAATCATAAATTGCTTTAATATGCTCATTTCTAGCAACAGGAATATTTATATAATCCCACCCACCAAAATCTTTTACTTCAAAACAATTTTTAAAATCATAATCAACGCCTTTTATTTCATTATCAATTATTTCTTTAATTATTGGGGTATTATCAATATAATTTTTGAACCTATATAAAGGCGTGTTAGGATTATTGTATGTAGTAGTTAATAGTTCGCTGGATATTCTTCTAAAATCTAAAAAAATTGATTTATACTTTTTAACATCTATCATATGTCATTACCACAATAAGAACAGAACACTTTTGAAACACCAGCACCATATAATACTTTTACGTGATTATGACAATTATGACATTCAAATATTTCTTCAACTGTATCTTTCGTTTCTACATCTTTCACATTTATTTTCTTTAATGGTTTGTATGACATTTTTATAAGGTTACTTTTATTTAAACTTTTACTCATTTTACCAAAAGCTTTATTCAATTCATCACTCATATAATTCATTGCGATTGCTTGAGCCTGTTCAATTACTTCTTTAGTATAAAACTTATTCACTTTATCCATCAACCCACAATAAGGACAGCATAACTCACTAATATTATTGTCATCATTTTGAAATTCTCCAGCATTAAGTTTAAACTGTGACTCGCAAAAAGGACATTCAAAAGCTACATAGCCATCACTATCGCCTTGTATTTTTATTTCAAAGTCCATAACTTACCTCCTTAATTATAATTATATCATTTTATAAATTTGTTAACAATCTGATAAAGAAAAAAACGCCATTATATGGTGTCTTAATCAATATCTACTATCACCGCAAACCCTCCTGCAAAACAGTAAAAGGTGCGTTTAACTTTCTTATGGTGGAGCTGA
>JAQUYH010000006.1 GCA_028691955.1 Bacilli bacterium | reverse complement strand
ATGGTCGAGACAGTGCCCAGATCGTTACACCTTTCGTGCGGGTCGGAACTTACCCGACAAGGAATTTCGCTACCTTAGGACCGTTATAGTTACGGCCGCCGTTCACTGGGGCTTCAATTCGAACCTTTGCAATATCGACTTGCGTCAAAGCTAAGCTCTCCTCTTAACCTTCCAGCACTGGGCAGGCGTCAGCCCCTATACATCGTCTTTCGACTTAGCAGAGACCTGTGTTTTTGGTAAACAGTCGCCTGGGCCTATTTACTGTGGATCAATCGCTTGATCACTCCTTATTCCGAAGTTACGGAGTCATTTTGCCGAGTTCCTTAACCATAGTTCTCTCGCTCACCTTAGGATATTCTCCTTGCCCACCTGTGTCGGTTCTCGGTACAGGTATCTATATGATAACTTTAGAAGTTTTTCTTGGAAGCTTGGTGTCATAAGACTTCAAATTTATCACTAAATTCTTCGCCATAACACTTCAGTTGTTAACGTATACGGATTTTCCAACATACAAACCTTTGTGCTTAGACCAGAATCCAATAACTGGCTCTTACTAACCTTCTTCGTCACTCCATCAGTCATATAGATAGTACAGGAATATAAACCTGTTGTCCATCGGCTACGCCTTTCGGCCTCGTCTTAGGTCCTGACTTACCCTGGGAAGACGAACCTTACCCAGGAACCCTTAGGCAAACGGTGGAGAGGATTCTCACCTCTCTTGCGCTACTCATACCGGCATTCTCACTTCTAACCGCTCCAGTTGTCCTCACGATCAACCTTCACCGCTGTTAGAACGCTCCCCTACCACTTATACAATTGTATAAATCCGCAATTTCGGTAATATGCTTAGCCCCGGTACATCTTCGGCGCAGTGTCACTCGACTAGTGAGCTATTACGCACTCTTTAAAGGATGGCTGCTTCTGAGCCAACCTCCTAGCTGTTTTGACAACTCCACATCCTTTCCCACTTAGCATATATTTTGGGACCTTAATTGGCGGTCTGGATTCTTTTCCTTTTGCGTACGGACGTTATCACCCGCACACTGACTGCTAAACATGACTTTTTGGCATTCGGAGTTTGATTACACTCAGTACAGCTAGATGCCGCCATTGTATATTCAGTGCTCTACCTCCAAAAAGATAAATTTAACGCTAGGCCTAAACCTATTTCGGGGAGAACCAGCTATATCCAGGTTCGATTGGAATTTCACCTCTAGCCTCAAGTCATCCGCTCACGTTTCCTAGTAAGTCGGTTCGGTCCTCCATTTTGTGTTACCAAAACTTCAACCTGCTCAAGGCTAGATCACCTGGTTTCGGGTCTATTCCATCATACTAATTCGCCCTATTAAGACTCGCTTTCGCTTCGGCTCCGTTTCTTCAACTTAACCTTGCATGATAAAATAACTCGCCGGTTCATTCTGCAAAAGGCACGCCATCACCCATTAACGGGCTCTGACTTTTTGTAAGCACATGGTTTCAGATTCTATTTCACTCCCCTCCCGGGGTTCTTTTCACCTTTCCCTCACGGTACTTGTTCACTATCGGTCACTAGAGAGTATTTAGCCTTGCGGGATGGGCCCCGCGGATTCCGACAAGATTACACGTGTCTCGCCGTACTCAGGATACCTTAAAGAGACTTTGATATTTCGTTTACAGGACTATCACCTTCTAAGGTGTTGTTTCCCAACAACTTCAACTATATCAAAATTTTGTAACTCCTAATATAAGGTCCTACAACCCCAGAATAAATTCTGGTTTGGGCTATTTTCCTTTTCGCTCGCCACTACTGGGGAAATCGATTTTTCTTTCTTTTCCTCCGGTTACTAAGATGTTTCAGTTCACCGGGTTACTTTTGTATAGCTATGAATTTACTATACAATACCTACGCATTACCATAGGTGAGTTTCCTCATTCGGAGATCTCCGGATCAAAGTGTACTTACCACTCCCCGAAGCATTTCGTAGTTTGTCACGTCCTTCATCAGCTTCTAGTGCCAAGGCATTCACCATGCGCCCTTAGCAATTTAATCACCATTTTATTATTTCCTAATTTGATTGAGATATTTTAATGTGATATATTCGACAGTTTTTCCAAACAAAGTTTGGGGCTCTTTTAAATATATCACTACCACATTATCTAGTTTTCAAAGAACTATTCCTGAGAGAAATAATCTCTCAAAACTAAGCAAAACAAATCATACACGAGTTTAAAGTTAAGAACGGTATAAATCTTTCTCCATAGAAAGGAGGTGATCCATCCCCACCTTCCGGTAGGGATACCTTGTTACGACTTCACTCCAATTACCTGTCCTACCTTCGTTGGCCCCCTCCTAAAAGGTTAGGCTACCGACTTCGGGTATTACAGACTCTCATAGCGTGACGGGCGGTGTGTACAACACCCGAGAACGTATTCACCCTGACATTCTGATTCAGGATTACTAGCGATTCCAACTTCATGAGGTCGAGTTGCAGACCTCAATCCGAACTGAGACCGATTTTAGAGATTTGCTCCATGTTACCATATTGCATCTTTTTGTATCGGCCATTGTAGCACGCCTGTTGCCCTAGACGTAAGGGGCATGATGATTTGACGTCATCCCCACCTTCCTCCGATTTATCATCGGCAGTCTCTTTAGAGTCCTCAACTAAATGTTAGTAACTAAAGATAAGGGTTGCGCTCGTTATTGGACTTAACCAAACATCTCACGACACGAGCTGACGACAACCATGCACCACCTGTCACCGGGGTAGCCTCCACTATATTTCTATAGCTTTGCCCGGGATGTCAAGCCTAGGTAAGGTTCTTCGCGTATCTTCGAATTAAACAGCATGCTCCACCGCTTGTGCGGGTGCCCGTCAATTCCTTTGAGTTTCAGCCTTGC
Organism: Bacilli bacterium; assembly: GCA_028691955.1. GTDB lineage: Bacteria > Bacillota_I > Bacilli_A > RF39 > UBA660 > JALELF01. The sequence goes on along the minus strand of JAQUYH010000006.1, from coordinate 74,660 downwards.
GACCGTACTACTCAGGCGGAGTACTTAATGTGTTAACTTCAGCACCGGTTTCCCGACACTTAGTACTCATCGTTTACGGCGTGGACTACTAGGGTATCTAATCCTATTTGCTCCCCACGCTTTCGTGTCTCAGCGTCAGTAATGGCCCAGCAAACCGCCTTCGCCACTGGTGTTCCTTCTAATATCTACGCATTTAACCGCTACACTAGAAATTCCATTTGCCTCTACCACACTCAAGTCTACCAGTTTATAAGACGAACCGAGGTTAAGCCTCGGGCTTTAATCTTATACTTAATAAACCGCCTACACACGCTTTACGCCCAATAAATCCGGATAACGCTCGCCCCCTACGTATTACCGCGGCTGCTGGCACGTAGTTAGCCGGGGCTTTCTGGTAAGGTACCGTCAGTTTAGTATCATTTCCTATACTAAAGGTTCGTTCCTTACAACAGAGCTTTACGATCTATAAGACCTTCATCACTCACGCGGCATTGCTCGTTCAGGGTTTCCCCCATTGACGAATATTCCTAACTGCTGTCTCCCGTAGGAGTCTGGGCCGTGTCTCAGTCCCAATGTGGCCGTTCAGCCTCTCAGCTCGGCTATGCATCGTTGCCTTGGTGAGCCATTACCTCACCAACTAGCTAATACACCGCAAGCTCATCTTAAAGTGAAGCGAAAGCTCCTTTTAGCATAAACAGTTATCCGTTTATGAATTATCCGGTATTAGCAATCATTTCTAATTGTTATCCCAGTCTTTAAGGTAGATTACCTACGTGTTACTCACCCGTCTGCCACTCAGTGGCGAACCGAATCCAATCTTGTGCAAGCACTCAATCTTCATCGGACCACTTCGTTCGACTTGCATGTCTTAGGCATGCCGCCAGCGTTCATCCTGAGCTAGGATCAAACTCTCCAAAAAAAAAATAATTTTTGTAAATTTGAAAAAATCCTAACTTTTTAAAACTCATGAATTTTTGACGTTTTGCTCAGTTTTCAAAGATCATTTCCGTTTCTTTTTGAAACGCAATACCAATATATCATTTGGCATTCTTTAAGTCAATACTTTTTTAGAAATTTTTTGTTTTTTTTACGTTTGCCTTAACATTTAAGGCTTTCTCCTCAAAAGTACTGCTTTAATATAACAGATTAAAATATCGTTGTCAAGCATTTTTTTTGCTTTTTTTAAATTTTTTAAAATTTGAGTTTGTATTTGTAAAACAAAGGAAAAACGTCAACCAAAGTTGGTTGACATCTTGTTATTTGGAGTTTTTTAATTAAAGGGTCTTTTAGGACTCTTTTATATCTTTATATATATTATGTAGTCTTGTATTTTCTTCTTTATTAAATGGGAAAAATTTGTTGTTGTATTTTTCTATTAATTCTTTTAATGCCCCGTTTATTACTTTATCTAATTCTTCAGTGTATCCCATTAGTTTTTTATGGTATTTGTATTCTGATTCATCTAGCACTTTAAATTCTCCGTTGGGGAATATTCTTAGGTCTAAATCATAATCTATATATTTGATTGTATTATCCTCTATTATATAAGGAGTTGCTATATTACAATAATAATAGATTCCATCTTTTTTTAATTGAGCTATTATGTTGAACCATTCGTTGTCAAAAAAGTATATTATAGCCGGCTCTTTTGTTTTCCAACTAGATCCGTCTGCTTCAGTAACTATTGTTTTATTGTTTCCAAAAGCTTGATATTCATCATGAGTCTCCAATAAAACAGCTTCATTCCATGCTCTATTTACTTTTTCATTATGTTTATAACATTGTATATTAAAGTTCGTTCCTATTTCATATTTCATCTAATCACCTTTCTAATTATACTATCGTTAAAAGAAAAAATAAAGCTAAAGCTTTATTTTGTTATTTCTTCTAATGCTCTTTGGAGCTGATTATCTGTATCGTTTGTTGGATTATTGTAATATTCTCCATTAAGTTCTAGCTCAATGTCTGGTGTTATTCCAAGGCCATCTATAGAATTACCATTTGATGTTAGCCATTTCTGTGTTGTTATTTTGTATTGTGCACCTGTTGCTTCTATTGTTTGCAATTCTTGAACGCTTCCTTTGCCATACGTTTGCTTTCCTATGAATGTTGCTCCATATGATTCTTGCAAGGCACTTATTAAAATTTCTGAGGCTGAGGCAGAACTACTATCACCTAAAACAACAATCGGATAATTCTTTGTTTCTTTACCATCAGAATATGTTACAGTTACTTCCCCATCTCTATTGCTTACTTGATAAATTATATGAGTACTATCTAATATATCAGATAATATATTTGTAACGGCTGATAAATGGCCACCACTATTGCCCCTTACATCTATTATTAAACTATCTATTCCTTCTTCTTCTAATTCATCAATAGCTGCTATAAATTGGGTATCTGTATTAGCTGCAAATATATCTATATATATATATCCAACTTTTTTTCCATTCTTTTCTATTATTTCCTTAGATATTGAATCTAATATAACTTTTTGCGTTGTAACGGATACATCTATTGTTTGTGTCGCTCTTTGAACTGTTATAACGAAGGTTTTTCCTTTTCCTCCTTTTATAAGAGAGCCTATGTCGCTTGATGACATATTTGCAGTTGATTCTCCGTTTATTTTCGTAATTACATCGCCTATTTCAAAATTTGCTTCACTTGCAGGTGATTCAGGAATAATAGCTGTTATTACAGTTCCCACACCATTCATATCAGCTATTTGTATCCCAATTCCATAATATTCTCCTTCAAGAATAATATTATATGTATCTGATTCTGAATCAGAAATTAGTTCTGAATAGTTATCATTTAATGAAGAAGTCATTCCATCAATAGCTCCATTAATCAATGTTTCTTCATCAATATTTTTGTAGTAATTATCTTTTATATAATTATATGTCTCAATTATTTGTTTAATATTGTCATCTGTGTAGGTATTATCTTCTGTTTCTGTTTCGTTATTTTTATTAATATAAACAGAAAACAGGGCTAAATTTATGAAACAGGTTATTATAACTAACCATATAACTTCTTTAATTGTAAATAGCTCTTTTGTAATAATTTTAGCTGGTTCTTCTTTTACAGCAACTATTTTCTTGGGTTTCTTTTTTACTACTCTTTTAGTTTCTTTTTTTTCTTTTTCATTATCTTTTGCTTTCATAGTTACCTCCGCACTATAATCAATATTATCACAAACATATAAAAAAGTCTATTTATATTGCTTAATAAGTTTACATCAAAAAAAGTACACTTTGTACTTTTTATTAACTTATTTTGGCTAAAGCTTTTAATTGTTTTACAATAGATTCTTGGCCTGTATAATATCTAATAATTACACCATTTTCAATTTTAAATAAAACATCTGTGCTTATTTTCAAATTGTTGACATCTTTTAAGCTATTTGTATCACTTATGAAAGATGAATTAAAAGTATTATTCATATCAACATAATAGAAATTTAAAGCGGCATCTAGTTTTGAGTATGTATTTATATAATGTGTATATAATCCTGTATAGTCTTCTTCATTGTGGTATACAATTACAAAATATACATCATCGCTTTGTTGGCCAATATTGTTAGCAAGTATTTCTTCATATTGAATAACTTCTGTTACTACTTCTTGTTCTTCTTCTTCATTTTGTGCTTTAAGATATGCTATACCGTAAAATATTAAAAATAGCCCTAATAATATGCAAAATATGTAAGCTAATTTTCTTAATTCAGATATTTCTTTGCCAGTATTTTCCATTGATTGATTTTTTTGTATTTTCTTTGTTACTTTTTTTGCTTTCATTTTATCACCAAGTCAATTATACATTATTTTTATTATTTTGAAAATGTTTTTTTTATTTATTTTGTAATAAATATTTAGCTGTTCTAACCATTTGAGCACTATATCCCATTTCGTTATCATACCAAGCTATTATTTTTACCATTTGTTTTCCATCAACTTCTAATACTGATGTTGATAATCCATCTACTAAAGCTCCTGTTGTTTCTCCAATAACATCACTTGATACAATAGGATCTTCTGTATATTTTATTGTTTCACTTTGATTATTTTTAAATAAATTGTTTATTTCTTCTACACTTGTGTTTTTATTTAACTCTAGTGTTAAATCTATTACTGAGCCTGTAGTTACTGGAACTCTAAGAGCTCCACCTGATAATTTTCCTTTTAAACTTGGTAAAACTAGTCCTATGGCAGTTGCCGCACCAGTTGAGGTTGGAACAATATTTGCTGCTGCTGCTCTTCCACGGCGAGCTTGAATTCCCTTTTTATGGGCAACATCTAATACTGTTTGATCGTTTGTATAGGCATGAACTGTTGTCATATATCCTTTTACAATTCCAAGGTTGTTTTCTATTATGTTTAAAACTGGAGCTAAGCAGTTTGTAGTGCATGATGCAGCACTTATTACTTCTTCTGTTCCATCTAATGTATTTTCGTTAACATTATAAACAATTGTTTTTAAGTCTCCTTTGGCAGGAGCTGAAATTATTACTTTTTTGGCTCCGGCTGTTATATGAGCCATAGCATCTTCTTTTTTCGTAAAGCGTCCTGTGCATTCAAAAACTTCATCTATTCCTAAGTCTCTCCATGGTAGAGCACTAGGGTCTTTTTCAGCAAAAATTCTAATTTTTTTGCCATTTACTATAATGTTATTTTCATCAAAGCTTATATTTTCTACATTATATCTTCTATGACTTGTATCGTATTTTAGTAAATAAGCTAGTTGTTCTGGATCTGTTAAATCATTGATTGCAACCACTTCAAAAGTAGGATCTCCCTCCATTATTCTAAATACTAATCTTCCTATTCTTCCAAAACCGTTAATAGCTACTTTTATCATTGTATTCCTTCTTTCTATTATACTTTGTAGCAACCATTGCCAATAAATTCTCTTAATACTGAGTCTTGTGGAATGTCCTCACTTGGTATAGGCAGGAAATTCCTTAAGAAATTTATTAATCTAAGGGCTTCTGGGTATACAGGGTCTTCTTCGTTAACTGAAAATAATAGTGGTTCAACGTAGGTTTTTAAAACGCCTAGTTCATAAATAAGAGCTGAATTGATTATTATGTCAGCATCATCTTGATAAGGGAATATCCATTTTTCTTCCCCTTCTCTTATTTTTTTCCACATATTTAAAGTGTCAGTGGCACTGTATCCTCTTGTTCTATTATCTCTTATTATTCTTCTTAGTTTTCTTGTGTCACTTGTGTGTATTCTATTATGATTATCTATATTTAATTGTGTTAGAGGGCTAATATATATTTTATATTTTAAGTTTCTTTCGATTGACATTGTAAGTTCATCGTTTAAACTATGAAGCCCTTCTATTATTAAAATTGTATTATCATCTATTTGTAAATAATCATCTTTGTAATATTTTTCTCCTGATATAAAATCATATCTTGGCATTAAAACTTTTTCATTAGCTAAAAGTTTATTTAAGTGCTTATTGAATAGTGTTATATCAATCGCATATATAGATTCATAATCATAATTACCTTCATTATCTTTTGGAGTTTCATTTCTATTTAGGAAATAATTATCCACAGATATCTGAACTGTTTTTATGCCATTTAATCTTAAATGCATTTCTAGTTTTTTACTTGTTGTGGTTTTTCCTGATGATGATGGTCCTGCAAGTAATATTATTCTTGGCATTTGTTTCATTGCTTTTATGTCTTCAGCAATTTTTTCTAATTGATTATTATAGTATGTCTCTGATATTCTAATTAACTCATCTACTTTACTACTTGATACTCGCTCGTTTAAATCAGCTGCATTTATAACTGATTGGCATCTACACCATTCGTTATATTCATAAAATTTATCAAATAGCATTTTATGATGTTTGTAGTCTAGTGTTACTTCTGGGTTATAAATATCTGGGAAGTTAATAACAAATCCCTTGTCTTTTATGTATTGTACTTTAAATTCATCTATGGCTTTTGTGCTGAATGCTAAATCGCCATAAAAGTAATCATATACATTATCAATACTATATAAGTTTATGTAAGAATTACTAATATACTTTAATACTCTTACTTTATCCATTTGTTTTTCTTTTTTAAAATATTTTATCGCATCGCTTCTAATAACACTAATCTTTTGTATTGCTAAATCTTCATTTACGATATCATGCATTGTTTTTTCTAAAAGATCTATACTTTCTTTATTAGAATCTACACTTAGTTCGCAATAAAAACCTTTGTCTATTGAGTGCTCGATGTGAAGCTCAGCTTCTTTTCCAAACACTCTTTTAACAGCAACTATAGCTATGAATTGCAAAGTTCTTCCGTACACACTGTTGCCAACCATACTACTTCTATCATAAAAATTAATATCACATTTTTTAGTTATGGTATCAGATAATTCTACTAAATCATTATCTAATTTGGCAATTAAAATTGGATACGAAAAATAGCTTTGGAACTTTTTACTTATTGCTTTTATTGTTGTTCCAACAGGGAATTCTTTAATTAATATGCCATTAAAGTTTACCTTTACCATTTTCTCATTCATGTTATCCCTCTTATTCTATATATAATATTATCAAATTTTTACTTTTTTGTCTATTTTATTGTATGAATATTACTACTTATTTACACAAAAAAGAAGAATATTTTAATTCTTCTTTAACTTTTCCATAACAATATTTAAGTCTTGCTTTTCTTTTTCTAATTGTAGTCTATCATTTTCTACTATATTAGCTGGAGCTTTTGAAGTATAATTTGAATTATTTAGTAGGTTAGTTCTTCTAGTTATACTTTGCTCTAATGTTTCTTTTTCTTTTAACAATAATTCTTTTTCTTGTTCATTGTCATTTGTATTATCATAACAAACGTAAATAGTATCATTCATAAAACCAATAGGCAAGCTGCTTAAATCATTATCATTATTTATTGTTGTTTTTAATATTTTGCAAACTAAATCTTTATTTTCTTCTATAAGAGGATTATTTGTTTTAAGGCAATATTCTTTACCTATATTATTGTCTTTCTTTAGTTTTCTTACATTCTTGATAAATGATATTAATTCTTCCATATTGTTTAATTCATTTTTATCAAAATCAAACTGGTGTATTTGTGGATATGCACTCATAACAATAGAATCTTCCTTGTTTGGTAACATTTGATAGATTTCTTCTGTTACATAAGGCATAAATGGATGAAGCATTTTTAATATATCTGTTAAAACTAGAAGTAAAACATTTTTTGAAGTATTATTCATGTCTAGTTTAGATAGCTCTATATACCAATCACAAAAATCATTCCATATAAAACTGTATAAAGAAGTTCCAACATTGTTGAACTCATATTTATCCATATTTCTTCTTACTTCTTCTATTGTGTTGTCTAACTTATTTAAAATCCATCTGTCAGCAATATTTAAATTATCTTTATTTATAGATTCTACTTTTATATCTTCTATATTCATTAATACAAATCGTGATGCATTCCATAATTTATTTATAAAGTTCCAAGTAGCTTTAATTTTTTCTTCATCATATCTTAAATCAGTTCCTGCTGAAGTTGATGTGGAGATAAAGTATCTTAGTGAGTCACAGCCGTATTTTTCAATAACTTCCATTGGATCAACACCGTTACCCAATGATTTACTCATTTTTCTTCCTTCTTTATCTCTAATTAAGCCATGAATAATACATTCTTTAAATGGAATATTATTCATAAATTCTAAACTTTGAAATATCATTCTTGCAACCCAGAAGAAGATGATATCGTATCCTGTTACTAGAACATCAGTTGGGAAGTATCTTTTTAAATCTTCTGTATTATTAGGAAATCCTAAAGTACTAAATGGCCATAAAGCACTTGAAAACCAAGTATCTAATACATCATTATCTTGCATCCACTCGCTTCCAGGAGAATCTACTTGTACTTTTACTTCATCACCTTTATACCAGGCTGGAATTCTATGTCCCCACCAAAGTTGTCTTGATATGCACCAATCATGGCAATCTTCCATCCAATGAGTAAGAATCTTTTCAAATTTTTCTGGTACAAATTTTACTTTATTTTCTGTTTGTTGATTTTCTAAAACATGTTTGGCTAAACTTTCCATCTTAACAAACCATTGTTTTGATAGGTATGGTTCAACCATAACATCTGTTCTTTCGGAATGCCCTACTGAATGTATTAATTTTTCTATTTTTATTAACAAGTCTTTTGTTTTTAAATCCTCAACAAGTTTATTTCTACACTCAAATCTATCCATACCTTTATAAATTCCTGCAAATTCATTCATTGTTCCATCAGTATTTATAACTTTTATTCTTTCTAGATTATGTCTATTTCCTACTTCGAAGTCATTAGGATCATGAGCTGGTGTGATTTTAACAACTCCTGTTCCAAATTCAGGATCAGCGTGTTCATCAGCAATAATCGGAATTAATTTATTTAGAATTGGTAATATAACATTTTTTCCTATTAAGTCTTTATATCTATCATCTTTTGGGTTAACTGCAACTGCTGTATCGCCAAATAAGGTTTCTGGTCTAGTTGTCGCCACTTCCAAATAATTATCAGTATTTTCAATAAAGTATTTTATATGATAAAAAGCTCCTTCTACTTCTTTATAAATAACTTCTTCATTAGATAAAGCGGTCATAGCTTCTGGATCCCAGTTAATAATTCTTTCTCCTTGATAAATTAAACCCTTATTATATAAATTAATAAATACATAATTAACGGCATCATTTAATCCTTTATCAAGAGTAAATCTTTCTTTTGAATAATCTAGGCTTAATCCTAGTTTAGCCCACTGCTCTCTTATATTATCAGCATACTCTTTTTTCCAATTCCAAGCATGATTTAGCCATTCTTCTCTATCCATCATTCTTGGGGTATAACCTAATTCCTTTAATTTTTTATCTACTTTAGCTTGTGTAGCAATTCCGGCATGATCCATTCCAGGAAGCCATAAAGCATCGTATCCATCCATTCTTTTGTATCTGATTATGATATCTTGAAGTGTTGTATCCCAAGCATGACCTAAGTGTAATTTTCCTGTTACATTAGGTGGCGGTATTACTATACAAAAAGGTTTCTTACTTAAGTCTCCACTGTTAAAGTATCCTTTGTTTTTCCAGGTTTCATACTTATCTTTTTCTACTTCTATATGATTATATTTTGTCTCTAGCATATTTTTCCCTCCATATATTTTTTTGTTTCTTTAATGTATTTAGCAAATAATTTATTGTCTATTCCTTTTTCTATTCTATCTATTATTTTATGCTTTTTTATGTATTTGAATGAATACGAGAAGTTAAAATCATAAATAAAAGCTAATTTAACAATTATTAGATCATTATCAGTTCTTTTAATCGGGGTGCGTACTGGTAGATGTTTGAAGAAATATTGTTCTACTGATTTATGAATGCTTTGACCGTTATCTTCCTCATATAATAATGATTTAGTAAATTTATTTAATATATCTAGTTTATCAGCATCACGTATAATTTTACTAAATAGTTCTTCTTCTTTGTTTGTCATTTTAGGTATACTATATTTATTATGATTTTTTATAGCTGAAGAAACTATATTATAATATTTTTTGTCTAAATTGTAGTCTTTTATTTTGTTTTCATCAAATAACAATTGACTAGATCTTTCTCCATGGTCAAAAGTTGTTAAATCGTTAAATGACTTATATTGCATCCATTGTTCAAAACGAGCAAAATCATGAAGTAAACCCATTATTTTGATTGCTTCTAATTGTTCTTTTGTTAATTTTAAACTTTTCCCAATTTCTTCACATATCTTCATGACTCGAAGTGAGTGGTTGTATTTATATACAATACCTTTTTCTTTTGGAAACTTATCAACATATTTTTTGAATTTTTCAATCATAATATCCCTCCAATAAAAAAAGTTCTCCTATCAAAGGACGAACTTCAGTTTCGTGGTACCACCTTATTTTATGTATTTCTACACCTTAAATATTTAACGCATATATACGTAACTACCTATTTACTTAGTAATTAAACTATCAAGCTACTTCGTCTATTCTTCTTATAAGTGTTTTCACCATATACACTGTTCTCTAAATAAGTAGGAATAAATTACTCCTCTTGGTCTTCGTTTTTTTAATTATATAATATATTTTCTAATTTTACAATATTACAATTTAAATTTATTTTCTCTTTTTTTTATTATAAATATACTTATTATACTTATAACAATAATAGAAGGTAATAAATAGTAATAATATTTTAAATAAAAATCTAGCATATAATCAAATATACTTTTATAGGTATCGTCTTTATCTGCCTCTTCTATCTTTGAAGCTTTGTAAGAATCTATTTGTGACTTGAATTCTTCATAGGTTAAATCAATAGTTGACCATCTTTGACACAATTTATAATCTTCAATTCCTTCACATAGTTTATTTTTATAATATTTATTATATGTTGGAACAGTTGCATATAAGGTAGCTAGTGCGCTATCATCACACTGATTTAAAGTAGAATAAATAGTAAATTTATATATTTTAGGTTCAGTTATGTTGTTAAATGAAATTATGCCATTGTTAGTGTCTGCATAGTAGTATTTATTCCCTGTTTCATTATTTACAATATATTCATCCGCTTGTATATTATAAAGTGTTATTGTAAAAACGGCACTATCTTCTAGTTCTTTGTAATCTACCATTATATTGACGTTTCCAGCTTTTTTTAATATCTCATTGTACTCATTATAATCGCAGTAAGGCGAAGCGTGTACTGTCATTGGAATTATCAATATTAGAAAAAAGATTAATAATTTTTTCATTGAGCACCACCCTTTAATATTATCTCATAAACGTTGTTGCGAAGTTTTAAGCAAAGTGTGATTGTCTCAGCATTTAGAACTTCTTCTTTTACTTCTAAATATGTTGTATTAGGTTGGTTAACTTTAACAGCTTTTAATGTTCCGAGATTAAACTTTGAAGTATATTCTTTACCATCAACTGTATATTTTAAATATCCAAAATTTGTTAAAAATGTATTAATATTGGCTGCATAACTATTATTATCTACTTTTGTGAAACTATAATCTAGTCTTAAAACCGCTTTGTCATAATTACTATCTATTGTCGGTGTGACATATTCAACCGCACTCACATAATTATCTTCTGTTATGGAATATTTGTAATTAATTTGAATTGTTTTTCCTACTTCGTATTTGTTAATAGTAAATCTATATCCATCTAAAATAGTATCATCAAAATTGATTTCTTCACCTAGTGCGATTGTATGACTATTTTGTGTGTTAAAGTCTAGCGAATTTATTTTAACAATTATATCATTAGTCGAATCAGTATAATTAAATTGTAGTTTATTTATTGAACTAGTATTAATTGGATATACCAATATATAGTTTTGGTAGTCACTACTTAGGCTCTCATCGAGATAAGCGTTACCAATATCTATAAAATATTTGCCATAATTATAATTGTGATAATAAGTTATTCCGTTTACGACCAAACCAAATCTGCCTAAATTCAGTTGAACACTGTTAGTAGATCTTTTCTTTATTTTGATGTTAACTACTGCAAAAGTTTTACCTTCCTCTATTACATTTCCATCCATATCGGTATTAGTGACATATACTTTATCTATTTCAAAGTTATAAGCACCAACTCCTATTGAAGTATACTGGTTATATGTTGGTTTACTATTGAAGAAAGTAAAGTATACAATTAAAGTGGCTGCTATTAATGAAAGCGCTATGGATATTATGTTACATATGAATTGGTGCTCATAATAGAAGTATTTTAAATGTCTAATTATTTTTCTTTTTTTTCTGCCTATCTTTTGAACATCTACATTAACTGAAACTTCTACTTCTTCCTCGTCAGCTTCTGTAATTTCTAAATCAACTAGGTCTTTATTAAAGTTAAACTTTTTAACATCAAAGCCTAAACCTCTCATCAGATACATAAATATGCTTATTATATTTACAGCATAAAATATTGTATAGAAATCCTTTATGGCTCTTACTATTCTCGTATCGACGATACGCGTCTGCATTGTGCCGAAAAGTGTTAATGTATATGAGAATATTATTATTACTAATGCATAAAATATTATATTTGATATGTAAAATAATATCTTTTTCTGTTTTGTTTGCATTAATATAATAATAACAATATTGAGCAATATAAAAACTATTATTCCTATAATTAAACTAAAATTTAATAATGGGGCAACCTTATATGCTTCTACTATAAAGCCATCATTTGCTATATATTCATTTAAAAAACTTAATATCAAGCTTATTTTTGAAAAAGTAAGTATGCTAAAAACAGCAAAGATAATGTGTATTAGTTTAAAATGCTTAATTAGTAATCCATAGGGCTTCTTTAGTATCATATTATCACCTTTTTATTCTATAAATAGTATATCTTAAAAGAGAGTTAAAATCAATAACGAACCTTTTTAAATATTTAATATAACTTTTTTGTTGCTTTTTCAATAAAAATTTGTTAGAATTATATGGATGAAATGACTTGGAGGTGAATTTATGCCAAATATGAAAAATGCTAAGAAAGCAGTTAAAGTAATTGCTAAAAAGAAAGAAGCTAATAATAATTTTGGAGCAAGCATGAAAACAGCTATCAGAAATGTTGAAAAAGCAGTTTTAAATAAAGATAAAAATAAAGCTACTGATGCATTAAAAGTAGCTATCAAAAGAATTGATAAAGCTGGAGCAAAAGGAATTGCTGCAAAGAACTTTGTAGCCCGTAATAAATCTCGCTTATCAAAAAAAGTTAACGAAATGGAGTAATTTTACTTCTTTTTTTTTTATTTTGTTATATAATATAATAAGGTGATCATATGAGAAAGCTCTTATCTTTTTTGTTGGTCCTTGCCATATTATATTTAGGCTTAGAATACAAGGACGAAATTAGAGAATATGTTTTAATTAATTTTGTAAATGAGAATTTGATAGTAAGAGAAGCTGATAATATATATGCTAAGGATTCCTCATTATATGAAGAAACTGATGATTACTACCCTGAAAATAGAGAAGATATAGTTAATATTTTTTACACCGCATTAAATGGAGGATGGGATAAAGTTGTATTTTTTTGTACTTCTAGTTATCCAACTTGCATAGATGATGTTGTTAGTTTATCAGGTAGTAGTGATTTTAATAAAGTAAATAATTATGTGCATCCTTATAATAGTTATAAGAAAATTTTACTAGAATATAACTCAATGGGGAAAGTTCAAATTAGTATTATTAAATTATATTCAGAAGCAGATATTGTTGCACTGGAAACAAAAGCAAACGAAATTATTGCTAATAATGTGAATAATAATATGAGTTTAACTGATAAGATAAAAGTATTACATGATTATATTATTAACAACACGGTATATGATGAAGAAGCGGCTGATGAAATTGAAAGCGGTTTAGTTGCTGAAAGTAATGCCTATAAAGCAAACGGTGCTTTGATTGAAGGATCTGCTATATGTGGTGGATATACTGATGCAATGGCCATTTTACTGAGCAAATTGGGAATTGATAATTATAAAATTTCTAGCACAAAACATGTTTGGAATTATGTATATGTAAATAACACTTGGCTTCATTTGGACTTAACTTGGGATGATCCTGTTACTAATACTGGTGAAAATTTACTTTTGCACACATTCTTTTTAGTAACTGATGATGAATTAAAAAAGCTTGATACGACTGAGCATTCGTATTAAGCTTTTTCATTTAAATATATTCCACGGATAATGGGTTGGTAAATCAATAGAAAAAGTTAATTTTTCTTTTTTTATTGGATGATAAAAAGATATTTCTTTTGCAAATAAAGCGATTTGTTCTTTATTTTTATGATTCTTATTATATTTAGCGTCTCCAAATAGTGGATGATTTCTACTTGCAAACTGAACCCTAATTTGATGTGACCTTCCAGTTATAAGGTGTATTTTAATTAAACTATAACCTTCTTTATAGTCAACAACTTCATATTCTAGTTTAGATATTTTTCCATCTTCTGAGATACTTACAATATTTGTTTTTATGTCTTTTTTTAATTTATCTTCTAAAATACCTTTGTTTTTTTCAAGTTTTCCACAAACTATAGCGTAATATATTTTATCTAATTCATTATTTCTTATTTGTTCACTTAATCTAGAAGCTGCTTTACTAGTTTTTGCAAAAACCATAATACCACCTACTGGTCTATCTAATCTATGAACTAGTCCTAGATAAGCATCACCTGGTTTATTATATTTAGTTTTTAAATAATTCTTTATTATAGTTAATAAATCAAGGTCATTTGTTTTGTCTGCTTGAACTAAAACATTTATAGGTTTTTCTACAACAATAATATGATTGTCTTCATATATTGGATTAATCACTTTCCCACCTACCTAGTATTCCACAAGGTAATACTAAATCGTTTTTTGATATTGGTAAACCTATTTCATCTGATATAACTTTTCCACCATATCTTTTTTGCATTGTCGTTTTTAGGATGTTATACAAAACGGTATTTGATATTCCTGTTGTATAAGCATTAACTATAAAGAATAAAGGTTTATCTGTTAAAATATTTAAACATGCTTGTATTAAAATATCTAAATTTGTTTCAAATTTCCAAAGTTCGCCATTAGGTCCTCTTCCATAACTGGGTGGATCCATTATAATAGCATCGTATTTATTACCTCTTCTGGCTTCTCTTTCTACAAATTTTAGGCAATCATCTACTATGAAACGAACATTTTTTTCTTCTAACTTAGATAGTTTTACATTCTCTTTAGCCCAAGCAATCATTCCCTTTGAAGCGTCAACATGAACTACGTCAGCTCCTGCATATAAAGATGCTATTGTGGATCCTCCTGTGTAAGCAAAAAGGTTTAAAACTTTTATTTTTCTGTTTGAGTCTTTTATTTTATCTATTATGAAATCCCAATTTGATGCTTGTTCGGGAAATAGTCCAGTATGTTTGAAACCGGTAGGACTTACTTTAAATTTTAAATCTTTATAAGATACTGTCCAAAATTCTGGTGTTTTATTTTTATATTCCCAATATCCACCGCCTTTATCTGAGCGGTGGTAGAAAGCATCTATTTTATTCCATCCTTCTTTATCAGTTATCCACATAGCTTGAGGATCTGGTCTTCTTAAAATTACTTTTCCCCAGCGTTCTAGTTTTTCTCCATTGCCAGCATCTATTATTCCATAGTCTTCCCAGTTTTTTGTTAATTGCAATTTAATCACCAATCTTATCTATAGCATTTTTAATTATATTTATTGAATTTTGTAATTTCTCTGTTTCTTCTTTGTTTAAGTTGACATAAACGCTTTCTTTAACTCCATTTTTATTTATTATAGTTGGAAGTCCAACATAAATATTATTTTCTTTATCATATGCTGATACTGTTATTATGCTGTTTTCATTTCCTAGTATGGCATTTGTTATTCTTACTAAGCACATTCCTATACCATAATAGGTAGCGCCTTTTTTATTTATAATTTTGTAAGCAGCATTTTTAACTTCTAAGTAAATTTCTTCAAGTTCCTTTTCTGTTAAAAACTCTTTTATATTTTGCAAACCTACATTTACGTTACTCCAAGGAATAAATTCTGAGTCTCCATGTTCACCTATAACATAAGCATGAACATTTTTTGGGCTAATTTCTAGTTTATCACCAATTAAGTATCTAAGTCTTGCAGTATCTAAACTAGTTCCTGAACCTATTACTTGATTAGTTGGTAAACCAGATTCTTTCCATGTTATATATGTCATTACATCTAATGGATTAGTAGCTACCAAAAATATTCCATTGAAACCATTTTTCATGACTTCTTTAATAATTACTTTAAATATTTTAGTGTTTTTTTCTATTAAATCCATTCTTGTCTCACCAGGCGCTTGGTTAGCTCCGGCTGCTATACATATAATGGATGCATCTTTGCAATCTTCATAATCACCAGCTTTGATATTTATTTTAGATGGTGCGAAAGCTAAACAATGATTTAAATCCATTACCTCTCCTTCTATTTTGTCTTTATTTATATCAATTAATATTAAATCACTAACACTAGTTCTTTGGTTTAAAAGAGCATATGCGTAACTCATTCCAACGTTACCACAGCCTATTATTACTACTTTATTCATAAATATGTCCTCCTTTAATATTATACCTTAAATATATATTTTATTAAATATTTATGTATGAAGAAGTGTAAATAAAAAAAGACCGTATAAGGTCTTTAATATTATCTTTTTGAAAATTGTGGAGCACGTCTTGCAGCTTTTAAACCTGGTTTCTTTCTTTCTTTTTTACGAGAATCTCTAGTTATAAAACCAGCTGCTTTTAGTATTTTTCTAAAGCTTCCTTCTTTTTCTGCATTATCTTGATCATATTCTAGAAGAGCTCTAGTTATTCCTAATCTAATAGCTCCTGTTTGACCATTAAATCCGCCACCATTTACTTTTACTTCGATATCAAATGTTTCTTCTGTATTTGTTGCTACTAAAGGTTGTTTTAAATCCATTATATTTGTTTCATAAGGGAAAAATGCTTTAACGTCAACATCATTAACTGTTATTTTTCCTTTTCCTGGAACCATTTTTACTTGTGCGATAGAAGTTTTTCTTCTACCAGTTCCTATAAACACTCTACTCTTTGCCATTAAAACCTCCTATATTTCCATCTTTTCAGGTTTTTGCGCAGCATGTGGATGCTCAGAACCTGCATATACAAATAATTTAGTAAACATTTGACGACCTAGTCTTCCATTTGGAAGCATTCCTTTGATTGCTCTTTCAACCATTTCAACTGGATAATTAGCTTTCATTTCTTTTGCTGTTCTTTCTCTTAAACCGCCAGTATATCCACTGTGATTATAATAAATTTTGTTATTTAATTTATTACCAGTTAGATTAACTTCTGATGCGTTTATTACTATAACAGCATCTCCACAATCAATGTGTGGAGTATAAGTTGGTTTATGTTTTCCTCTTAGGATATGAGCTGCTTTTGTTGCTAATCGTCCCAAATTAACATCTTTAGCATCTAATATTACCCAATTACGAACAACATCTTCTTTTTTTTGCATGTATGTATTTTTCATATTTTTCCTTCCTTATGTTCAACAATCTGCTTTCCCAGAGCAAATAACTAAACATATAAAAAATGTACCAATATGAATTGTACTAAAAAAACATATATTTGTCAATTAAAATATATGCTTTTTTTAAATATCCTATATAAATATAATTAATTTTACTCTATAAATGTAATTGTAGCATAGCCATTGCCACTGCGTGATCCATTTGTCATTGAGCCACTTGTAACTCCGCCAATGTAACCAGAGCCACCTCCGCCACCGGAGTTTTCTGTTCCCCAGGTACCACCGCCACCTCCGTACCAGCCGCCTCCGCCGCCTCCGCCATTGGCACCAGTTGATGCAGACCCTTGTCCAAATGAACCATAAGCACTGCCTAGAACTACATTGTATCCTCCTGAAGTTTGTGTTCCACCACTAGCATACTTAGCAGTCCAATATGAAGTCCCTGAACTATTTCCACCATTTGTTCCTCCTCCTGTTCCGCCAGCACAGCAAGCGCTTATCCCGCCGCCTCCGCCAGCAACTATAATTACAGCAGTTCGATTAGACGTTAAAGAAGATAGTACACCTGTAGCAGTTGCAATATGTGTTGCTCCTCCGCCACCATAAGCTCCACTTGGTGTTGAACCGCCACCATTATAGCCTCCTGAGACACCTGATGTAGTTCCACCTACTACAATATAAAGAGCAGTTCCTTGTGTTAAAGATTTGTAGCCATATGAGTAACCACCAAGTGCACCAGAGCCACCACCTCGTGCTCCCCATACTTCTAATTTGTATGTTCCTGTTGCAGCAACTGTAAAGGATTGAATTCCTCCTGTATATGCAAAACTTTGTACAGTTAAAACCCAATTTGCAGTTATTGTAGTGTTTGCATATCCCATTGTGAATGTTGTGCCATTTATGCTACTTCCACTTCCACTTATAGTCCACCCCAAAAAACTATAACTTGTTCTTGTAGGATCTTCAATTGTAATAGTTGAACCATATAATATCGTTTGTGGTGTAGTTCCACTCCATGTTCCTCCGTTTGAATTAACTGTTAAAGTATAAGGATTAGGATCCCATACAGCAGTTAAAGTTGTGCCTTTTGTTCCCATCGTAAATGATGTGTTATCTATACTGCTTCCCTCTCCTACTATATCCCATCTTACAAAAGAGTAGCCTATTTTTGTTGGATTATTTATAGTCACTATTTGACCATAACTTAAATTTTGTGGTGTGGTTCCAACCCATTCCCCGCCATTTGAATCTACTACTAATATATGATCGTCTAACTCCCAAGTAGCCTGCACCTCTGCATTCTCACACCCCATAGTAAATGTATTAACATTTATTTCACTTTGTTCGCCAAAAATAATTATCCAGCCATTAAATAGATAATCTTCTTTTGTAGGTTCTGTTAAAACTATACTTGCTCCATACTCTACTTCAATTTCTGTTTCACCTGATGTTGTGCCACCATTTAAATCTAGAGTAAGCTTATATGAATTAACTGCCCAATTTGCGGTTATTGTTGTATCGGTGCTGCCCATTGTGAATATTCCACCAGTAATGGTACCAGTTCCCGTTGTTACACTCCAGTTTGTAAAAGTATAGCCTAGTTTTATTGGATTTATTATACTTTTTGTAGTATCCTGTTTTATCCAATAATAACTGCTTGTTTCTAAACCATTCCAAATACCACCATTAGCATTTATTGTTAGCTTACTAATGCTGTGGTTTTCACTAGCAACGTGATTATTTGTGTCTTTTACTTTAATAGTGTTATTAAATGATGTTGTAACTACTTTAGAGTTTGATGATTGCCAAGTCACTCCGTTGTCAAATGAATAAGCAGAGCCTGATATTCCATCACCTTCTGAAATTATATTTACTTTGATGGTTAATTCTGATTTATTAATATTTTGAATATCACTTATAGTAAATGTTGGCCCAACTGTACTTGCTTCATCATATTCATCTCTTACTATTTCATAAATATATGTTACTGTATCTTCAATGATTGTTACTGTATATGAAACTGTTTCATAACCATCATTATTTGTTGATGATGCGCTTGTTATTTCAACATTATATTGATTAGAATCATATATTGCACCATTAATTCCAATTAGAATAATATTATCAGGATCAATGGCTTCACTGTTTGCATAAATATTATCCCCTTTAATAATAACCATATGTTTAGAATATTTTATATCACTTTCATATTCCGTATCATATTCAGGATAGAAGGTTGCTTTAAATATTCCATTTTCTTTCCTAAAAGTAATTAAAGAATTATCCGAGTAATATTTTCCTGTTGAAATATCTTTTATGTCATATGAGACATAAGCTAAATCTTTTAAAAGTTTTAACTCAATAGTAAATTCATCTAATTCTTCGAATGTATCTTGATAGTCAACAGCATACATTTCAGCCGCATCTTCTACCGACTTTATCTGTGCTTCTGATAAGGTTGTCCCAGAATTTTTAATCAATTTGTTTATATTAGGTATTATCAGAGTTGAAAGTAAGCCTATTAAAACAATAACCATTAATAATTCAACTATTGTAAATCCTTTTTTCAATTTTTACCTTCTTTCCTCTTTTTATATAATTCCATAATTATTAATAATGGTGTGGATAATATAAAAAGATATATAACGTGTATAAACGGAATTGGTTCTATTTTTAGAACACTGTCTAGGAATGTTGTTTCAGATATTACAATTTGCAGAACTAATGTAAGTACAACTGAGATGAAGACAAAATAGTTATTCTTTATTGGTATTTTAAATATAGAAGCTCTTTCAGACCTACAGTTAAGTGTTTGAAAGTTTTGCAAAATCACTAGTAATAACATTATATAACTTCTTGATAAAATAATATCTAATTGTAAATATTTATTTAAATACACCCACGTTATAAACATAATTATGGTCATTACTATTCCTGCTAAAAAAGTTTCTTCCAACAATAATTTATCAAAAAGACTATCAGTCGTTTTTCTCGGCTTTTCTTTCATAACGTCTTTTTCGCCTTTTTCAAATGATAAAGCAGTGTCTTGAATTCCTTCGGTAATTAAATTAAGCCACAATAGTTGTATAGCTAGGAAAGGAACTGGCATATCAAAAAGAATTGCTAACATGAAAAATAACACTTCCGATATAGCACAAGAAATAAGTAAATATGTTACTTTTCTTATATTTTCATAAGCGAATCTTCCTTCTTCTACGCCAGAAACTATAGATAAAAAGTTATTATCAGTTATTATGATACTTCCAACATCTTTTGTAACATCTGAACCGTCTCCCATAGCTATTCCTATGTTAGCTCCTTTTAAAGCTGGTGCGTCATTAACGCCATCTCCTGTAACTGCCACAAATTCTTTTTGTCTTTTATATGAATTAACTATTTCTAATTTTTGCTTTGGACTTACTCTGGAAAAGACCTTTTTTTCTTTAACAAATTCGTCAAATCTTTCTAGTCCCTCATTAAAGTACTCTTCTAATTCCAAGCCAGTACATACTTCACTTTCATTTTTTATCAGTTTTAGATCTAATGCAATTTTAGACGCAGTTAATGAATAATCTCCTGTAATCATAACTACTTTTATACCTGCTTTTTGGCATTCTTTTATGGCACTAACTGCATCTGGTCTAATTGGATCTATAAAGGCAAGTAAGCCAACAAAATCCAGTTTTGATATATCGCTATCTTCATAGCCGATTTTTTCTATAAAATCTTTTTTCTCGCCTTTTGCTACAGCAATTATTCGATATCCTTCTTTTGATAATTGATCGTGTTTTTGTTTTACTTCGTTATAGTCCTTTTTATGGCAAAAACTTAGTACTTTTTCTAAAGACCCTTTAATTGTTACATAATTTGTATCATTGTCTTGATAGAAAGTTGCGGAAAATTGTTTTTCCGATTCGTAAGGGATTCTCCCTATGACATTATATGTATTAACTACTCCAACTTTTTTAGCAAATGACAATAAGGCTATATCTATAGCATCTCCTGAACTCTTCCAAACATTTTCATTGTATTCTAAAGTTGCTTCATTATTAATTGTTACTAATTTAGCTAATTCATTTAATAAGTTTATATTTTCTTGACATTTTGCCTCATCATTAGTAGGCACTATTTCACCTATTCCATTATATCCTTCGCCAGTAATATCGTACTTTACATTATTTTGCAATAATACTACCTTTAGTGTTTGCTCATTAAGGGTTAGCGTTCCCGTCTTATCACTTGCTATAACCGTACAGCTACCTAATCCCTCAACTGAATTAAGCTTTCTTACTATAACATTTCGCTTAAGCATTCTATTAGTTACTATTGACAGTGTTATTGTAAGTATTACTGGTAGTCCTTCTGGTATGGCTGATACTGCAAGAGCAATTACAAGAAAGAATATATCTTTTAATATGTATCCTTTAAGATATAAAATGAATATTAAGACTACAGAAAATAGAAAAGTAAATATACTTAATTGTTTAGTAAATTTCCTCATTCTTATTACTAAGGGTGTGTCTTCATCCTTTTTCTCAATAACATCATTAGCTATTTTACCAAATTCTGTTTTTAAACCTGTTTCTACAACGATACACTTTGCTCTTCCTGTCATAACTGTAGATCCAGCATAGCAAATGTTATTTCTTTCGGATATTGATGTTGGTTCTGGAATTATATCAGGAATCTTCTCTGTTGATATTGATTCTCCTGTTAAAAAAGACTCATCTATTGATAAATTATAACAGACTATTATTCTAGCATCAGCTGGCACTTTATCACCAGGCTCTAGAAATATAATATCTCCTGGAACTAATTGTTCAGAATCTACTCTCTTTTTGCTATTGTTTCTTAGTGTTGAAGTTACTACTCTTATAATTTTTTTTAAGCTTTCTGCACTCTTTTCTGCTTGCCACTCTTGATAAGCTCCCATAACAGCATCTAGCAAAACAACTATAGCAATAAATAGCGTATCAGCATATTCTCCAATAATTAAAGAAAAAAATGCTGCAAATCCCAAAATATATATAATAGGATTAATGAATTGTTTAAAAAAAACGGTTGGCAAAGTATCTCTTTTTTTACTTGGTATAATATTTTTGCCGTATTCTTTTTGTTTTTGATTTACATCTTTAGTATTTAAACCATCTTCTGTTGATTTTAGAATACCATAAATTTCTTCAATGCTTTTGCTGTGCCAATTCATTTAAATCACTCTTTCTACTTGGAGTAAACTTCGAATGAAAGATTTTTATTAAAGTTTAATTCCTTATTTTCTAATACTAATCTTAATCCAAAAATTTTATCATAACAATATAGATACTCACCTTTTAACATGCAAGCGTAGTTGTTATTATATTTAATTGTATCATAATTGTTATTAAATAAATACGTTAATTTATCTACATTTATATTGTATCCCATATATATATTACTGCCTATTAGATAATAGTATCCATTATTGCTTATCTTTTGAATTACTTCCTTGCTATTTAAAGTAAAGCTATAATCGAATTGGTAGTTATTTAATTCACTACTGTTATATGTTTCTAATTTGTTTTCTGATAAAATAGTCAATTTATTTGTATTAATCTTTTTTATTGTTTTCTTATATGGATTTATTTTATATTGTGTTTTATTTTCACTATCATATATGTATAGTTCATTATTATATATTCCTTGAATTATGGCATCAGTATTTATGTTATAACTTGTTGATATTTCATCTTTTTTTCCTGTTTCAACATCTATTATATAAAATGAAGTGAAATGATATCTTTGATTATAATTGGCTATTATGTAGTATTTACCTACTAGTCCATTAATTGCTGGGCTATATATATCATTGTCAAATAGATCTATGTTTTTGTTGCTATCTTTACTAATTATATTAATTCCTCTGTATGAATTTAATATAATATATTCATCCTCTAATAATGAGTCATTATATATTATATTAAAGTCTAGCGTAGATGTATCTATACTTGTTTCTTCGTTGATAAAATTATTTCTAAATGTAGTTAAATCTAAAGAAGGGGATACTATTCCATTATAAAAATATTGAATATTTTCTTTTTGGCAAATTACATCTGTATATGTCTTGTTATCATCAAAAATTGGCATTAAACAATTATAAGAATCGTCACTGTAATAATCAATATTTTTAATTGCTTTCCTACTTAAATTTTTATTGATCATAAAGTTATATATAAGGCCATTAGCTATTATTTCAAAATATAATCCTTCTTTTTCTCTATATTCTTTTACATTATATGAGGAAATAGAATATTCAATTATATAACTACTCTTTGATATAAAGTAATTAAATATTAAATAAAAGCTTATTAATATTAATAAATATAATACAAGTTTCTTCATTTTATACCTTCCTATGTAATATTATACAAAATTTTTAATAATTTTTAAAGTCCAATATAAAAAGCAAGAATTCTATCTTGCTTCTCTTTTTGGGTATTTCTTTTTTTCTCTAATAATATGCTCAGTAACTTGAGATTCTATTTCATCTAAAGCTCCTTTATCAATATTAGAAAATATTACTAATTCACCAACTGTATCGATATAAACCTTTCCCCAAAACATACCAGCTTTGATTTTTAAATCGTTAAATAGGTCTGGTGTGATAGACGTTATAAAATGTCCAAATAAAACTCTTTTAGTTCCTACTATTATTCTTTTGTTGGTTATAACGGCAACGTTGGTAGATAATATATCATAAAAGAAGTCATTTTTTTGTCCTATAAAGACGTACTTGATATCTTCTTCTGGGCTAATATAACTGCCCACTAATTTAGCATTGGCTTTTATTCTCCAAGCAACTGTCATAGGATGTCTTTTTTTAAATTCTAGTGCTTTCTCAATTACTTCCTGCATATTATTCGCTCGCTTCTATTATGCTATATTTTTGTAGAAAAGCTGTTAGTTCATCTACATTATCTGTATCAGTAGAGAACACTCCAGATTGAATGTATACAACTTCTCCGTTTTGAACTATAGCAAGTGTTGGCGTGCCAAAACTAGTTATTCCTAACTTATCTAGCATTTGATTTAATAATGCTTCACTAATATTGTCTGTATCTACATAATAGTAATCTACATTATTGTTATCTAATATTTCTTGTCTCGCTGGCGCAAGTAGATTGCAATAATAACAAGTATCACGAGCAAAATATATTAATTTTGGTTCTGAACTGTTAAAATATTGATTAAATGTTTCTAATTTCTTTGATTGGTTCTTTGCTTCTATTACTGCTAACCCTATAATAGCTAATAAAATAACTGATAAAACTATTACAACTATTTTCATTTTTCCTTTTTCGTTCATTTTTTCTCCTACTTTCCACAACATGCTTAATAAGTTTATGATAAGATCTTTAAATATTATTCAGCATTTTATTTATTATATCATAGTATCATTAAATTGATAACTATTTATTTACTATTTCTTGTGTTATATATTAATTTTTGTAGCTTCTCTTTATCCCATAATAATACATTGTTTTTGTTTGCCAATTTGACAGCACCTTTTGTAAATATATTATTTGTCAAAATTGTAGCAACATGGCAATCATTATTTATTTTGCTTTCTATCGCTTCTTGCACAGCCTTTAATCCCACAGGTGTTGAATAATTATTGCATTGTATGGCATATTTTATGTCATTTTTGTAAGCAATAATGGTAACGACAGAATTTCTATTTGATTTAGTTAATTCAATACTATTAAAACCATTGGATTCTAAAATGATTACTGCATATTTTTCAAAATCAAAATTTTTGCTATTATTTTCAACGTATCCTAATGACTTATAAATTATATTATCTCTATTTAAAATATTATCTAAATTATATATTTCATGTATTCTCACTAAGTTTTCAATAGGTCCTAAATTTAAATTTTTTTCATTAAATTTACTAAACATTAGTAATTTAATCCCTGCTCTAGTGCCATTCAATAAAATTTTTGTTAACAAAGTTCGAATATCTCTATTATTTATCATTAATGAAATCTCATCGATTACTATAAGAATATATGGTAGATTCATTTTTTTATATTTTTCATAAGATTTAATTTGTTCCTTAACAAACAAATCATATCTATGATCCATTTCAAAAACAATTTCTTGTAAAACAATAATTTCGTTGTCTATATCATTTACAATGGGGAATAATAAATGAGGTATTCCATTATAATTGTTAAATGTTAAAATATTATTATTAATTAATACAATCTTCATTTTTTCTGGACTCATATATTTTAAAACATTATTTACTACATCATTCTTATCTATATCATTATTTGATTTTAAAATTAATGAATTTTCTAATTTTAAAAAGACATCCATCTGGTTGTAATCAATTTCAACATTATATTCCTTCATTATCTCTTTTATAGACTTATTCTTCCTTCTATTTGATAATAAAATTTCATTATACTCTTCATCTGATATTTCTTCTAAAGTTGTTCTTATAGTGCTATTTTTTGAATTATCAATGGTAATTAAAACTTCTCTTGGTTCTGAACCATTCGCCCCTCCAATATAACCTTTTTTTTCCAAGATATCTACTATATGTGCCGCTCTATTGTAACCTAGTCTAAACCTTCTTTGTAGTAAAGATGCCGAAACCTTGCCCACTTCTACAATAAATTTTATAACATCTTCGATAATTGGCTCCTCATCACAAATAGTTATTTCTTTTATCCTAAATTTGTTAATATTTGTAATTTTATATTTCAAATCAATTAATAGCTTTTGAATGATATCATCACAGCCATGGCCAAAAGAATCATTTATATTATTTTCTAAATCAACTAATTTCTGCTTTCTTTGGTAATCATTTTTGACTTCATATATTTGAGTCACCATTTTATCATACACTCTATTAATTTGATTATATAAATTTTCTTGGAACGTCTCATAACTATCTACATGCAAACGTGGATATTTTTTTTCAATTTTTTTTAGAGCACAATAAAGTGGTATTATCAATTCATCTGCCAGAATATATTCTTTAAATGTTTGATACCCCTGGATATTTTTTTTATTTAAACTGTCAATTTTTCTAATAATTTTTCTATATCTACTTATATAAATTAATTCAAATAAACTCATGTCTTTACCCCCAAAATATATTGATTCGTACAATAAATATTTATTTTCAGTATTTTATTGTACAATAAAGCCTCAGGTTTTTGTTTTAATTGCCTGAGGTTTTATTTTTTATTTTCCACAACATTGTTTGTATTTTTTTCCACTACCACATGGACATGGATCATTTCTTCCAACTTTGACTACTTTTTTAGGTTCTCTTTTTGTTTCTTTGTTTGTTACTGCTTCACCTTTAGCTACTTGTTTTCTCTCCATGTTTTGTCTTATTTCAGCTTTAAGTAAGTATAAAGTTATTTCTTTATCGATTGTATATAATAAAGATTCAAATAATTCAAAGCCTTCAGTTGTATAAGCTCTTAATGGATCCTCTTGACCATAACCTCTTAACTGAATACCTTCTTTTAAGTGAGCTATCGTGTTGATGTGTTCCATCCAATGAGTATCAATAACTCTTAATGATATAGCTTTTTCAAATTCCTTAGTTATTTCTAAAGGTAGTTCTTTTATTTTTTCCTCATATTCTCTTACTATTAAGTCATATATATAAGTAATAAATTCATCTTTATCTTTGTCTTGAATTTCTTCAAGTGTTATTTTGCCTTTATATATAGTTCCATTAATAGCTTCTAGTATTTCACTTCTATCTTGTTCACTTAATGTGCTTGTTTCAATAAGATGTGATTCAACTAGTTCTGTAATGTAATCTTTAAAAGTACTTAATACAGTATTGTGAATAGAATCACTATCCAATATCTCATTTCTTTTAGAGTATATTATTTCTCTTTGATTATTAATAACATCATCATATTGAAGTAAAGATTTTCTAGTATCAAAGTTATTTCCTTCAACTCTCTTTTGAGCTGATTCAATAGTTCCAGAAAACATACTGTTTCTTATTGATAAATCTCCGTCAAATCCTACTTTTTGTAACATTCCTTTTACTCTATCTGTTCCAAACCTTACCATTAGTTCATCTTCAAATGAAACACAGAACTGTGAGTATCCAGGGTCCCCTTGTCTTCCGGCACGTCCTCTTAGCTGATTATCAATTCTTCTTGACTCATGTCTTTCTGTGCCGATAATGCAAAGTCCACCTAGTGATTTTACTTCATCATCTATTTTGATGTCTGTTCCACGACCTGCCATATTAGTGGCTATTGTTACAGAGCCTTTTTTACCAGCTTTAGCTATTATTTCTGCTTCTCTAGCATTGTTTTTGGCGTTTAAAACTTCATGTGGAATTCTTACTTTATCTAACATCCTACTAATTAATTCACTGGTTTCAACTGCTACAGTACCAACTAAGATTGGTTGTCCTTTAGCGTGCTTTTCTTTTATTTCATCTACGATAGCCTTATATTTTCCTTCTTTAGTTGCAAATATTAAATCACCATAGTCTTTTCTTATAACAGGTCTATTTGTTGGAATTGTAATAACGTACATGTTATATATTTCTCTAAATTCCTCTTCTTCCGTCTTAGCAGTACCTGTCATTCCTGATATTTTTCTGTACATCCTAAATAAATTTTGGAATGTAATAGTAGCTAAAGTTTTAGTTTCTTCTTGTATTTTAACTCCTTCTTTTGCTTCTATTGCTTGGTGAAGCCCTTCAGAGTATTGTCTTCCGGCCATTAGTCTACCAGTAAAAGGGTCTACTATTATTACTTTATCATCATTAACAACATAATCATAATCTTTTTTCATTCCATAATTAGCTTTTAAAGCTTGATTTATGTAGTGCAGAAGATTGGTGTTGCTCATATCATATAGATTAGATAAATTAAATGCTTTCTCCGCTTTTTCTATACCTTCAGCATCTAGTGTAACAACTTTGGTTTTCTCATCATATACATAGCCTTTGTTTTCTTTTAATGATTTAGCAAATTTATCAGCATCTGTATAAAGGTTCGCTGATTTCATAGCGCCACCTGAAATAATTAAAGGTGTTCTTGCTTCATCTATTAATACAGAGTCTACCTCATCAACAATAACAAAATTTAATGGTCTTTGAACTCTATCGGTTGCTTTTACAACCATGTTGTCTCTTAAATAATCAAATCCTATTTCATTATTAGTAGAATATGTTATGTCACAGTTATAAGCTTCTTGTTTTTCTTTTGGAGACATTTCTCTTAAATTTACACCTACGGTTAAACCTAAAAATTTATAAATATTTCCCATCCAATTAGCATCACGGGTTGCCAAGTATTCATTAACTGTAATGATATGTACGCCTTCACCAGTTAAAGCATTTAAGTAAGCAGGCATTGTTGAAGTTAAAGTTTTACCTTCACCTGTTTTCATCTCTGCTATATTTCCGTAATGAATAGCAAGACCACCTAGTATTTGAACGTAAAATGGTTTTTCTCCAATGACACGAAAAGCCGCTTCTCTTGCTACAGCAAAAGCCTCTACTTTAATGTCTTCTAATGTTTCTTTTTTAGCTAATCTTTCTTTAAACTCAATTGTTTTATTTTGTAACTCTTCATCACTTAATTTTGACATTTGCTCATCAAGCTCATTTATTTGATTGGCTATTGTTTTAAATTTTTCTAATTCTTTATATTCATGGTCAAAAATCTTTTTCAAAAATTTCATGTATATACCTCCATGTTCTAATATATTTTATCAAATAATTAAAAAAAATAATAGTATTTTACTAAAATATCTATTATTTGATAATTTTATAGCATGTCTTTATCTTTTAATATGTGTGCAATAATTAATGAAAATACTACAGATATAAGCACGATCATTAAAAAGGCATAGGGTGTGCTTCCAACAAATCCTAAGTTGACGTTCATGCCCAAGAATGAAGCTATCATGGTTGGAACAGATACAACTATTGTAATACCAGCTAAAAATTTCATAACAACATTTAAATTGTTTGATATTATTGTTGCATAAGTATCAGTCATACTTGATAATATTTCTCTATATACATTAGCCATTTCAATACTTTGCTTGTTTTCTATTATAGCATCTTCTAATATTTCATTATCTTCTTCAAATAATTGTAAAATTGTTCCTTTTGATAGTTTATCTAGGACAATATCATTAGCCTTTAGTGAAGTCGTAAAATAAACTAGTGTTTTTTCAATATTAAGTAAATCTAAAAGTTCTTTATTTTTTGTTGACTTCCTTAGGTGTTTTTCTCTATTGTTAATATCTTCATCTATAGCTTTAAGATGCTTTTGGTATAATGATGCTATACGATATAAGATTTGAAACGTAAATCGTGTTTTCTTTTCAGTAAATAAATCTTTTACTTTATTTTCTTTAAATTCATCTAATAAGGTTATAGGTTTTAAAGATATGGTTATAAAATGATTACTTCCTATTATTATCCCAAGAGGGTGAATGTAATATTTGTTTTTATATGCTGAATCTACTAAATATGGATAATGTACAACTATTAGTGTTGATTTTTTGCCCATTTCAATATGTGGTATTTCTTCTGAATCTAGTAGTCTTTTTAAAAAATCTGCATCAACTTTGGTTTTTTTAACAACTTCTTCTATTTCTTCTATAGTTGGTGAGACTAAATCTATCCAAGTATCCTCTTCTATTTCTTTTAATTTTCTTAATTTTCCTTCTTCTGTTTTATAAATATTTACCATGTTTAGCCTCCAATACTAATAATAGTTTATCACAATTATAAAAAAAAAGATATTTATTTAAATATCTTCTTCTTCATCTATAACTGTTAGATCCTCTAAATCATCATCAGAATTGTCATCTAACTCTTCTTCTGTTCCTTCATCTAAATTATCATCCATGTTTTCTTCTTCTTCATCTTCTTCCTCAAAGGTCTCTTCTTCTTCCTCGTCATCATCACTATCTATTCTTATAGCGTGTTTTTCTCTCAAATCCCATTCATGGTTATCAAGTAAGACAAATCGTTTATCAAGTGTTAAAGATGTATAATAGTCTCCAATAAGGTTACTGTACTCTTCTTCGCTGTAATTTAATAAATCGCAAATTTCTTTAAAAATGGTTGGGGTATTCATAGATTTATTCTTTTCTTTTAGAATCAAGTTTGTTAAATCCGTGTATGATAATAATTCTAATTCTTCTTTTGACATATCTTTGATTTTCATGGTTCCTCCTATTTTTTTAAATTACTCAATAACTTCTAATATATATGTATTGAGTGATTCCACAGCATATTCTACGAATATGTAGTTGGATTTTATTTGCCATTTTTTTGTTTTAATTGGATATTCTATCTTTTTGTTGTTTATCAGCAAGTATGCATAAGAATTTTTACCTAAAATAATATGGTTTTCTATATCACTAATTGTTTTAATTTGAATATTGTCGTCCAAAATTTCAACAATTATTTTTGTATTATCTACTTTGTATATATATTTATTATTTTGTCTTATAGCTTCTACATATGATATAGTTTCTTCATCACTAACTTTTGATGTTATTTTAAGCTTTATTTTAGACATTTTATCACATCCATTAAAACTTCAAACATTATAGCATATTCTGTATAAAAGGCAATAGTTTTTTTAATATTTTTATATTTACACATAATTGAGCTTAATTAGCCTTTATTTTATAAGGATTTATGTCAATAAAAAATTAGACTAAATTAAGTCTAATTCGCTGTACATTCTTTAACAACATCATAATCAAATGAAACGCCATTATAAATGACACTTATATAATATGATTTTAAATAATTTACTTTATCTATCTTAGGAATCATGCCCTCATTTAGATAGATTGTTTGGACTAAATAATCATAGGTTAAACAATAAGTTTTATCCTTTGTTTCTAGAAACTCATCAGGGTTATTGTATACATAGTCTCTAGCTGATGATATTAATATATCTTTAGCTAATTCTTCTGTTTTTTCATTACTTTCTTGAACCCTATTTATAATACTTTGTGAAACTAATATCCCTAAGATGCCTAAGATGATTAGTACGCCAAGAAGCTCTACCAAAGTAAATGCTTTTTTATTCATATTTTACTCCTCTTCTTTTTCTACTTTAACTAACACATCTCTTGGTTTAGATCCATTATTTGGTCCTATTATTCCTCGTTCTTCTAATAAATCTATAATTCTAGCTGCTCTATTATAACCTAATCTAAATCTTCTTTGTAGTAAAGAAGCTGAAGCCTTACCTTGATCTACTACAAATTTTACTATTTCATTATATAAAGGCTCCTCATAAGCATCACTACTTGGTGAATCATCTACCATAGTAGTAGCTCTCATTTCTTCATCGGTCATAGATAGAGTTTCGTCATATCTGGCAATCTGCTGTTTAACAGTAAAATCAACTACTTTTTTAATTTCTTCTTCCGATACAAAAGTTCCCTGAACACGAATTGGCGTATTTTCTCCCATTGGAGCAAATAACATATCACCTTTTCCTAATAATTTTTCAGCTCCTCCCATATCTAATATTGTTCTTGAGTCAACTTGTGTTGCTACTTCAAAAGCAATTCTTGATGGAATGTTGGCTTTTACAACTCCTGTTATTACATCTGTTGATGGTCTTTGAGTGGCTACAATTAAGTGAATTCCTGCGGCTCTAGCCATTTGTGTTATTCTCATAATTGAGTCTTCAACTTCTTTAGCAGCTACTAGCATTAAGTCTGCTAGCTCATCTATTATAACTACTATATATGGAATTCTTGGCTGTTTGTTTTCACTTGTTGCATTATATTTATCTATATATTCATTATATCCTGCTATATTTTTAGTGCCACTCTTTTCAAACAAGTCATATCTTCTTTCCATTTCGGATACTATTTTTTTTAATACAACATTAGCTCTTTTTGGATCTGTTACTACTGGAGCTAATAAGTGTGGAACACCGTTATATACGGAAAGTTCTACTTTTTTTGGATCAACTAACACTAGTTTTACTTCATCAGGTCTAGTACGCATTAAAATGGATATAATAAAACTATTTATACATACTGACTTACCACTACCTGTAGCTCCAGCTACTAGTAGATGTGGTGTTTTGTTTATTTCAGCATAAACTGGTTTGCCCATAATATTTTTGCCTAGTGTGACTAATAATTTACTTGCTGAAAAGCTTGAAGGTACTGTCTCTAGTATTTCTCTTACGGTAACCATTGAAATAGATCTATTTGGTATTTCTATACCTACTGTTCTTTTACCTGGAATAGGTGCTTCTATTCTAACATCTTTAGCGGCTAGAGCTAAAGATATTTCTCTATTTAATCCTAATATTTTAGATAATTTAATGGCTCCTAATATTTCTAATTCATATTGTGTAACTGAAGGACCTATATTAACACTTACTATTTTACTTTCAATACCAAAGTCTTTTAGTACTTGGGTTAAAATTTCAACATTATTTTTGATATCTTGTTGATTATTATTATCTTTATTTTTGGGAGGTTTATTCAACAAAGTAATAGGTGGAAGACCATAACTTTCACTAGATATAGAATCCATTGGCGCAATACTCTCTTCTTTCGCCTCTTTTACTTCTCTTTCTTCTTTAGCTTCTTTGTCTTCATTCATATGAACTAGATCGTCATACGAGGACACTACTATTTTATTGTCTCTTTCATATTTTTCTTCTACTTTTTTAATTTCTTCTTTTCCTTTTAAATCTATTTTTGTATTAAGAACTTTTTTGCTCTTTTCTTTTACTTTACTTATGATATCCATAATTGATATACCTGTAAACATAACAAATCCACAAATCATCAATATGATCATAACAATTTCTGTGCCTTTTACGTCAAATAAAGTAATATTTCCCCAAGTTAACAGTGACCCTATTAATCCTCCACCATGAATTATAGTCATATCTTTTAAAGATGGAATAAAGCTATTTATTACCTCTTTTACCATCTCTGAACCAGTTAATCCTGCATCATTTATATAGTTTAGTTCAAAGAAAACTAAAGCTCCCATAAACAATATATAAAGGCCAAATAATTTTGAAGTGAAAAAGTCAAATGCCTCTCTTTTAAATATCATAAAAAGACCTATTATCAAACTACAGATTAGTAATGCAGCATAAAGTTTACCTACTAGTAAAGCTGATAATGAGCTTATAAATTCTCCAAATATACCAAAACGACCTAATCCAATTATTGAAATTAGAATTAGAATCAATCCACTTAGTTCTACTTGATAACTTTCAATTATTTTTGTTTTCTTTTTTCTTCTTGACATATAAGCCTCCAATTATTACATATTTATTATATCATAATTATTTAATGTTGTAATATTCATTTTAAAAATAAAAAGTTCTTAAAATAAGAACTTAATTTTTTATTGCCTTAAATACTTTTTTCCACAAATCTTTTGATGAGTAGTTTAAGATACCAACTTTGTATATTTTTAATCCATATTTTATTAATAAGTAATCAAATAGTACAACTAATAATATGGAGATTGATATTTCAACAATTCCTATTTGCCCTAAAACTAATAAAGAAGGGGAAAGAATGGCGGAAATAAGTGGTACAAATGATAATACTTTTATAAATGTTGCCCCTTCAAATAACCCTGCCATCATTGATAAATAATATCCTATTAGAGAAATTACTATTATAGGCGCTTGCATTTGTTGAAAGTCTTCTATGTTTGTCGTCATACTTGCTAGAATACCGGCAAGTAATGAGTATCCTAAGAATGTAAGTAACATTAAGACAAGTGTTAAAGGTAAAACTAAATATAGAGTGTTGCCAAAATTTGACGATAATACAGTATCAACTACACCTTGCATTTGAGATGTTATCCCACCTGTTATTGATGAATTACCTATTAAATGACTTATTAGCAGTCCAATTCCAGCGTAACTAAATAGTAATATTCCTTGAATTATAACAAATAAATTACCAGCTATTACTTTTGCAAAAAAATGTGTTTTCGGTGGAACATTGGCTATAATTATTTCCATACTTCTTGTTGTTTTTTCATCATTTACTTCTGCCCCTATCATTTGTACTAAGAAAATAGTTAGCATAAAGAAAGGTAATATTATTATTGGAAATACTGTAGACATAATCATATCCATATTTTCATCTGCACTATTTTTTTCTTCATCTAAATAGGTCCTATTTATTACGGCTGTAGAATATATTTTATTCAATTCTTTTTGATCTATGGTTGTTTTGGATAAGGCTAAAGCTATTTTAGTATTGTTTAGTGCTGCAGTTAATAATTGTGTATCAACCAAATCCATGTATTCTTTTGAAATCATATCAAATTCAATGACATTGTTTAAAGAGGGATTAAAAATGATTACTATATTTTTAGATTCATCATCTTCATTTAGTAATTTTTTGGCCTCTTCTTCTGTTTTATCTATTTTTTCTACTTCGTAAGAACTATTATCTTCTCCATATAAAGCTTCGCTTGTTACTTTTAATTGCTCGTCAAATAAGTCAAATGATTCATTTGTATTATCAACTATATAAACTTTTTGCTTTTCATTGAAGTCTCCTCCAAAGTAGGTAATAATACTATCAATATTAAAAAGAGCAATCATAACAATAGCTAAAGCTATGTTGGCAAATAAAAACCACTTTGTTTTAATTTTTCTTTTTAAACTGATTCCTGTTAAATAATCTAATTTACTTCTCATATGCTTCACCAACCTTAGCTACAAATATATCATTAAGCGATGGTTCTTCTACAACAAATTTTGTAACATTCTTACATTTGCTAACTTTTTCAAATACATTTTGGACCATCTCTTGACTTTCGATTTTGACATCAAATTCGTCAGCCATTTCTACTACTTCAACTACACCTTTTGTTTTTTCTAATTCTTCTTTAGTTATATCTGCTTTTAGCATAATATCTTTTTTACGATAGTTTTCTTTTATTTCTTTTAAATTACCATTTAATACAGCTTTTCCTTTAACTAAAACAACTAGTTTTTTACAAAATAATTCAACGTGCTCCATTCTATGTGATGAAAAAATAATCATGCTTCCTTTTGAAGCCAATTCTTTTATTTTATTCTTAAATTGTTCTACGTTTATTGGATCTAATCCTGTAAAAGGTTCATCAAGAATAAGCAATTTAGGATCATTAATAATAGCTGTTATAAATTGTATTTTTTGCTGATTACCTTTGGATAACTCTTTTATTTTTCTTTCTTTATACTCTGAAATCTCAAATTCTTTTAGTAATGAATCTAATTTTTTTAATATGTCGCTTTCTTTCATGCCTTTTAATGTTCCATAAAATAAGCATTGCTCTTTAACTGTTAACTTGGTTAATAAACTTCTCTCTTCTGTTAGAAAGCCTATTTGATCGGTAACACTATAGTCTATATTTTTACCGTCTAGAGTAATAGAGCCTTCACTTAAATCAAGCAGTCCCATAATCATTCTAAATGTTGTTGTTTTTCCTGCCCCATTTACTCCTAATAAACCAAATATTTCTCCTGGCTTTACCTCAAATGATAAGTTATCAACTGCTAGAAAATTACCATAATATTTTGTTACACTTGAAACTTTTAACATTATATCCACCTCGTTACTTTCCTTAAATTATTTTTTTCATTCATAAAATTTTTATATATGAAATCTAGCTCTTCAAATAAATTGACAATGACGCATTCATATTCGCAATCTTCATCAAAATATTGACTTAATCTTCTTTTTACTTCTTTGAAAAATTTTGGATTATTAACATACTCTCCTAATATCGTATCGTATCTTTTTACTAACTCTATGTCCTTATTGTTAGTGATATTGTTTACTACAAATTCAGTGTAGTCATCTCTTATAGCGTTTGTTATTGGATCATTCAATGGAGAATCAACTATATAATCATAATTTGAGCAAGTTATCTTAATTTTATGAGCAATTTCATTTCTATCTAATATTTTTGCCATATTACCTCCTAAATAAAAAATTTAGTTATATCATTCCAAGTGACTAAAACCATTAAAATCATAAGAAGAGCTAATCCTACTGCATGAATCGTATTTTCCACTTTAGCATTAATTGGTTTTCTTCTTATTTTTTCAATAATCATAAATAGTGCTCTTCCACCATCAAAAGCTGGAATCGGCAACAGATTAATGAACCCTACATTAACACATAAATAACCAGTCAAAAATACAACGTTAATAAATCCTGCTTGTGCGCTTTGCCCAACTATGTTATATATTCCGACAGGCCCAGATAAACTATTCAAACTAAGCTTTCCTATAATTAGATAATATATAATGTAAAACATTTGAACTATTAATGACCAAGTTTTAGCAAATCCGTAACTTATGATTTTAAAGAAATTATGACTATATGCATTATCTAAAGAAAAGCCATATTTATAAACTTCTTTTCCATCTACATCAGTTGGAACTGGTATAATAGTAATATCTTCCAAAGAATTGTCACTATGGCGGACTGTTACATTTAAATCATTTTTACCATTTATTTGGAATTCTAATAAAAACATATCCTTGTCATATAAATTCTTATTATTTATAGCTACTATTTCATCGCCCACTTGAATATTTGTAGACTCAATCGGATATTCTTTTACAATATCGCTAATAATTACTTTATCTTGAGGAACGCCTGCAACTATAGCACATATTATAAATAAAACTATAGCTAGTAAGAAGTTGAAAACAACACCTGCTATAACTGTTAGAAATCTTTGCATCCAAGTTTTGGATTGAAGTCTTTTATTTTCTGGAATTTTTTCGTCTAGCTCTACTTCTTCGCCCGCCATTTGAACAAATCCGCCAATTGGAAACAGCCTAAGAGAATATGTTGTTTCATCATCTTTTCTATTGAATTTAAAAATGCGTGGACCCATTCCAAGAGCAAATTCGTATACATAAATGCCTGCTCTTTTAGCAAAAATAAAGTGGCCTAATTCATGTATAAAAATAGTCACGCTTAAAACTAAAATAAAATATATAAAATTCATTAAATCACCTCAAATAAATAGCATGTAGCCGATTAAAACAAAAATCAAGCTGTCTATTCTATCTAATATTCCGCCATGCCCTGGCATAGTATTGGAAAAATCTTTTTTATTGTATAATCTTTTAATAGCTGAAAAAAATAAATCGCCAAATTGGCCTAAAACAGATAAAAACATTGTAACTATCACTATATTTATAATATTGCCTCCAATAAAATAGTAATGAAATAGTGTGGCGACAGTGGTAGCTATTAAAGTCCCACCTATAGAACCTTCCCACGTTTTTTTGGGCGATATTTTAGGGCATAATTTATGCTTACCAAAAAGCATTCCTGAAAAATAAGCAAATATATCAGTTAGTGATGGAATTAGCAATAAAAATATCATTAAATATAAATTATTTATTCTAACGATATAAGCTAAGCCCATGAAAAATGTAAGAATTATATTTGATCCTATCAAGAAAAAAGCATCTTCTATATCATATTTTTTTTCATAAAAGACTACAGGGATTAATAATGTTAAAAGCATTAATATTATCATTTTATAGGTTTCTAAGAATGGTAGGTTTAAAAACGCCAAAGAAAGATAGGCAATAATTTTTATTACTAAAGGAATTTCTTTTTTACTATTTTTAATATCTATCAACTCTTTAAGAGCAAATATTGAAATAGCCATAATAAAGGCCTTATAGACAATTCCTCCTATGAAGAAGATGGGTGCTATTATTATTAAAGCTATGATTGCACTTATTATTCTCTGTTTCATACTATACCTACATTCTAATAAATATTATAATACATTATTCCCTTTTATACAACGTTTGTTTACTTAAGATTAAACATTTTTAAAAATTCTTGAGGCGGCTTTATCTCAATAATCATATTCTTTTTTGTTATGGGATGTATAAATTCTATTTTACTTGCACATAGGCCTAATCTTTTTAAAGGATTAGTTTTAGCTTGATACTTTTTGTCACCAATAATTGGAGTATTATTATCTTGCATATGTACTCTTATTTGATTTTTTCTTCCGGTCATTATATCTATTTCAAGAAGGCTATAGCTTTTACTCTGAGCTAATTTTTTATATTTTGTTATAGCTAATTTGCCATCATTTGGCTTATCGCTAGAAAAAGTAATTAAGGCCTTGTTTTCTTTTAACCAAGATTTTATTGTACCGCTTTCTTTAGTAGAACCTTCTACTACTGCTGTATAAATTCTAGTTGTTTTCTCCCAATTTTCTTGTAAGAAATTTTTTACTTCTATGCTCTTAGCAAATATTACTAATCCACTGGTATCCCTATCTAATCTATGTACTATAAAAACTTTGTTATTTTTATTCTTCTTTCTTTCATATAACAAAACTTGATGAAAAAGGGTTTTTTCTTTTTCATTAGCTGTACTTACCGTTAATAAATGTGGTTCTTTATTTATAATAATAATGTGTTTATCTTCATAAACAATGTCTAATTTTTTCATATGTCTCCTTATTTGTTAGTGTTGTTGTAATAGTTTCTATCAGTCATATTTATTAATACATATTCCAAATCCTCTTCATAAATATCGTTTAAGTATTCTTCTATGTCAAAAGATAACTCGCTTAAACTGTCATATTTTCTATAATCAAAAGCATATTTTTCTAAAACTGCTTTTTCTTCTTCAGTAATGTATATGTCTTTATTGCTGTAAGTTGTGTTTTTTTTAATAGTTTCATCTACTATATCATCATATTTCATATTGACTCCCATTAGATTATTGTAACATAAAAAAAGCTTTATTCAGCTTTTTCTGTTATTTTTTTAGTAATCATTTCTGTTATTTCGGCACTTTCATTTAAAAGTGGACTTAATGATTTGCCTTGATTTAAATGACAAATGACTTTGGCTATTTTACAAGAGCAGTCTACTACTTCTAGCCATGGTAATTTTGCATATTCTGGATTTTGATAAGTTAAATTCGTTGTATATATTTTATCAAATTGTTTATCATCATATGCCTTTTGTATCTCTTCTATTCCTTTTGTGAAAAGGGCAAATGTAGCTGTTAAATAAATTTTATTGGCACCTAGCTCTCTAGCAACTTTTGAAACATCTGAAATGGAATCTCCTGAGGCTATCATGTCATCTACTATAATAACGTTCTTTCCTTTAAACTTTGGTCCTACATACTGGTGATCTATTATTGGATTTTTGCCGTCTACTAGTACTGATGTATCTCTCTCTTTTCTAAAGAAACCCATGTTACACTTAAATAAATTGGCATATAAATTTGCTCTTCCTATCGCACCTGTATCAGGGGCTATAACAAAAATATTTTGAAAGTCAATATCTTCATTATTTAAAAATGACTCTATTATTTCTTTTGTAGGATAAAAATTTTCAAAAGATGAGTTTGGTATAGCATTTTGAATGTCTGCATCATGCAAGTCAAATGTGACAATGTTTTTTACCTTTAATCCTACTAATTCCTGTAAAGAGGCTGCACAGTCTAATGATTCTCTACCTGCTCTTCTATGTTGCCTTGAAGCATATAACAAAGGCATTATAATGGAATTGCATTTGGAATGATCTCTTACAGCATATATTACTCTTTTAATATCTTGGTAATGATCATCTGGGCTTTTATGATTTATATAGTCATACATTTTATAGGTAATAGAGTGGTTCCCCACATCACTTAAAATATAAACATCTTTGTTTCTAATTGATTCACTAATTTTTACTTTTCCCTCACCATTATTGAATTTAGAAACAACAACTGGAACTATAAAGTCTTCTTTAGTTTTGCACATTTTTTTTAAATGGGCGTTGACTTTTTCTCCCATCTCTTGCATGCTATCAAGAACAATTAATTTTAAGTCTGTCATATATTCCTCCTATTTTAATTATAGCATTTAATATAAATTATTAAAGAGGGATATATAAAATTTCACAAAAAAAAGCTGTTATGCAGCTTCTTCGTAACTTTTTCTATCTCTAGGTCTATCATTTCTAGAATTTTTTCTAGCTATACGACATTCTTTACATCTAGTTGGTTCATTTTGGAAACCTTTTTCAGCATAGAATTCTTGTTCTCCAGCTGTGAAAACGAATTCTTTTCCACAATCTTTGCAAACGATAGTTTTGTCTTTGTACTCCATTTCGTGGCCCTCCTTTATAGATTTGATTTAATAGTTATTTGAGATTCCAAAGGAAAGTAACGAAATAATTTTTTAAACCACTTATAATTTAACATAGTTTATTGATAAAAGCAATAGGTAAATTAATTTATTTTGTTTTATTTAAATACTATCTGTGTCTTCCTTCTGGCTCTAATTTTGCAATTTGTTGTTCTGTTACATAAGAGACTTGATCTTTATCATATTTTCTAGATAAGTATTTTTTAGCTCTTATTTGTTCCATTCCTTCATTTATTCTACTTAGCCCAACTAAATACATAGCAGAAAGTCCAGTTTCTTGAGATCCTAAACCTTTACGCTCTGCCTCTCTTGCTGCTCTTTTTAGCGTTTCGTCTTGAATTAATTCTACAAGTTGTGGTAGTAATTCACCTATTTGAGATTCTCTAAATCGTGCATACGTATCAAAGTCTGTGAAGCCGTGTTTTTTAGCTATTTTAGACTTATCACGATAACCCAAAGTAGCTGTTGAATGGAACATGCTTATAAGACCGCTTTCTATTAATAGAAGTTGAATTCTATTCAAATTTAATTGGTCGTTTAATTCTTGGGCTCTTTGTCTATGAGCTTCAATTCTACTTGAATCGCGTGTTTCGTCAACGAAGGATCCCAATTTTTTTAATTCTTTTTTCAATCGTTCATTATAAACGCCAATGCCGGCTATATTTATTTTATATAATTTTGCTGCTTCAGTCATTATCTTCACCCATTTCTTTGCCTACCTTTATTATTTCTTCCATTATTTCATCAAAATCCTCTGCTGTTATTACTTCATCATTAATTTGTTCTTCCATAGTTCCTCCTTAATCAAAAATATCATTATTTTAATAAATATTCAATCTCTATATTTCTTAATTTGTAAAATGGTGTAAATAATCAATGTGAATCGATGATTGAATAAATATAAATTGCAGATAGTATGACTTTCTTGTCATATCTATCAATTGATTTAATTTTATTATTACTTATTTTTAATATTAATCTTCTAATAACGCTTTTTCTTCTACCGAAAAGCTTAACTTTTATTCTAAACAATGTTTTATGCTTATAATCAATATTTAAAGTTTTAGTGTTCTCTAACACTAACTCATTAAATTGTTTTATATTATATACTTTTGAACAATCAATGTTTAGTTTGTCAGCTATAAAGTCAATAGAATTAATAAAGTCACTGTAATCAAAGTTTTTAGTTCCTATTTTAATAAAATATTTATTATATATTTCTGCTATTTTATTTTTATTTTCTTCATAGTATTTACTTATTTCATCTAAGTAAAATGTATACTTATTACCTTCGTACTTGTTGAATATCTTCATAGTATCGTTATAACCTAAAATATAGTTTTTTTCTGACACTTCTTTATCAAAAATAAATGATAGTCCAAGTTTAGAGGTTGGTTTTATATACTTGATAGCTAATTTTGTGTTTTCTACTTTTTTTCTCTTACCAAATAGGCCTATATCTATAGCTATCACTTCTGTAGCTCCCATTTGTTCCGCTAAATTTATTGGCAAGTTATCATAATAGCCACCATCAACATAATAAATGTCTTTTATTTTTTTCTTTTTAAAAAAAGGATAGAATGTTGCTGAAGCAATAATGTAATCACCGAAATTTTTCTTATTCCATTCTTTTGAAGTAATAAATTCGGGCTTTTTTTTATCAAAATCATATATCACTATGCCAAATTTGATATTGGAATTACTGATTTTATTATAATCTACATATTTATTAATTTGGTTTTCTAAGTTTTTTATACTAAGCCCTTTTTTAATAATAACTTCTTTTAAATACTCTTTAAATACTTTTTTTTTACTTAAATTTTCTTCTTTAGTAAAAAAAGAAGAATCAAATACACTTTGATAATCTACTTCTTCCCAAAATTTATATATTTTTTCTTCATCACTTTGCGTGATTAGAGCTCCATTAATAGCTCCTATTGATGTACCCGTAATTATATCGAACTTTAGTCCTAATTCTGTTAGTGCTTTATATGCACCTATTTGGTACGCACCTCTAGAGCCACCACCTGATAACACTAGGGCTCTTTTGTTGACATTTTTTGACATTATTTTTCTTTTTCATTACCTTTCACATTTATAAATACTAAGAATAGTATGATTGCTAAAGCTGATATTATGTAACTCATTAATCTCATATCAAGATTTTTTTCTATCTTTTCTTCTTCTTCTATTCTTTCAGTAGCACTTGCGATATTAATTTTGTATTCTCTTACATTTCCTGATTGCGCTACAACTTTTATAGTTATAACACTTCCTTGATGCAAGTTTTCATTTCCTTCTATGTAAACTAGGGCATTAGCATCTTCTACTTCATAGTTAATACTAAGTTTGTACTCTGCTTTGATGTTTAAATTGTATTCAAGTTTATCTGAATTAAAACCTAAAGGATATCCACTAACTGAAATATTTGTAAGACGATTATTATTTGATAGAGCTGTTACATCATATGCCATTCTTAAAACATTTATCGTATATTCTGTTTTAATTTTTCCTTTATTTAGTTCTATTGTAATAATATTACTGCCTACTATTAAATCAGTATTATTAAGTAGTTGATAGTTATCTGCATTGGTTTCAATTATAAAGTTAGCTTCAGTAACGGCGTTATCTACAGTTGCATTATATTCATATACACCATCTTGTAATTCTATATTTACCCCCTCAACTACTAAAGATGTAATACTTAAGTCTTCAGCATTTACTGAAAGTGGAATAATCATTAATAATAGAAACAATAAAAACTTTTTCATTTTTCCTCCTTATGAAATTTCTATGGATTCTTCTAAGTCCAATATCTCATAATTAATATTATTTTGGGTTAGCATTTCTTTTAAGCTTTTAATATTAGGATTCATAATGGGATTTGGATGTTCAGTGTGAATTGGTAAAACTAAATCAGGGTTTATGCTTTTGATAAAAGATAAACCATCAATAAGCCCTAAAGTTAGACCGTTTCCATTAAAGGGCATGCATAAAATGTTACACTTATAATCATTATAGAACCCTATTGTATCACTTGTTGTATATAGCCTATTTTTCCCGTCATCTATAATGTAGCCAACATTTTCTTTTATCTCTATACCTTTTTCTCTCATTCCTGCCAAGTAGCCATGAATGGCATGAACAACTTCTATTGTTATGTTGTCTTCTTTTATAATATTATTTTCTTTTATTATATTATATTTAACAAAGTTAAATTCTTTTTGTATTTCATCCGTTATATACAATTTAGAATTATCTCTTTTTATTATTTCTTCAATGGCTTCTTTATTACAATGATCTTGGTGCTTATGGGTTACTAAAATAATATCTATATTCTTCCATTTATTTAGTAAACCATCATAATAGCCTATAACGCCTGGATCTATTAGAATTCTTTTGTTATTTGTTTCAATTAGTAAACATGACTGATTATATTTTGCTATTTTCATATTACACCATCCTATTTTATTATAGCACAAAAAAGACTAATTTTTTAATTAGCCTACTTTGTTAAAACTTTATTATATTTTTTATATATTTCATTTATTAGTTGCTGCCTAATACTTACAATAGGAGCATCTCTTGAAATATGAATTCTATTTGTTAGTATAATTATCGCTAAGTTACTGTCTTTGTCAATTACTATACTTGGTCCTGTAAATCCACTAAAAGATATTACGCCATTTCGGTCATTTATTACATCAGAATTATCTCCTACTATCCATCCACCAACACTGCGTGATCTATTGTCTTCTATACCTTTAGCGGCTGGTTCAAAAATCAGATCAATACTTTCTTTTGATAAATATCTTTTGCTTGTTTTTGCTTCCGTTTCAATAATGCCATCATTTAAAAGCATTAATGACAGCAAAGATAAATCTGCTAAATTAGAGAAAATACCCGCATGACCTGCCACGCCGCCTAATGATCGTGCTTTTTCATCATGAACCTTACCTCTAATTACTTTATTTTTTGATAAAACTTCTGTTGGGGCGCAATAATTTATATCTGGATTATAGCATGTACTTTGCATATTAAGTGGTCCAAAAACTTGCTCTTCTGCAATTATATTTAATGGTTTTTGATAAATGTTTTCTAGTGCAAAACCTAAAAGAATAAAATCAATATCCGAATATTTTACATCCATTCCAGTTGGATATTCTTTAGTAAGCTTAAAAATATCATCTTTTATTTTCCCTTTTGATACAATGTCTTTGTAGGGTAAGTCTGCTGGTAATCCTGATGAATGTGTTAATAAATGTTTAATGGTTATATCTTTATAGGGATAGTCTTTCAAATATTTAGAAATAGGATCGTCTATTCTTAATAATCCTGCTTCTTGAGCTCTTAAAACTATTAGAGCTGTTGAAATAACTTTGGTTAATGATGCCAAATCATATAAGGTGTTAACTCCATTTTTTACCTTTTCTGGCCATAGAGCTCTATAGCCTAAACTAGCCATTATTATGC
This sequence comes from Bacilli bacterium, assembly GCA_028691955.1. Taxonomy (GTDB): domain Bacteria; phylum Bacillota_I; class Bacilli_A; order RF39; family UBA660; genus JALELF01. The sequence goes on along the minus strand of JAQUYH010000006.1, from coordinate 29,844 downwards.
TTTCAAAGCCTAATTTATCACTAGTACTTGCTGAAGTTATCACTGCATAATTAATTCCTGGAATAGAATCATTTTCTATATACCCTTTGATTAATTCGTTTACGCGTTCAAGACCAGTAAAATTTGTATCAATTATTTTTTTTCCTTGTTTTCCCATAATGTCCCCCACTTGGTGTTGATAAAAAGCACCCCTTTAGATGCCTTTATTCTATTACAAACTATGATTTTTGTCAAACGTATCGATTCTCTTTAATTGTTTCATTGTTTTAGATATCAGTATTTCTACTTTCAAGTGATTTTTTTTGCTTGTTTTTCTTTCGATTGATTCCTTAATTCTAATATCAGTATTTATCTTTTCTAAGTCTTCATCATCGCCATAAGTAGCACTCATTGTAAAAATTGATACCTTATCCTTTTTTACAGTTGCATATCCTTCATCTATATTAATAAATATTATATTATTATCTTGATTTATTTTAATGTTGCCTTTTATTAAAGACAAAGATGTATTTTCATGACCAGAAAATATTCCTATTTTACCCTCAGTTGTTTCTAATACTACTTCTTTTATAATTCCTTCAAAAAAAACTTTGTCTGGGAGTAATATTTCTAATTTCATACTTTCTCCTTATAAGAAGCTATTACTTCATCAATAGTACCTTTCATGTAAAAATTAGAAATTGGAATATTATCCAGTTCACCATTTATTATTTTTTCAAAGCCTTTAATAGTGTCATCTATTTTAACGTATTTGCCTTCTTTACCAGAAAAGTCTTCTGCTACAAATAATGGTTGAGATAAAAATTTTTTTATTTTTTCTGCTCTATATATTATTATTTTATCTTTTTCTTCTAGCTCGTCTATTCCAAGTATTGAAATAATATCTTGCAGTTCATTATATCTTTGCAGTATTTCTTGGACTTTAATAGCTAATTTATAATGTTTTTCTCCTACTATTTCAGGGTCTAATATATTAGAAGAAGAGGCTAGTGGATCTACAGCTGGGTAAATTCCCTGCTCTACTATTTTTCTTGATAAAACTATCTTTGCATCCAAATGACTAAATGTAGCAACTGAAGCCGGATCTGTTAAGTCATCTGCTGGCACATAGACAGCTTGAATAGAAGTTATTGTCCCATTTAAAGTTGAGGTTATTCTTTCTTCTAATTCGCCTATTTCATTATCCAAAGTAGGCTGATATCCTACAGCTGAGGGCATTCTGCCTAGAAGAGAGGATACTTCAGAACCTGCTTGAATAAATCTAAATATATTATCTATAAAAAATAACACATCCTTGTTTTCATAGTCTCTAAAATATTCGGCTATAGTTAGAGCAGATAGTCCCACTCTCATTCTGCATCCCGGTGATTCATTCATTTGTCCAAAAACTAATGAGGCACTCGATAGAACTTTACTATCGTTCATGGAATTCCACAAATCGTTTCCTTCTTTAGATCTCTCTCCAATTCCGGCAAATATGGAGTAGCCCTTCATTACTTTTGATACATTACGCATTAATTCCATAATTAGGATAGTTTTACCAACGCCTGCCCCACCAAATAATCCAATTTTGCCACCCTTTACAAAAGGTACTAATAAATCAATAGCTTTTATTCCAGTTTCTAGAAATTCATTAGAATTTATTCTTTCATTAAATGGTGGCGGTGTTTGATGAATGCTTTTGTGTTCAATTGATTCAATATCTCCTAATTTATCTATTGGATACCCAAATACATTCATTGTTCTTCCGAGCACAGATTCTCCTACTGGAACTTTTATCGGACCTTTTGTATCAATTACTTCTGTTCCTCTATATAAACCTTCTGTTGGAGACATAGAAACGGTTCTTACTGTTTTCTCATCAATATGTTGAATAACTTCTAAAACAATGGTTTCTTCTTTTATATGTATTTCAAGGGCATTATATATATTGGGCAGTTCATCGACAAATTCAACATCTATTACAGAGCCTATTATTGATAAAATTTTGCCAATATTTGGTTTATTCATATTATACCCTCCTTTAGTGATTTGATATTTCAGCAATCTCTCTAGTTATTTTTTCTTGTCTTTTTTTGTTATATTCTAGGTTTAAATTTGATATTAATTTGTCTGCATTGACTGTTGCTTTATTCATAGCTATTAATCTAGAAGCCTGCTCTGACATATAAGCGTCTATTAAAATGTCATACATTATTCCTTTTAAATATAGTTCAAACATACTATCTAATACTTCTTCTATATTTGGTTCATATTCCATATTAACAAGTAATTTTTCATTGGTATCTTCTTCAAACTTGCCGATATCTAGTGGAAACAATCTTATTTTTTTAACTTTCTGAATAAATGTATTTACCATACTGCTGTATATTACATATACTTCATCATATGAATCTTTGTTATATAAATCAATAATATATTCAGTCATATCACTGGCTCTAAGTAAGGATGGACTATTAATAAAAAAGTCAAATTTATCATCTATATTATATTTGTTTTTTTTGATTAACTTTTTTCCTATATAACCCGCTATTAAAAGAATTGAATTAGATTTAGCAATATCTTCTTTTTGCAAAAATTTAAGTATATTTTGATTATATTCTCCTACCAATCCATTATCACTAGTTAAAACAATATATATTTTTTTGTCATTTTTTGATTCTTTAAAATATTTGTAGTCAATATTATTATTAGCACTTATAATATCAATGATTGATTCTTCTATTTTTTTAAAAAATATTTTAGTTCCTTCATATTTTCCTTTTGTTTTTTGAATTTGAATAGAAGATATTAGATACATTGCCCTTAGTATTTTTTTGTTTTTAATAACATTTTTTCTTCTTTTATCAACATAACTTAAATTAGCCATTATTTGCCTTCTTTTTAAATTCTATTAATAAAGATTCTATTTGAGCTTTAAATTCACTATACGTGTCTTTACTATAATTTATAATGTTATTATAAATTTCTTTATCTTTTATGAAAATAATAAAATTATTTATAAATTGATTAATATTAGATAAATCAACATCTTCTAATAAGTTATTTAAGACTAAATAAGTAATTACAACCTCTTTTGCTTCATCATATAATTCATGCCTATTTTGTTTTAATGCTTCTAGTATTTTTTTGCCATTTTCTAGTTTCTTTTTTGTTCCTTCTTCTAAGTCTGCTCCAAACTCAGAAAATATTTCTAAATCATAATATTGTGATAATGAAAGTCTAATTGAAGAAGAAACTAATTTCATCATTTTGCTTTGAGCTTCACTACCTACTCTTGATACAGATAGTCCGGCATTAATAGCTGGTCTTTGTCCACTGTGAAACAAGGACGTATCTAAGTGAATTTGACCATCTGTTATGGATATTATGTTAGTTGGAATGTATGATGATATGTCACCTTCTTCAGTTTCTACAATAGGAAGAGCTGTCATTGACCCACCACCTAACTCATCGCTTAGTTGGCTTGCTCTTTCTAAAAGTCTTGAGTGAATATAGAAAATATCTCCTGGATATGCCTCTCTTCCTGGCGGCCTTCTAAGTAGTAATGATATGGTTCTATAAGATATGGCATGCTTTGTTAAATCATCATATACAATTAAAACGTCTTTTTTTAAATTATGCATAAAATATTCGGCAACGGCACATCCTGCGTAAGGAGCAATGTACTGCTTAGCGGCTAAGTCACTTGCGGATGAAACTATAATAATTGTATGCTTTAAAGCATCCTTTTCTTTTAAAATTTTTATTATATTTTCCACAGAAGAGGTTTTCTGACCAATTGATACATATATACAAACAACGTCTTTGTCTTTTTGATTTATGATAGAATCTAGTGCTAAGGTTGTTTTACCTGTTTGCTTATCTCCTATTATTAGTTCTCTTTGTCCTTTTCCAATAGGAACCATGGTGTCTACTGCTGTAATTCCTGTAACAAGTGGTCTATTAATAGCTTTTCTACTCATAATGCCTGGAGCTTTAGTAAATATTGGTTTTAATATTCCTTCTTTAATATTTTCTGTTCCATCTATAGTATTACCAAACACATCAATTACTTTTCCTAGTAATGCTTCACTAGCTTTAATAGATGCGGGTCTTCCACTTCTAGATACTTTCATTCCAATTTTGATAGTCTTATTTTTTTCTAAAAGGACAGCTCCAATACTATCTTTATTTAAATTTAGAGCTAGTGCTTTACTGCCATCTTCAAAGACTAATATTTCACCATATTTGCATTTTGCTAAGCCACTAATATTAACTATTTCTTCATCTACTTTTACTACTTCACCATATTCATAGTTTTCTAACTCATCTTTGAAATCTTCTAGTTCTTCACTAATAGCTTGCTCTATTTCATAATTACTATATTGTATCTTTTCTTTTATTTTAGAAAGTTTGTTTTTAATAGTATTATCATAAACATCACCATTAACAATAACCTTTAGCCCCCCTATTAAAGTTTTATCTAGTTTAACTTCAATAGTGCTTTGTTTTGCTCTATATTTTTTTTCATAAATTTGTTTGATTTTATTTATTTGATTATCGTCTATTTTTTCCACACTAAAAATAGTTATGTGAATGCTTAAATCTCTTTTGGTTATTTCTTCACTTACTTCATTTAAAATGGAAGTTAACTTATCTATCATGTTATTTTCTAATATGTTTACAAAATACTTTATTAAATCTAGACTAAAGTATTTTGATAATGTTGATTTTATATATTGTTCTTTTTGTTCAGAAGAGTAATTAGAAGACATGAAAAAAGAATATAACTCCTTGTTAGAATTTATAGTTCTTATTAATTTATCTAATTCATTCAAACTAATATTATAATTAAAAAATAAGGCAACTATTTTATTTTTCATTTTCTATTGCCTCATCAATAAACTTATCTGTCATTTCTTTTAATTTGTTTTCATCAATTGTATTCTTTAGTATTTTTTCTGCTATTTCAATTGATAAATTTGATATTGTTTCCTTATTTTCTTTTATAATTTTAGTTTGCTCTTGTTTCATGCGAGTAATATTGTCTTTATAAATTTGGTTCTCTTTTTCTTTAGCATTTTTAATCAGTTCTTGATAATTTTCTTTTAATTTTAGTTTAGCCATGTCAATAGATTCTTGAATTTCTTTTTTCTGTTTATCATACTGTAATTGATTATGACTTTTTTCTTCTTCTAATTGCTTTCTTAATTTTTTATTTTCTTCTATTGTATTTTTGATTTCTTCATTTCTTTTACTAATATGGTTTAAAAGTGGTTTAAATAGTATTTTATTTAATATAATATACAACACTAAAAAATTTATAATCGCTATTATAATATCATATATATTAAGATCTAGTGCCATATTACCAATCCTTTCAATTTACATTTTAGCAAGTAATAAAAATGATACAAACATTCCGTATATAGCTGTTGATTCTACTAAAACAGCTCCAAGTAATAGTAATGATCTAATGCTTTTTGATGCTTCTGGTTGACGAGCTATGGCTTCTACGGCTTTGCCTGTTGCCATACCTATTCCAATTCCAGCTGCTGCACAAGATGTCATACATATTCCTATTGCAAGTGCGATTGTTCCTGACATAAATCCTCCTTATTCTTCTACTGCTTCACCAATATATAATGTGGTTAAAAACACAAATATATAGGCTTGTAGTAATCCATCAAATATATCAAAGTATAAGCTCAAAAAACTTGGTATTATTAAAGGGACTAGGCTAGTTATAATAGCCATTATTAAGTAGCCTACACTAATATTGCCAAATAGTCTTAGGGTTAGAGATACTGGTTTCATTAAATAGTCTAATACTTTAAATGGAAATATAATAGCCACTGGGCTAAAGAAGCTTTTAGCAAATCCACTAAATTTACGATATTTAATTCCAGCATATATTACTGATGAAATAGATATAATGGATAGTGCGATAACAACGCTTAAATCTTTTGTTGGTGGGATAATATCTATATTAAAAATCATTACATTTAATATGTCTATTAAATTAGCTATTACTAAAAATAATAGAATTGTTCCAATAAAGCCAACAAACTTTTTTCCCTTTTCTCCAATTCCGTCTTCGCAAAGATTAGAAATAAATTCTATTATAGACTCAGTTATTCCTTGCCTTTTGCCTGGAACTTTTTTTAATTTCAAAGATAGAATAAGAGCTATAAAAATTAATATTAGAGAAATTATCCACATCATTATAATAGACTCAGTTATAGGTATATTTATATTAAATATGTTAATATTAAATACTGTTTTAACAGATGAGTTATCTAGTATTTCTGATATATTCATACCCTACCTTCTTTCTATTATACTACTTTTTAGTCTATCACTAACACTATGCAAAGTCAAATAAATTAATGTGTTAAATAAAAAAAAGTCATAGTAAAATGTGACTTCTATTTTCCTTAACAAATAAATCATAATTGCTTGATTTATTAAATAATTTTATATGGTCTCCACTACCCAAGAGGATAACTTTTCTGCCCTCTTCAGGTAGACTTTTAGCTGGAATAATCATCCTTCTTTGATTGTCAAGATGTGATTGCTCTAATATGCATGACATTAATTGATCAATTCGTGATTGTATTGCTGAATATATTTCTTTATCGGCTATGCTGCCATCTCTCTTATTTAATGCTTTTATTACTAGTCCTTTTAGACATTCTAATCGATATATTTTGAAAAACATATCATTATCTTGGCATATTGCCATTTCCTCTTTTGGTGGCACTAAAAAGGTTGGTGGAATTATAATTCTGCCTTTAGCATCCACTTGTCTTTCATAATGGCCCAAAATTATTTTGTTTCCTTCCATGTTATCCTCCTTTCACTTAATGAAGCATATTTTAACACATACATTTCTCTTTGTCAAAATGTTGCTTTTTATTGGCTAAAGGTAATTTTTTTATAAAGTTATACACTTTACATTTGTTTTATACATTAATATTTAAATGTTTTGCCAAATTTTTGTTAAAAACATTAGGTTTATTTAAATAAATGTGATACAATTATCGAGTTGCCAAAAGAGGAGAAATATGAAATTTGATCAAATTATTAAAAATAGTAAATTACTAAAAAGATTAGAAGAATTAAACTTTTCTAATCCAACCAAAATACAAGAGGAAATCATACCACTAATACTAGATGGAAAAGATGTATTAGGCCAAAGTCAAACAGGCACAGGAAAGACTTTAGCTTTTACTCTTCCTATCTTAGAAAACATTGCTCAAAACGGAAAAACGCAAACTTTGATTCTTGCTCCAACTAGAGAACTTGCTATTCAAATTGAAAGAGATATTAAAAATATTGCCACATATACTAATGTTAAAACGGCTTGCATATATGGAAGCAGTAGTATTGAAAACCAAATTAAAGACTTAAAAAGAGGCGCTGAAGTTGTTGTTGGAACTCCAGGTAGAGTAAAGGATTTAATTAATCGTAGAGCTCTTAAATTGTCTGAAATTAATTTTTTTATTCTTGATGAAGCTGATGAAATGCTTAGTATGGGATTTCAGGAAGAACTTGAGTTTATTTTTGAGAAAGTTAACAATGACAAACAAGTTTTATTGCTTTCAGCTACTATGCCAAAAGAAATAAAGCTTATTGCTGAAAAATATATGTCTAATGAATATGAAATGGTTTCTGTTAAATCAGATGAAAAGATAGCTATAAATATTGAACAAGAATATTATGTGGTTGATCTTAACACGAAATTAGAAGCCCTTTGCAGGTTAATGGATAATTACAATCCAAAGAAATGTATTATATTTTGTAGAACCAAAAGATTAGCTGATGAAATATTAGAGAAGTTATCTTTAAGAGGATATAATGCAGATGTTATTCATGGCGATATTACGCAGTCTCAAAGAATTGCAACTTTAGATAGATTTAAAGCTGGTGTATTTAATTATTTAATAGCTACTGACGTTGCTGCTAGAGGAATTCATGTTGATGATATTGATATTGTAGTTAATTATAATTTGCCTGAAAACAATGAATCTTATGTTCATCGTATTGGACGTACTGGAAGAGTAAATAATAAGGGTTTAGCTATTACTCTTGTTACTTCTAAAGAAGAGAAAATATTGAAAGATTTAGAAAGATTTGTTAAAAAAGAAATTATTAAGAAAGAAGTTCCTAAAGAAAATGATATATTTATGAATAGAATTAAAACTATTACCGATAGTGTCTTAGGAAGCAAAGAGACTAATAGCTTATTTGAATCTTTCATTAGTGAATTAACAGAGGAAGATAAAAATAGTATTCTTAATAAACTTTTAACAGAGAAATTAAATGCTTCAATCGGAAGCGATTTTAATGTCAAAGTAGACGCTGTTAAAAGCAAAAAGAAAAATGGCAAAAGAGATTTAAAGGATGCTACTAGAATATTTTTGACAATTGGTACTTTAGATAAAATTGATAAAAGAAGTTTTCTATTATTTTTAGAGAAGAAAGCTGATGTAAAAGAAGGAACATTTACTGGTATGGAAATATTATCTAAGTTTACTTTTGTAAATGTTAATAATCAATGCTTGGATAAAGTATTAAAAAACTGTAATAATATAAAATATAATAATAGGCTAATTAGAGTAGAAATAGCAAAGAGGTAATTCACATTACCTCTTTTATTTTATATATTCAACATTATCTAATTCTCTATCTTTATAAGTTAATTTAAATGCACTTGGCTTTTGTATTGGCCCATTAATTATTTCTTTACCTCTATAAGTTAAAATTCTTGATTTATTTTGATAATCTAAATCAATAAGTTTACAAAAGTTTAATAAAAAGAAAGTAATGGCTGCAGCATGGCTTACTACTAATACTCTTTTTCCTAAGTTGTTTAAAAGTATTTCATTCATAACTTCCATCATTCTTTTGGATACTTCTTTACCACTTTCTCCATTTTTAGTTTTTAACTCTTCGTTATAAAATTGGCTAGCCCAAAATTCATTATCAATTTTTTCTGTAACTACTCTTTCACCTAAACGATAATCTATATTAATTATTTTATCATTCGAAAAATATTTTGCTGTTTCTATGGCTCTAACATAATTGGATGAGTATATTAAATCTATATTTTGAAATTCTTTTCTTGAAGAAAACTCTTCTGCAAGAATTTCTCCTTCTTTGCTTAAGATTAATTTTTCATTTTTTAATTGATCTTTTTCTTTCGGATCGTAGTTTAGCAATTTTTTATCAATTTGTAAGGAATGTCTTAGTAAATAGATTTCCGTTATCATTTAATATATATACCTTCCTTTTGAATCTTTTTGAAAAACATGTGGAACAAATTGATTTTTATAAGATAGTATTCTTATTAACTTTGGAATTATATTATCTAGCATTTCAAAATATGCACTTTGAAAAAACTCTGGACTTATATTAATGTTTTTTTTATATTTGTATTCTTTATCATATAGCAAGCTTATGCAATAAGCTTCACTATCTTCTAATTGGCTTAAAGCCTTTTTTATTTCTATTAAACCAAATCCTTGCGAGATTAAGTAATAAACAAGATATTGAACTCTGTTATAATCTATTTCTTCTTGTAAATGGTTATCGGCCATTTTTTCTAATTGTAATCCCTCAGTTAATAAGAAAAAATCTGTGTTTATTGTAAGTTTGCTAATCGCCTTCGCCATAATATCGCCCCTTTTTTGTGTTTTCATATTATATAACAAATTTTTATATTTTGCAAAGAATTTATTATTTTTTTGCAAAAAAAATTAAAAGCATTGCTTTTTATAATTTTTTAAATATCCTTCATATATTAATTTTGATCCTGTTAAGTTTAAAAAATCCTTTGGGGTTGGCACATCTGGTATCTCATAAGAACAACCAGCTTCTTCTAAAACGTATTTTACAAATTCGGCACAATAAAATTCATTTTTACATTTTCTTTTTATTTTAAATCCTGCCATAATTAATCCTAGTATATTAAATTTATAACTATAATGATTAGTGTTAAATTCTTTTATTGTTTCTTCAATTTTATTATATTGTTCTTCACTAACTTCTATTTCTAATATCATTGTTGTTGTTTTTTTAAATCTTTTGAATGAGCCAAACTCAGGTGATTCTTGAACAAAGCCTCCAATAAAGGCATTATATGGATGCAGTCTTGAAAATGAATACATTTGATCTAAATGATCATCAAGTGAAATTGACACATGAGAATAGGCGGCTTTTTCATATAATCTAATTATTCTTGATAATACTGCTCCTGGGTATGTTAAAACAATATATATTTTTTTCATGTTTATAAGCCTTCCTTTATTTATAAGTATTATTTTATAATTATATCATTTGTTATTTGTTTTAACAATTGGTTAGATAATATATTTAGTATATAACTATCTCTTTTTACAATAAATTTACTGTAATATAAATTATCATATTTTAATCTTTTTATATAATTTATACTCTATCAATTAAATTAATATAATACAGCGTTTCTCCATTTTTTAGTTTCTCCATTTCAATAGCCCCAAATTTTTCGTAATAATTATGCAAATTACTCTTTAAATAAATTTTTTTATACCCTAATTTTTTGGCTTCTTGTTTTATGGCTTTATCTAATAGTTTAGAATAATTATTTTTTCTATATTCTTTTTTTACATACATTGTAGCATACCATGGAGTTAAATCTTGCCTTTCTTCCCCATCTATTTTAAACAAGGAAATAACCCCAATTAAAAAATTATTTTCTATCAAACCTAATATTGATATAACATCGCTCTTATTAGAAAGAATTTTATTTGCCTTATTTTTTATTTTATTTTCTAATTCATCACTTATATTGTATGTGCCCCATTCTTCTATACAAAGTCTGCAATACTCACTTAAATAATTTCTATTTTCTTTTATGCTTACAATATTCATATATCATTCCTCATAATTCCATATTCCTAGTTTTCCTTTTGCTTTTGTTGGTTGGTTATATGTTATTACATTTTCTAACTTCCAGGCATATATTCCTGTATGATCACTATTTCCATATACAAAAATATCCTCTTTTACTAATTTATCATTCATTTCTTTATCTACTAAAATACAATCTGTTAATACCGCTTCTCCTATTATATAGCCTGACTTTAATTTTAAGTTATACTTTTCAAATGTTTTAACATAACCTTTTTCAAAGTTCTGACTTGTATGAATTAGTATTTTACCTCTATATTTAGTTTTCCAAGTTCTAAACTCATACTTCTTATAACCCATTATTATTAGACTAGCCCATGGTTCTTTTATTGTTAGTGCCTTCATATAACCTCCTTCTTGTATCATATCAAAAAAAAGCAGAATTTTTAATACTTCTACTTTTTATATTTTTCCCTTTTTTCATATTTAGTGTGTAGTAATTTTTCAGCTAATTCGCTTCCTGGATGATCTAAGAATGATTTATATAACTCTTTTATAGAAGGATTTTCATGTGCTTTTCTAATTGGTAAATTTTTATCTTCTTCCATTAAACACTTCATTCTTAGCTTTTTTACTTCTTCTACATCATATTTATCAAAATCTATATATGGTTGTCCACCACCATTTAAACAGCCTCCAGGACAAGTCATAAATTCTACAAAGTCATAATTTACTTCTTTGTTCTTTATTTTTTTAATAATTTTTTTAGCGTTTTTAATGCCACTTACTATAGCAACATTGATTTCTCTTCCATTTACGTCATATGTTGCTTCTTTAATTCCATCTAAACCTCTTACTTCATTAAACTCTATTTTTTCTAATGGTTTATTAGTTAAGGTTTCTGTAAGTGTTCTTAAAGCCGCTTCCATAACTCCGCCCGAGCTTCCAAAAACAACAGAAGCTCCTATTCCTAAAGGCAAGTCATATTCGCTATCTTCTAAAGAATTAAAATCAATATTTTGTCTTTTAATCATTCTAGCTGTTTCTCTAGTAGTTAAGACAACATCTATATCATTAGCTCCATCTCTTGCTCGTTCAAACTTTTTAGCTATACATGGCATTATCATAACAACAAATATTTTTGATGGATCAATATTTTCTTTTTTAGCATAGTATGTTTTTAATATAGCTCCCATCATTTGTTGTGGGGACTTACAAGTAGATAAATTATCAATAAGTTCTGGGTGGTATTGCTCTACATATTTTATCCATCCTGGACTACATGAAGTAAACATTGGTAAATTTTTATTTTCTTTTATTCTTTCGATTAATTCGTTTACTTCTTCCATGATAGTTAAATCGGCTGCAAAGTCAACATCAAACACTTTATCAAACCCAAGTTTTCTTAGTGAAGTTACCATTTTACCTTTTGCATTAGTTCCTATTGGCATATCAAATTCTTCACCTAAAGCAGCTCTTACTGCTGGAGCAGTACAAGCTATTACGTGCAAATCTTTATTATTTATAGCGTTTTCTACTTCTTTAGTATCATCTTTTTCTGTTAATGCTCCTGTTGGACAAACTAAAGTACATTGACCACACCCTATACAAGGAGAATCTACCATTGGATACTCAAAAGCACAACCTATTTGGGTAGTTATTCCTCTGCCGTTTCTTCCTATAACTGAAATGTCTTGCACTTTACTGCAGACATCAACACATCTTCCACATAATATGCATTTGTTTGAGTCTCTTACTAAGTATGTAGTTGAGTTGTCAATATTAAGTTTTTCTCTAGTATTTTTGTACTTTTCTTTTATGTCATATTTATCTAATAGCTCCTGAAATTTACACTGATTGTTTTTTAAGCAGTTATCACAGTCTTTATTATGATTAGAGAGTAATAATTCCAAATTATTTTTTCTTGCTTCTTTTATTTTGTCTGTTTCAGTATATACTTCCATTCCTTCTTTTGCTTCAGTTGAACAGGAAGTCATTAGTTTAGGTAATCCTTTTATTTCGACTAAACACATTCTACATGAAGCCACTTTATTTATTTCTTTTAAATAGCAAAGCGTTGGAATAAATATATTTAGCTTTTTAGCTGCATCTAATATAGTATCACCATCATTTACTGATACTTCTTTATCATTAATTTTTAAAGTTACCATATTTACTCCTTTTCTATTGCCTTAAAGTGACAATTGTTAAAGCAAGCTCCACATTTGATACATTTAGACTCGTCTATTTCGTATTTATCATCTGTTTTTATAATAGCATTAACTGGACAATTTTTTGCACACAATCCACATGCTTTACATAACTCTTTATTTATTTTATATTTTAATAAGTCTTTGCAAACTTTTGCTGGACACTTTTTTTCTACTATATGACTTATATACTCTTCTTTAAAATATCTCATTGTTGATAAAACAGGATTAGTTGCTGTTTGACCAAGTCCACAAAATGATGTTGCTTGTATATGTTTAGATAAATTGTCTAGATTTTCTAAATCTTCAATTGTACCTTTTCCTTTAGTTATTTTATCAAGTATTTCATAAACTCTTTTAGTTCCTATTCTGCAAGGAGTGCATTTACCACAAGATTCGCTTACTGCAAAGTCTAGAAAAAATTTGGCAATATCTACCATGCAGGTATCTTCATCCGTTACAATAAGTCCACCAGAACCCATCATTGTTCCTATTTCTTTTAAATTGTCATAATCCATTTTAACATTTATTAAGCTTGCGGGAATACACCCGCCTGATGGGCCACCTGTTTGAGCAGCTTTGAACTTTTTATCGTTAGCTATTCCGCCACCTATATCATAAATGATTTCTTTTAGTTCTGTTCCTATTGGCACTTCAACTAAGCCTGTATTTTTTATTTTACCTCCTAGTGCGAATACTTTTGTGCCACCTGATTTATCTGTTCCAAGACTATTAAACCATGCTGATCCATTTAAAATTATTATTGGAATATTGGCAAATGTTTCTACATTATTAAGTAATGTTGGGCTATTATAAACTCCCTTTTCTGCTGGATATGGAGGTCGAAGTCTTGGCTCTCCTCTTTTCCCTTCAATAGATGCCATTAGGGCAGTCTCTTCTCCACACACAAAAGCTCCTGCACCTAGTCTTAATTCTAGATTAAAATTGAAGCCACTGTTTAGTATATTTTTGCCTAAGTATTTTTTGCTTTGAGCTTGTTTAATTGCTACTTTTAATCTTTCAACAGCTAGTGGATATTCTTCTCTAACATATATGAATCCTTCACTAGCTCCTACTGCGTATCCGGCTATTATCATAGCTTCTATTACAGAGTGTGGGTCCCCTTCTAATATGGCTCTATCCATGAAAGCTCCAGGGTCTCCTTCATCGGCATTACAGCAAACGTATTTTTTATCGCCAGCTGAGGCTTTAACTAAAGACCATTTGTCTCCTGTTTTAAATCCTGCTCCGCCACGTCCTCTTAGTTTTGACTCTTTTACTTCATGAATTATTTCGTCTTTATCCATCTTTAAGGCTTTTCTTAGAGCTTTATATCCACCATATTCATCAATGTTTTCAGGGTTTATTTTTCCACAGTTTTCTAATACTATTCTAGTTTGTCTTTTAAGAAAGGGATCATTTAAAATATTATTATTCTCTTCTTTTAGAGATAAAGACTCTATTATTTCATTATTTTTTATGGTTTTTTCTATTATATCTTCTACATCTTTTTCTGAAACATTGATATATGTTATTCTATTACCATCTTTGTAAATTTCCACAATAGGCTCATATCTACATATTCCAATACATCCTACTTTTACTATTTGTACGTTTAATTTTTGTGTCTTTTCTTTTAATGCTTCATATACTATCTTTGCTCCTGAAGCGATACCACAAGAGCCTAGGCCAACCGTTATTCTTATTCTTTCCATATTAACTCCTAATTATATTTAGCAAGTATTTCTTTTACTTGTTCTTTTTTTACAAAGCCATATATATCATCATTGATTTTCATTACTGGAGCCATTGAGCAACAACCTAAGCATCTAGTTGTATCTAATGAAAACTTTCCATCCTTTGTGCATTCGCCGTCTTTTATATTTAATATTTTGCTAATTTCTTCCGATAGTTCTTTTGAACCTTTTACATAACAGACGGTTCCTAAGCATATATTTATCTGATATTTACCTTTCATATTAAAGCTAAAGCCATTATAAAAGGTAGCAGTGCTGTAGATATCTTCTAAAGACATATCTAATTTTTCAGACAAATAAAATAGTCTTTCAAAATATAAGTAACCATCTATTTTTTGAATTTTTTGAAGCATTTCTATTAGTGATTCACTATTTTTAATTATTTCATCTATTTCTTTATTCATACAAGCTCCTTATTCTATATTTTATTATATCAAAAAATTGGTGCTTTTACACCAATTTTGTTTACTTATTTTTTTATTACTTCTCCATTTTTACTAGTCTTGTATCTTCTTTCAAAGGACAGACTTGAAACTATAAATTGATAAAGTGTGGAGAAAACTTGACCAATTCCTGTACAGTATGGGGTTTTTAAAAAAGAAAAAAGGAATCTTCCAACAGATGAAATTATTTTATTTTCTGTTGTTTTAAGTGCTGAATATTCTAGTTGTAATTAACACATCTTAATTTTATAAATAGGATATAACATAAAATTAATTAATTCAAATGACAAATAAATTAATGTTATTGATAAAGATAAATTGTAAAAATTATATAGTCCTATAAACAATATCAGAATGCTAATTAAAAGTATTGATAGTAATTTATAGGCATTCTTTAAATGTTTTTTATAATTAAATGTTTTTCTACTTATATCTATTTGGGCTGTTGTTAATATTGAATCATATACATCCCACTGGGTGTCAGTTATTAAGGCTATAAAATTTAATGCCATTGCATATTCTTCTCCATAGCTTAGTGCATTACTTAATCCAAACAAGAATATAAAGAAAAACATAATATTATTAAATAACTCTACCGAGTCATATTTTATCCAATTTAACAACTTGACCTGTAATTTAAATTTATCAAATGATTTAATAAAAATTATTATAGCATACGTAAATATACTTATTAAAGTTATAGTAACTATCAAAACTTGATTTTTTGTTATTAATGATGTTGCTATTAAAACGAAAAAGTTTATAGAATTAAATCTTATTGAGTATTTATTGGCTAAATTATTATTATTTTCATAATACAGTTTAGTCAATATAAATTGTAAAATTAGTTCTATATATAATTGTAAGATTGAATATATAGTGAATGTTCTATAGATATTAACATCCATATTCATAAATCTTATATAATTATCTACATTTAAGGCTAGAAATCCAAAAACTATTAAACCTACTATTGTTCCAATAACAATTCCTGACATTACAGCATTGTTGTTCTTATCTTTAACTTTGCTGATATTTGCTCCAGTTGAGAAAATGGACTTTAAAATGTACCAAAGGAATTGAATTGGATATGTTAAACCAAAGACGTTTATCAAGTCTTTATCGACTATTAATCCTAATAGAAACCATGATATTACCGGAATAAAAGATAGTAAAGCTAAATCTAAACTAATTTTAAGTAATCTTTTCATATGATATCTCCTTTGATGTTTGTTAATTTTATTTATTGATTACTACATGATCCATTTATAAACCAAGCAAATGTGCCTATTCCTAAAGGAAAGATTTTAGATTCATAGTTTCCACAATAGTCTAAAATAAGTATAGTGTATCCTGCACCATAATATTTTGTGCCAACATACATATTGTCACTATTTATAATTTCTTCTTTATAAGTAAATATTGGCTTTTGTTTGTTATTTGCTCTAATATAATCAACTGTTCCTAATATAGCAAGAATTAATATAATTATAATAATTGCTATTAATATTTTTTTTACATTTTTTTTCATAAATCACCTTATTCACATACCATCCAATTGTGGTAATAATCTATTATATCTTCTTTTGTTGTTCTTGTATCTATTAAGGATTTATAACCAGCAGAGTAAATATCTATTATATCGCTTTCTGACATGTTGAGTATATTACAAACTTGAACTATCTCATATGTTGTGTTATCGATTTTTTCAAAAGTTGCTCCGCATCCATTTATATTGTTTAATTCTAAAGTGTTTTCTTGTAAAGATTCTTCTGTTTCATCTACATTTGCTATTGGTATTCGAGTTATTTGACTAACTCTATACAATTTGCTATCAAAAAATGAATATTCATAATAACGATCTATTCCTAAATCATCTTTTTCACTACAATTTAGTATTGTAAAACAAGGATCAGCTGGTTGCTCACCAAGCTTAAATTTATAGTTGCTAGTTCTATTGTCACAAACGGAAACGCTATATCCTATTCCATAATATACAGAGCTTTCTATATCGTTTAATACTGTATCTTTAAAATCATTACTTACTACATCAACTGTTGTAACTCCAACTCTATGAATGGCAAATAAAGGTTTTTTACCATTATTAGCTCTTAAATAATCAATTGTTATAAATGTGAATATAAGTAGAACTAAGGATAAACCTATAATTATATTTATAAATACAAACTTTTTTTTCTTTTCTAATACTATATTTTTCATTACACACTCTCCTATTTTGATTATAACATGAAATTAAAAAACCAAATAATTAAAAAACCAAATAACTAGATTGATTTTATTTTCTAATTATATTATTTGTTATTCTTTATGTACTGTTGTTTTAAATTTTTATAGTTTACTAGCTTATCACCTTTTTGATTTGTTTTTTCCACAGGATACTTTTTAGCTATTATTTTCATTTTTTCTAGTATTACTTCTTTGGGATCTACTCCTATTTGGTAGCACATCATAATACAATAATTCATAACATCGGCTAATTCATATTTTACTTCATCTTTATTATAATCATCACTCCATTAAAAACACTATAGTAATTCGGCTGCTTCTATTGAAATAAATTTCGCTAAATTAGATGGTGTATTATATTCTAGCCAATTTCTTTCTTTAGCAAATTCTACTATTTTTTCTGTTAATTCTTTCATATTAATAACTTCTATTTATATTATAGCTTATTTATTGACATTAAAAAAGCTCTTTAAAGAGCTTTAATCATCTTCTTGTATTTCTTCATACATGATAAAGACTGCTTCTGCTGTTGCACGATTTAATCCGTCGTAAGCTTATTCCCCATATTCTATATCTTGTGTTACGCTTACTACATCACTTTCTTCATCTAAGTTAGTTTTTATTCCTGCAACCATTGCAGCTGCCGTTGCTGAATCACTATAATTATATATCCATTTTAAACCATCGGCATTATCTTCATCATCAAAATCAATTACAATGTAATATACTCCACCAGCATTATAAACTAATCTATCTTCTGTTGAATATAGTTTGATTTCTGATTTATCACTATTATCTGAATTTCCTTGGTCTACTGCCTCCTGTGTTTCATCACTAGTGCTATTTCCACAACCAACTAATAAAAAGCACATAATTACAACTAAAAAGCCTAATATTTTTTTATTTATATAAAAACTCTCTTCCAATATTTTATTAAGTTAATTTGTTAAATACTGATGTTATATTTGATATGTTGTATTTATTCAGATGAGATATTATTCTTTAATAATCACTACTCCTTTCCTTTAATCTTTTTTGTTACTTCTAATAGCCTAGTATTATAACCATGTTTATCATAAAATTTTATAGCTAAATCATTATAGCCAAATACTTCTATTAGTATATCTTCACAACCATTTACTCTTAGATATTCTTCCATTGACTCTAGTAATAAACCGCCCATTTTATTTTTTCTATATTTTTGGGTAATTATTAATTCAGATATTCTGCCTCTTTTAGGTGCTTTAAAAGCATATTCATTAATTGGTTTTATAATTAATCCTATTACTAGACCGACTATTTTATTTTCTTCTTTTGCTAATAGTATTTGGCCATTATTTTTATTAACTTCTTCAATTGCTTCAATAAAATATTTTTCTCTATATTCTGGAGTTATAATGTTATATTTTTCTCTATCTATGGATACAATATACTCTTGTAATTCAACTAATAAATCTTTTACGTCTTCTGAATATTTTGATTCATATTTTATTATCATACAATCACCTATTTATATTATACTATAAATTTAGACTTTATTAAAATTAAGTATTTAAAAAGCACTAATACTAGTGCTTATGTGAAAATTTGGTTAATGTATACTCTTTTACTATATTATTTTGATCTTCTATTATAGTTTTTAAATTTAGTTGTTGAAAAACCTCTTTTATCATTGTTTCTTTTATTTGAATAATTGTTACGCTTGTTTGAACTATATGATTTAGGTTTGTCTTTAAGTGGTTTGACAATTTTTTTATTAGCATTTACTGTTCTAGATTTTTGCTTTGGCTTTTGTTCTTGCTCAACCATTTTGTATTTATGTTCAATAACAGCAATATTATGTTTGATTAGTTTTTCAATATCCTTCAAATCCTTTTGCTCGCAGCTTGAACATAATGAGATTGATTTGCCACTTTTTCCGGCTCTTGCAGTACGTCCAATTCTATGAACATATATTTCAGGCTTTTCTGGTATATTGTAATTAATTACCAAACCTAAATCTGTTATGTCTATACCACGAGCGGCTATATCTGTTGCAATCATAATTCTGGTTTTGCCTGTTTTAAAGTCACTTAATGCTTTTACTCTATTTGATTGTGTTTTATTTCCATGTATAACACTAGTCTTAATATCAAATTCGCTTAACTCTTCTGCTAATTTATTAGCTCCGTGCTTAGTCCTTGTAAAAATTAATATTGAAGGTTTTTCTTTATTTGAAATTAACTCGATCAGTAAATTGGTTTTATTTTTGGTATCTACAAAATATACTTCTTCTATGATTTTGTCTGCTGTTATTTCTTCTGTTTTTGTTTTTATTGTTATTGGATTATTCATTATATTAGCTGCTAACTCTTTTATTTCTTTTGGCATAGTTGCTGAAAATAGTAATGTTTGTCTTTTTTCTTTAGTTTGACTAATTATAAATTTAACATCTTTTATAAATCCCATGTCTAACATTGTGTCAGCTTCATCTAATACTATAGTTTCTACATTGCTTAAATCAGCTTTTTTTTGTTTTATTAAGTCTACTAGTCTTCCTGGTGTGGCAACTAAAATATCTATACCATTTTTTAGAACTCTTATTTGTGATTCTTGGTTAACTCCACCTAATATTACACTACATTTAAATTCTGTTTCTTCAATGTAGTTTAAAATATTATCTCTTATTTGAACAGCTAGTTCTCTAGTTGGGCTTATGATTAAAAACTTGATTTTTTTATCAGGTTTAGAGGTTCTAATTAGTTTATCTATTATAGGTAAAGCAAAAGCTGCTGTTTTTCCAGTTCCTGTTTGAGCTAAACCGATTACGTCTTTATTTTCCATTATTGCTGGTATAGCTAATTCTTGTATAGGCGTTGCTTCTTCATATCCTATCTTTTCTATTGCATTCATTATTTGTTTAGATAGTTTTAATTCTTTAAATTTCATAATTTCTCCTTTTTCGTTGCTTGTGTAGTATAACACATTTTTGATTAATAACATAGTATTTTTAAAAAAACATACTTTTCAGTATGTTTTAGCTTTTATAATGAATTAGCTTTTAATATAGCATCATATACCATTTTGGCATTAACTTCAAATGGTAAGTTATGAATTGTTTCTGTTTCAACTGTCGAAAGTTGTGCGACTTTCATTATGTCTTCTTCTACTATTTCTGTTACTCCCATTTCATATAAGTTTGTTGGAAGTCCTGCTTTTTTACAGAAGGTTCTTACTTGTTCTAACTCTTCTTTGGGAGCATCTTCAAGTACTAATTGCACTATTGTTCCAAAGGCTACTTTTTCGCCATGGTATAGATGATGACATTCTTTTAGAGCTGTTAATCCGTTATGAATAGCATGGGCAGCTGCTAAACCTCCACTTTCAAAGCCTAGTCCAGAAAGTAAGGTATTGGCTTCTATTATATTATCAACTTCTTTAGTTTCTATTCCTTTTTCTAAATCTTCTTTGGCTTTTAATCCATCTCTCAAAAGTATATCAAAGCATCCTTTGGCAAGCATCATAGCAGCATTTGTAGTAAGACCTCCTGCCATAACTGGTTTACCTGATTTGAATGTTGCTCTTGCTTCAAAATATGTTGATAGTGCATCTCCCATACCAGATACTGTAAGTCTTACTGGTGAGCTTGCTACTACTTCGGTATCTACTATAACTAGATCTGGATTTTTTGGTAAAACTAGGTATTCATCAAATACGCCATCTTCTTTGTATATAACGCTAAGAGCGCTACAAGGTGCATCTGTTGAAGCTATTGTTGGAGCTATTACTACTGGAATATTTAAATAGTAAGCAGTGGCTTTAGCAGTATCTAAAGTCTTTCCTCCTCCTACTCCAACAACTACATTTATTTTTTTTTCTTTAAAAATTTCTTCTAGTCTTTTAATTTCTACTTTTGAGCATTCTCCATTAAATTTTTCAAAAGATATTTGCCCTTTAAAAGTACTTGCAATCTTATCTTTAACTAAATTAAGTACGAATTCATCTGCTATAACGCAAACGTTGTCTCCTAATCCTTTTGTATAATTTTCTAGGTTTTCAAGTGCCTTTTTTCCTTGAACATATTTGTTCGGTGCGATAATTATTTTATTCATTGTTTCCTCCTACTGTAGTAAATTATAGTATTTTATTAATTATTAAGTCAATGGATGATAGCTGTTGTTTACATAAAAAAACAAAACTTTACTGTTTTGCTTTCTGATTTAAGTATTCTTCTTTAGTCTTGTGATAAACATAAGTTTCTACTGGTTCTTCAATGAAGGCATAATTAACATATCCGCTGTTTTTACTTCTAGAAAAGCCTAGTTTTTCCATTATTTTCCATGATGCTGGATTATTTATTGCGGCTTCTGTTTTAATAGAACTTATTTCCACTATAAAAATGTAGTTTAACTATCTCTGTGTACATCCTATAGGCTTTTTTTCGTGATTTGCAATAAAGGCATTTATTATTATGTTTTCTGCCCTCTTTGAAACTGGCCAACTATCCTTATATTTTTTACCAAATATTTCATACTCTGGTTGTTGAGGGAAAAAAGCATATACCTGAACAACTTCGTTTATAGCTAAAAGGCTTTGTAATACAAAATAATTTGTTGTAGAGTTTGTTCCATTAATTCTGTATTCAACTTTTCCACAGTTATATGATTGTACTCTTTTGACAATTGGTGTAATGCTTTCCCCAATCTTAAATATTTTACCTTTAACCACAAAAACATATACAAGCCCATGATCATTGCAAGCATCTGTGTCAATTACCTCTATCTCAAGCCTTTCCTTTTCTTTATTTGGAATTAAATTACATATGAGATAAAAATAATCCCTATACTCGAATTGCTCATAATCAACTTCATTTTCTAATTCTTCATATGTTTTAATAATCTGTATGTTTCTGTTCTTTTTATTTGCCATAATACCTCTCATTAAACTCCTTTACAAACTTTTTTTCTTCTTCATTTAATTTAAAAGATCCATATAATGGAAAATGCTGCAGTATTCTAATATTATTAAAATTTCCATAACGTGTAATATTATTTAAAAATTTATAAATATCATTATCTAATTCATTGCTAATTTTTTCTGCTTCTTCTTTTGATTTACAATTGATAAATGCAATACTTTGTGTCATCCCACAATTATCAACGAAAACTTTATATTGATTGGTTAATGACAAAAATACTTTGTAATTATCTTGATACTTGTGTGGAATCTTTGACCAAACTATTTGGCTAGGTGTATGAATGATTTTATACTTAAATTCTTCTGTTCTTTTGTTTTGCATCATTTCAGCTTTTGTATGATGATGTAGAAAACTGCTTGTTTCTACATTATATTTTGGAATTTTGCAATTATTTATTGTTTTATTAATTATTTTTCTTACCATTTCTGAATAGTATAATGGGATATACTCAACATTTTTGTCAAGCTTTACTTTTTGTTCATCTTTTATAACATAATTATTGCTAACACTAAACTTTTTTTTATTGGCTTTTTTTTGCAATAGAAACCACGTAAATGATGAGCCAACTTTAGGAAACCATTTCTTTGCTCCATTTATGTCTAAATTAACAAATTGATATTTACTCATTAAAGATGGTAAAACATTTCTGTCTGCGTATGACATCCAATTATTTGGGACAATGAACAAAACATATCCTCCCGGTTTAGTGACTTCTATTGCTTTGCATATAAAGTCCCTTGACATATTATGATTTTTTGATACTCTTTTATCATTATTAAATTTTGCATATGGCGGATTAGCTACAACTAAGTCATACTCTTCATTAGATGGAAATTTTAAAAAATCTTTTTGAGTTAGATTAATATTATTTCCAAAATATTTGTATAAATTTTCAATCCTTTTTTTATTTATTTCATTAAAATAGATATCTTCTAAACTAGTTTTTGTTGCAATATATGCCGGGAAGTTTCCATTACCACAACAGCAATCTAAAATTTTAATATTTGATTTTGTCCAAAAAGTCTTTGGAACACTATCAACCATTGTTTTTACACATTCCATAGGTGTACATATATCATTAGAATTTATAAAATGAGAGGTATCATTGTTTAATTTGTCAAAATATTGTTGAATTTTTTTATATGTTTTTTCCATACTTGTTGCCTCCATTATTACAATTATATCATTTTTCACTTGATTATTCTATTAAAATTTTCATGTTTCTATTTAATGCAAAATTGTGTCATTTTCAAATTGTTATAAGAATAGAATAAGTAAAGTAATTAAAATTTTTCATAAATTATTTGAACATGAAAAATAGAAGAGATGTGATAAATATTGCAATAAGACAAGCTAAAAAGATGAAATAACTAGAGATGGTAGAAGTTGGTTTGTTGATTTAAGCTATACTAATTTATTAGGTAGAAGACATAGATATCATTCTAAGAAATTTGATTCTAGAAGAGATGCTAGAGATCATGAAGCTGAGTTTAAACTTAAGATAAAAAACGCTACTGATTATTCAGATATGACCTTTAAAGATTTAATTGAAGAGCATTACAATTATCAACAAGATAAAGTTAAAGTTACCACTCTAAAAAATTATCGAACAATGAGGCCATTTCTAGAACCATTAGACAATCTTAAATTAGTTGGTTTTAATATAAGACATTATGAAATGTGGAGACAAACAATTAATGCTAAAGAAATATCTACTAGATATAAAAATGGGTTGTATAAGTATTTAAAGACATTACTAAACTTTGGTACTAAGTGGTATGACATTAACTTTTTTTAAGTTTATAGTAAAATGACTAATTTTAATAATCCTAATGAAAGAAAAAAAGAGATGTTATTTTATACTCATCAAGAATTTCAAAGATTTTTATCAGTAGAACCTGATTTAAAATATAGATGTGCATTTCAAACCTTATTCTATTGTGGACTTCGTAATGGTGAACTTAGAGGATTAGCTTGGGAAGATATTGATTTTAATAAAAGAACTTTAACTGTTAATAAAAATGTTGTAAAAGTCCCTAATGAGAAAACTAATAAAAATTATACTTTAACTAGTCCTAAAACCAGTTCTAGTTATAGAACAATACCTATTCCCCTATTCTTAATAAATGATTTAGAAAGATTATATGATAAATGTTCTACCTATTACGGATTTAAGGATAAGTGGTTTGTATTCGGTGATGTGGATCCTATAGCTGATACAACTTTTAGAAATAGAAAAACTTTGAATGCATTTAATGCTGGTGCTAAAGATATTAGAATCCATGATTTTAGGCATAGTTGTGCTTTCTTATTAATTGATAGCGGCGCTAATATAACTTTAGTTGCTAAATACCTAGGACATACTAAAATTGATGAAACACTTAATACCTACTCTCATATGTATCAAAATAGATTAGATACTATCGTTAATATTATTGAGAATCAAAATGAGAAGTTTATTGATTACAAACCAAAAGAACAACTACCAGAGTCAAAGAAGATAATTGAATCTAAAGAAGAAGATCAAGATGAATATATTTATATTGTTCCTAAGAAAAAGATGACAAAAGAAAAAGATGACCTAGTTCTATGAACTAGATCATTTAACTCACAATATCTTTTATTGCATAATATAATGGAGACTCGTCACCCTCTAATTCCGAAACCTTTTTAAACAATTCATTTAATTCAATATTATCATTTGATATTATCTCATCATAATTTTTATTTTTAACTATATCATTTATAGCAAAAGTATCAATTATACCAATATTCATTAAATTAATTTTTTTCTTTTCTGTTGTTGTAAAATCAATAAAATTTTCAACGTTTTCGTCTTTATAAGTTACATTATGCATTTTATTTACTCGATAATAAAAATCCTGGATATATTTTTTCACTTCAAATTCAATCAAATTTTGAACATCGAATAATGAATTTATAATTATAATATTAAGATGCTTCTTATTATTTAAATTACAAGGATCATATCCATATTTCTGTTCGGAACTAACTGATTTTGTCTCAACATTAATGAATAACCTATCATATTTTTTATTATCAATATTGTAGCTAATAATACTATTGATAGTGTTCCCTTGTATCAATTTAGTAATAATTGTTGCAATAAATTCAACATTTAATATTCTTTTCTTTTTTTGATTACTGCCATTCAAATATATTTTTTCCCAATTATATGTGTTTTTTAAAAAGGAAATAAATTCTATTGTAGATTCATATGATTGATAAAATTTTATATATTTTTTTATAGTTGACTCCGACAATGACTCAATACTTTTTTCAATAGAAAATATATCTGATTGGTTTATCGAATAATTCATTTGATCAATAGGCTCAATATTAATATTAAGCTCATTCAATAAATGTTGGTTTTCTCTTATTATTCTGTTTTTCTCTTCATTTTCTATGCTGTTGTCTGCAATATATGAGCGCAGCTCAATTTTATCCGACTTTTTTATATCATCAGATGAAACACTTGACAGCTCAATATTCAAGTTATCATTTGATTCCATAAATACTTTTTCATACTTCGTTGTTTGAGTTGACTTTACAAAATACAAATTTCCTAATCCATTATATTTTAATCTTGCAGCTCTACCAAGTAAATTAACAAAATCCAAATCGGGATTATCAGATTGGATTCTACCAATAAAAGCAAATATATTTTTTGCACTAAAATTTACGCCTTGACTTATAGTGTTTGTGCAAAACAAATAATCTATACTGCCAATTTCTTCAGTGAAGATATATTCAATTTGTCTTTTTGTAAAACTATCTAAATAACTATTGTGATAGGCAATTCCACTTTTTAAATAATTAATTAAATCAAAGTCTGGATGCACATTTTCTTCCAAATGTTTTATTAGTGCTTTCATTCTTTTAGACATATTTTTAACACTACAATTGTACTCTTTTTGAAATAATTCGGGCCAATCTAAAGAATTGTTTAGATTTGAAGTAAAAACTATCGTTTTATCTTGCCTATCAATTACTTTTTTCATAATTGGGATAACATTTAAAAAATTAGCATCATTGATTACTTTAGGGCAAGTTCTTTCAAAAAACAAGTAATCATTTGGAGATTGAAATGTCACATCACTAACTTTTATTTGGTCATAATTATATAAATCAATAATAAATTTATTGTTTGCAACCAGTGATTCTTTTCCTGTAACAACTATCTCATTAAAACTATCTATACTATCAATCTTTTTTATTACATTATCATTAAAATTTTTTACAAAAGGAGTTAAGTATATTTTTGGGCATCTTTCAAACAATGATATTGCCTTTAATAAAAGCGGCGTCCTTTTATTTTTTAAATATGAAATTATTTGAGCCTCATCTACTAGTATATAATCAATATTTTTCTTCTTTTCTTCAGTAGTGAAGAAAGCTAATACTCTTTCTTGAGTAAAAATATATATTGTTTTTTGATGTTTTTTAAACTCTGAATATGCACTTTCAACAACATTTATATCATATTTGTTTTGTTTTATATACTGATTTATGTTTTTCTTGTATTCATTAATCAATGCTTTTGTAGGAACAATTATTAATAAATTGTTTATTTTATCGATTTTCAGCAAATCAATAAATCCGTTCAGGCAAATAGTTGTCTTTCCATATGAAGTAGGAGCACTATATATGATTTGATTTTTTAACATTATGTTTCTATAAAATTCAATTTGACTATCAGTTAATAACATATCATTCACATCTCTGATTCTAATGTTTAAATAATCAGTTATATCCATATTATTCTCTGTTAAACCCAACTTTCTTAAATGAGGATAATAGTTCAATAATTTTATAAATTGAAAAATAAGGCTGTAATCGCATTGCTTTAATTCGCTTTTATAATAATCAAAAATAAAATTAATTAATACATTTAAAAATATTCTTATATTATCAATACCATAGAATGATATAAAAATTAGAGTTTCATTAAAAAAATCATTAATAATTTCAACAACATTGTCTTTCAATATATTATTGTTAAGACTTTCATTTCTTAAATATAATATTTTCTTCACGCTATTAAGTTCAAAATATATATTATTCATCAAGCACTCCCATTAATTCAATTGTTTTAATGATTTTTTCATAAATTACATTTAACGATAACTCACCTAAAAATTGAATATTCACAATATTTAGGATTATTATTTTGTCTAGTATCCCTTTTATACAAACTTCATTATTATATTCACAATTTTCAGGGCAATACTTATTTGTATTAAACACTTCGATAATTTCTTGTTTCAACAAGTCATCATCAATATCTATTTTTTCACCAATTATACATATATTGAAGTCGATATTACCATTATCAACATAGTTAATCATATTTGAACTGTTATTTAACATATCACATAATAATTTATAGCTTCCAAATAATTCATCTTTACCTTTTATTGCAGTTTTAGCACCCATCAATTTAGCTACATTTTTCAACCTTCTACAAAATATTGATCTTATTGCATTTTTAACTAATTCAGCAAAATCTTTTTGATTTCCTTTCTGATTTGCAGTGCATTTTGACTTAACTTCATAAAATTGCAATTTAAAGTCTTGATTAAAAAAAATAATATCAGATCCTTTATCAGGATCCTCAAAATCTATATTTCCAAAATTTATCAAATTTTGTAAGCTAAAGTGTTCACTTAATATTTTATTAGAAAAATGCTCGAAAAGTATTCCATTATTTTTAAAGTACTCTTTACCTTTCTCTGATTTAATTCCATAATATATTGCTTGCCAATCTTCTCTTGATAAATCCTTATGAAATACACTATTACAAAAATCTTCAGACACAAATAAATTGGTTAGATAATCATTGATATCCATATTGCTCTCGTAAATGAATAAATTTATTTTATTTAATTTAGTTGAGATTTCAGCAGGAATAGGGATATCTCTTATACTATAATTAATAACAATCACTTCCTCCTACTACTAAAAAACGCCAATACAAAAACTTATAAATAAGCCTGTACTAGCGCTCCCTTTTTATTGACTATATTATACACTAAAATTTCCTGTTTTTAGCAATTATATTTTTCAAATTCAGCAAATTATTTAATTTCAAACTCTGCTCCTATATAAACTTTATCGCTTTCTTCTATAGGTCTATCTGATTCACGAAATACATCTTTAATAAGTCTATACTTACCAGGAGATAACTTCCCATAATGATATTCCCAATCAACAGTTATTTCTCTTGACTCCTTTGGTTTTAAAATATAGGCAATCATATTGAAATTCATATCATTAATTGGAACTATTTTATACCAAATCCCCTCTTTTTCATATTCGATTAAATAAGGTTCACCATAATCATAATTTCCAGCAGTATGATTAATTAGAGTAAAAGTTGCTTTTGAATTAGTTAAACTTTCTTCATTTACACTAATACTTACTAAATCATTTCTTAATACATATTTAGACTTTTCACCAATATCGACGGAATTATTTTTTGATTCATTAGTGCATCCCACTAAAATAAGGCTAAATATTCCAATTAAAGCTAAACACAATAATTTCTTTTGCATAATCCAACTCCATTTCAATAAATTGCTATTCATCTAAATTTTATACTTTATAATACATTTGGTTCTTACTTGTTGGTTTATCAGGTATAGTCATCTTTACTAATCCTTCATTTATAGCAGGATCTAAGTAATTTGCTCTAAATGTTTCTTTCGATTTTATATTTAGTTTTTTCATAATTTGATTAGCTGTCATTGGAGTATTACTATCCATTACATCTAATAATTTAATTAAATAAACACTATTTTGAGTTAATGATTGCGATGATGAACTAATTATTTCATCTAAAACTTCATCAAACATTTTTAACATAAATTCAATAAATTCATTGGAATTCCCATTAGTATGGCAATGTGCTATTGAATCATAATATTCTTCTTGATATTTTTTTATTTGATTCTCTATTGGTAGGTATTCAAAAACTTCTTTATAATTGGATAATATAACAGTCTGCCATAATCTTGCCATTCTTCCATTACCATCGGTAAATGGATGAATGAAAACAAATTCATAGTGAAATATTGAAGATAATATTAATGGATTAATGTTATTTTTTTCCCTTTTCATAAAATCAAATAATTCTTCCATTAATCCTGGCACTCTATCTTGTGGTGGTGCCATGAAAATACATTTTTCACCATCAAATACACCTTCAGCAGAAGATCTAAAAATACCAGATTCATCTAAAGTTAAATATGTCATTACACCATGAACTTTTAACAAATCTTTTATTGAATAAGGACTTACCTCTTTTATCATCTCATAAGCTTTATATGCAT